>NZ_JBBUKT010000008.1 GCF_038066715.1 Luteolibacter sp. Y139 | reverse complement strand
CGCGATCGACTCCCGTCTCTCGCGCCGCGCTTGGTGCCGCGCGGCGGGGAGAACCTAAGGTGCCCGGACCCCGGGGGTCAATACCTTTCGTGATGCTTTTTCGGAGTTTTTTCGCCCAATCCGCGCAACACGTTGATTTTGCGAGATTCGGGCTCTGAACTTTTTTGCGGGGATCTTGTTACTAGAGGCGGCGTAGGTGGGAAATCGCGGGGATTGGGCGCAAATCCGGGGGTGAAAATCCCCTCGGAGGGGCTGCGCGCCTTGTATTTGCTTGGTTTGCGGGGTGTGTGATGGATTGCGTGACGCGAACTACTATTTTCATAGTAGTTAATGAATGGCGCTGTGAGGCGCTGAAATTCAAGGTTCGAGGGATGGCGAACGAGTAGGGCGGAGGGTGGTTCGGGAATGGTGAAAAGCGGTGGTGGAGGGTGAGTGGGCGATATCGGTGTAATGTGGTGCCTGGAAGAGGGCAGTCCCCTTCCCTTGCGGTCCGGTTCGTTCAGGGGGAGAGGCTGCTGGAAGAGGCCTCCTTGATTCCGGGAATCAGCTTTGCCGGTCTCGCGGCCCTTCAGGCCGCCGTTGCTACGCACTGGAAACCCAGCCCGATGGGCTGGGCTGAGGGATTTCGCACCTTTGGTGCTGGAGAAGCGGTGCTGGAGAAGCGGTGCTGGAGAAGCGGTGCCGGAGAAGCGGTGCTGGAGAAGCGGTGCCGGAGAAGCGGTGCCGGAGAAGCGGTGCTGGAGAAGCGGTGCTGGAGGAGTGGTGCTGGAGGAGTGGTGCTGGAGGAGTGGTGCTGGAGGAGTGGTCGGTCTAGAGGCTGGCGGTCCCGAGGTAGGGAGATACGGGCGTAATTGGGGGATAGCGGAGCGCTCAGGGTGGTTCGGTTGCCGCACACGAAGTGTGCGGACCACTTTGCTGGCGCATGGAGCGAGCTGCAGGGATGCTTTGAGACTGCGAGGTCGAGGGGCTGGAGCGGAGGTCGTCGCGATGCTGGGAGTGAGCGACGAGATGAAGGGGAGGCTGGCGGGGTATTCGGGCTCTTCCCCGCATGAGGCGTCCCGTTGGGACGCTGATCTGGAGGGCAAGTGTCCCGGCACTTTGGTGCCGGGCTTTTATGAATCGTCCCGTTGGGACGGAGAGGGATGGGGCGTTCCTCTGGGGATGAGGAGCTGCGACAAGGGATGGACTAGGGGACAGGAGTGTCCCCTCTCCTCAGGGGCGGGACTTTTTGGCGGGCCATGAGGGACCGTTCGGCCGGTCTGGAGACCAGCGCTCTCGGCGGTGGCTTGGTGGATTGAGGCCGTGGGGACCGTTCGGCCGGCCTGGAGACCGGCGCTCCCGGGGGGGCTTGGTGGGTTGAGGCCGTGGGGACCTATTCGGGCGGGATGAATCCCGCGCTCCCAGTGGGCTTGGGGTGCGGATGTCCCCTGCCCTTTGCGCCTTTGGTGGCTCGAACGCGCTGTTCCCGGCGCCCGGTGGAAAGGAAAAGCGCGGTGTGGACGATCCACACCGCGCTTTGGGAATTTCAGATTTCGCCGTTCGGCGGTCAGGCCGGGGCGCCTACGACTTCGCCGGGGAGAGGGCCGCCGTCGTCGGGCTTGTCCTCGGTGGGCTTGGCGGCGGGCTTCTTGCGGAATTCGTCAGGGACCGGTGGTGGCTTGGGCGCGCTGGGCGGATTCTTCATCTCGCCGGTCTCGATGAGGTCGCGGATGTGGGATGCGTCCAGCGTCTCGTATTCAAGCAGAGCATTGGCGATGAGCTCCACCTTGTCCTTGTTGGTGGTGAGGACCTCGGTGGCGTGAT
The DNA here is from genome assembly GCF_038066715.1 of Luteolibacter sp. Y139. Lineage (NCBI taxonomy): Bacteria > Pseudomonadati > Verrucomicrobiota > Verrucomicrobiia > Verrucomicrobiales > Verrucomicrobiaceae > Neoluteolibacter > Neoluteolibacter soli. Next base: position 336,157 of record NZ_JBBUKT010000008.1, on the reverse strand, counting down.
CGTAGGCTTCGTCGATGAAGCGCTTGATCTCGGCATCGATGACGCGGGCGGTGTCCTCGGAGTAGTTCCGGCTGCGCGAGACATCGCGGGCGAGGAAGACCGGGTTGTCACCGTCGCCGTATTCGATCATGCCGAGCTTGTCGCTCATGCCCCACTCGCAGACCATGTGGCGTGCGAGGGAGGTGGCCTGACGGATGTCGCCGGAAGCACCGTTCGAGACGTCGCCCGTGATGAAGGACTCCGCAATGCGGCCGCCCATGGTCATCACGAGGTTGGCGAGGGCTTCCTTGCGCTGGGTGGAGTATTTATCGCCGTCCGGCAGATACATGGTGGCGCCGAGATACGGGCCACGCGGGATGATGGTCACCTTGTGCAGCGGGTGCGTGTGCGGCAGCACCATATTCAGGTAGGCGTGGCCGGCCTCGTGCCAGGCGGTGCCGGTCTTTTCCTTGTCCGACATGGCGAGGCTGCGGCGTTCGCGGCCCCAGCGGACCTTGTCGCGGGCTTCTTCCATCTCGGCGATGGTGACGGCGGAGAGTCCGCGGCGGGCGGCAAGAAGAGCCGCCTCGTTGATCAGGTTGGCGAGTTCCGCACCGGAGAAGCCGGGGGTGCCGCGGGCGATGATCCCGAGGTCGGTTCCGGGGGCCAGCTTGATCTTCTTCACGTGGACGCGGAGGATTTCCTCGCGGCCATTCACGTCTGGAAGGGACACGGTGACCTGGCGGTCGAAACGACCGGGGCGCAGCAGCGCGGGGTCGAGGACGTCCGGGCGGTTGGTGGCGGCGATGATGATGACGCCCTCCTGGGTGTCGAAGCCGTCCATTTCCACGAGGAGCTGGTTGAGCGTCTGCTCGCGCTCATCGTGACCGCCGCCCATGCCGTGACCGCGGTGGCGGCCGACAGCGTCGATTTCGTCGATGAAGATCAAGCAAGGAGCGTGCTTCTTGCCCTGCTCGAACATGTCGCGGACGCGGGAAGCACCCACACCGACGAACATTTCGACGAAGTCAGAACCGGAGATCGAGAAGAACGGGACGTCCGCCTCGCCGGCGATGGCGCGGGCGAGCAGGGTCTTGCCGGTGCCCGGAGGGCCGACCATGAGGACGCCCTTCGGGATCGAGCCGCCGAGCTTCTGGAATTTGCGGGGATCGCGGAGGAAATCGACGATTTCCCAGAGCTCTTCCTTGGCTTCCTGAATGCCGGCCACGTCCTTGAAGGTGACCTTGTTATGATCGCGTGTGAGCAGCCGGGCCTTGGACTTGCCAAAGGACATCGCGCCACGGCCGGCGGCTTTCATCTGCTGGCGGAACAGGAAGAACAGCAGCAGCACGATCAGCAGGACCGGCAGGAAGGTGAAGATGGCGCTCTTGAGGAAGTCGTTGTTAGCCTCGTAGATGCCGTTGTCATTGAGGAGCTTACCGAGCTCTTCGCCGAGCATCATCACCGGGGCGATCACCTTGAACTGCTTGGGGCCGGCGCCTTTCGGGTCGGCGGGGGCAGCAGGCGTCGGGGGAATCTCGCGATTGGCCACAATCACGGCGAGATTGCCGTCCGGTGAGTAGACGGTGAGCGGGCCCTTGCTATCCAGCGACTTGATCTCGCCGAGCGCGGCGGCTTGGCGGAAACCGGCTTCGGAAAGCTCGACGGTTTCCACGCCGGGGGCTGGAGCGGCTTCGCTGGTCAGGCGGAACGCCACGGACTGGCCGAGAATGGCGGGCACATCCTGAGTGCGGACGGTGGCGCGGATCGGCTTGGTGCCGGGCTCCTCGCCGGGTCCACGCTCGGGCGAATTGCGAAGGTAACCGGTGATGACCGCATTGTAGGCGCTGTCCTGAGTGGTGACCTTCAGCGGGAACTTCGCGTCATCGCGATAGACCAAGCCCTGGTCCCATTTCTCGCGGAATTGCGCGAAGGACAGGGACTGGATGGTCGAGCTCATCCCATTGCTGAAGACAGCAAGGGCCAGGATGAGAAACGCGGCACTAAGGAGAATTGCGAGACGCCAGTTGAATCCAGGCGGGTCGTTCGGTCCGCGCGCGCCAGAACCCTGCGGCGGACGGTTTTGAGACGGGTCAGACATGATTGATGAGGAAATCGCCCTTTTCCGGTCGCCGCAGGCAAACGAGCATCAGCGGGGAAGACAGTGCAGAGGGCGCGACAGGGTAGCGCTATAATCCCGAAAGAAAACCCAATTTTTTCCGGCGCTCTTGCCGGTGCGGCAAGGGTTTGCCATGGATGGCGCGGATGGATCACGACACGGCTCCCGATGAGGCCCCGGAACCGCGGAAGGGTCCGGTGCACCAGACGTGGTGGGCGAAGCGCCGGGTGGCCAAAAACAACGCCTCGCGGGTGCTCGGTTTGCTGGTGGATGCGTTCGCGGGATTCGCCACGATCGACGGCCAGCTGGATGCCGATGAAGCGGACCTGATTCTAGATCTGCTGCGCAGCGCCTTCCCCGAGGCTGACCACAGCTGGCTGGCCCGGCGGGTCCAGCGGGCGGTGCGCGAGCAGAAGCCGCTGGCACGCACAGCACTGGATCTGAGGGAGTTACTAGACGACTCCCAGAAGATGGCAGTGGGCCTGCAGCTCTACACGCTGGTGGATGCGGTGGGCCGCTCGGAGAGCAGCCGCAGCTCGTTTGAGATTTTCCTACGCCGCCTCGGCCGGCCGGATCATGCGCGGCAGATCCTGGCGGAAATGTCCGGGGACGAGGCTAGCGAGCATCCGGGATTCGAGCGGGTCGTCTTTGGCCTCGGGGACTCCGTCGATGTGGAATTGCCTGCGGAAGCGATCGGCTATGCCTTCCGGGTCTACCGGGCGGCGGATCTGGTGCTGGTGCGAAATACCGGCGAGCACCCGCTGTGGGTGCGGGGACGATCGCTGGAAAGCGGCGCATTCCTGCGGATGCGGGAGCGCCAGCAGATCGTGCTGCCCGGCTGGACGCTCACGGCGGAGGACCTGATTTCCTTCCTCAACGTCAAACTGACGGGCAAGACCGCCGCCATTTTCCTCGCGAGCACGGACGAGGGCCTGAGCAGCGCCCGCGCCCGGAGCCGCCAGAGCGAAGTGCGGGTGCGCTTCGGCCTGAAGGCGGAAATCGAGGCGCTGCGGCCGACGAAGTTCATCATCGAGGGGATGGGGCCGCTGTTTCCCGGCAGGCCGGTTTTCTGCGATCACCACCAACGGCTTTCCGATCCCGCGGGGGTCTCGATCACGCTGGACGCGCTGCGCCGGCGACGGGTCGAGGCGGGCGGGCGATTCCGGATGGAGCCGGACCAGCGCGATTTCCGGGTCTCGAACGACCCGTCGGTGCTGGAAAGCGGCGACATGCTGCTGGCGCCGGGCTTCGCGCCGCGGGTGGTGCTGCGGATCCGTTTCGACTCCGAACGCCGGACCGGCGATCTCTTCGTCCGCGAGGCGGAAGGCAGCATCACTGCGGATGGCGTGCAGGTGAAAACCTCGGCGCCGCTGCGCGATGGCACGATCATCCGGCTCTCCCGCACGCAGGCGCTGCGCTGCCGCTTCAGCGAGGGCATCATCGATGAGGAGCGGAACCTGATCGAGGCGCTCAAGGTTCAGGACCTGATCCATCAGTTCGTGCCCGGAGTGCGAGCGCTCGACAACGTCAACTTCGAGATCATTCGCGGGGAGATGATGTGCATCATCGGCCCCAGCGGCAGCGGAAAGAGCACGCTGCTGTCGGTGCTGGCGGGCCAGCTCGAGCCGAGCCGCGGCCGCGTCCGGCTCAATGAATCGTCCCTCTATCAGAACCGGCTGGAGCTGATCCGCTTCATCGCGAACATGCCGCAGGAGGAGGCGCTCAATCCGCAGCTCACGGTGCGCGAGCATTTACGGCACGCGACGACGATCCGGCGGCCTTTCCTTTCATCCGAGGAAATCGCGCGGCGTGCGGATGGTATTCTGGCGGAGCTCGGGCTGCAGGCGATCGCCCGGCGACGGGTGGGATCGCCGGGCGAAAAGACGCTCAGCGGTGGCGAGCGGAGCCGGCTTAACCTGGGCCTGGACCTTGGAAGTCCGGCGGAGGTCTTCCTGTTCGATGAGCCGATTTCGGGGCTTTCGTCGAAGGACTCGGAGCACGTGGCGGAGACGCTGCGCTCGCTGGCGCGAGACAAGATCGTGATTGCCTCGCTGCATCGTCCCGGAGCGACGGTGATGAACCTTTTCGACAAGGTGCTGCTGCTTGATACCGGTGGCAGGGTCGCCTTCTTCGGTTCGCCGGCGGCGATGATCGCGTATTTCCGCGAGACGGCGGATGAGCTGGGGATTTCGCACCCGGCGATCGCCGCGAATATCCCGCTCGGGGCGGACTTCGTGTTCGATGTGCTGGAGACTCCCCTCGCCCAGATCGGCGGTGGCCAGAATCCGTCGGCGGCGCGGCGTTTCCCGCCGAGCTACTGGCAGGAGCGCTTCGAGAGTGAATCGCTGGTGCATGCGCTGGGCGACACCGCTCCGCCGTCGCGCATCGAGACCGCGCAAGACGCCTCGCTGTCCTCAATCCATGCCGCGCCCGGGGTCGGCCGGCGGTTGAAGCGTGCGTGGGCGCAGTTCGCCACCTACTTCGAGAGGTCGTTGCTCTCGAAGTTCCGCAACCGGGGGACGCTTTACTCGACGCTGTTAGAGGCGCCGCTGCTGGCGATGCTGATCGGGGTGACGCTGCGCTCCTCGAAGCAAGGCGCGTATGAGTTTCCCACGGCGCTGCACATCCCGGCATATCTGTTCCTGTCGGCGACGGTGGCGATGTTCCTGGGCCTGACGAACTCGGCCACGGAGATCCTGCGCGATCGTCCGGTGCTGCGGCGCGAGCGGAATTCACGGGCGAATCCCCTGCTCTACGTGGCGGCGAAATTCTGCGCGCTGGGGCTGGTCGCGGCGGCGCAGTGCTTCGTTTACACGCTGATCGGCCACTTCTTGTTAGAGATCCGCGGCACGGTGCCGAGCCAGTGGATGTGGATGACTCTAACAGCCTGCACCGGCACCGGGCTGGCGCTGCTGGTCTCGTCGATCGTGAAGACCGAGCGGGCCGCCCTAACAGCAGTGCCGCTGTTGCTGGTGCCGCAGATGTTGCTGGCCGGGGCGCTGGTTCCTTTCCGCGAGATGAACCGCGGGCTTTTCGAGAACAGCGGCATCGAGCGTGAGCGCGGCGGAGTGCCGGTGCCTTCGGATTTCATGCCACTGCGCCATGCGTATGAGGCGATGGTGGTGACGCAGGCGATCCGGAATCCTTATGAACTCGAGCGCATCCGCATCCAGCGCCGGATCGATGGGATCAAGGAGATGCCCAGCCCGCTGGAGCCCGGCGTGGAGGAACGCCTGCAACTGATGCTGCAAGGCTTGGTCAAACTGGGCGGCGCGCAAGCGGCCACCGCAAGCGATGCCGAGGACATGGCCGAGCAGATCACGCTGCTCGCCCGCGGCGGGAACCGGCTGCAAATCGACGCCCTGAAGGTGCGGTCCAAGGACCCGCGCGCGCGCCCGCTCACGGAGTTCTTCGTCAACGACCGCATCGACCTGCTGGTCCGCGAAGCCGAGACTTTCCGGCTCGATTATCGCAATGAAGACAAGCCGCGGCACATCTTCCTGGCGCTGAAGAAGCCGGTGGGTGGCGTGTGGCACGACACGGTCGACTACGACAGCACGATCCTGCTGATGGTGATCTTCGGGACGGGACTGGCGACGTCCGCGGTGCTGGGGATACAGAACCGGCGGACGAGGTAGGTGGGGAAATCATCAATCACCCATCTTCCAATCATCAATTGGAGTGTTTGGGAGAGTGATGACGCGTCACTTTGGCTGGCCGCAATTCGGGCAAACGCCAGCGGTCGCAGGAATCAAGGTGCCGCAACGATCGCAGTCGATGGACTTACCCCGAAGATCGACTTCGGTCGTGTGGGCGCTGCCGAACAGCTCGATGCGATTGCAGGTGCGACAGGTGAAAACCACAGCATCCTCGCCCATCAATTCGAAACCAAAGAGGGACAACCCGGGACCACCCATGGGCAGCCGACTTCGCTTGAATGAATCGCCACCACAATGGGGACAACGAAGGGGAAAGCCGTTGACGTTCATGGCTGCGAACTCACGCGCCTTCCGGCGTCGCGGCTTGCTTTAGCGCGGCGGCAATTTCGGCGACGACGACGGCGGTGAGCGGGCGAGGGACGACGGTGCCTAGGACGAGCCAGCCGAAGGGGGTTTCGACGGGGACGACTTCGAGGACTTCGTTCGCGCCGATTTTGACGTGGACGTTGCCGGCCTGGCCGGCGACCGGGCGGTAGGCTTGGGCGAGGCTGCGGGCGAGGAAGTGCATGCGCGCGTAGGCGGGGTCTTCCATGACGGGCTTGCCCTCACGATCGAGGATGAAGACGCCGCGGGCACCGGTGTGGCGGATCAGGGCATCGCGGAAACGGGCGAGGCGGACGAGCAGCGGGCCGCGGCCGGGCGGGAGGGGCTCGACGGGTGCTGGCGCAGGCACCGGGGGCAGAGAATCATCCAGCTCGGATTCGAAGACTTCATCGTCCGGCAAATCCCGAACCTGGGCCGCGAGCGGTGCAGGCGCTGGTGGTGGTGAAGCGACCGGTCGTGGTGCGCCACCGGCGAAGCCGACGAAGTCGGTGCCGAAGCCGGCGTCCGGCGAGTCGGCTACTGCCGGCTCGTTGCGATCAGCGAGCAGGCTTTCGGCGAGACGGCGGACCGCCGAGGCATCGACCCATGGTTCAAGCGGATCCATCGCGGCGGAGGGAGGTGTGGCCGGAACGTTCGAGCTTGGCTTCGATTTCAGCGCGCAGGGCATCGAAGACCGCCAAGGCCCCTGCCCCGTCTTCCAGCACGCCGACGGGAAGGCCGCGGGCGCTGGCCTTCACGAACAGGGCATCGCGCGGGATCATGGTGCGCAGCACGAGATCGCCCGGCAGGAGCTGGCGGAGGGCATTCACGGACTCGCGGCTCTCCGCCATGTCGTTCTGGACCATGGTCATCAGCACGCCGAGCACGATGAGTCGCGGATGGATGACGCGGAGGCGATTGAGTCCTTCCAGCATCTTCGGGACGGAGCGGATGCCGAGAGGCTCGGCCTGTTGCGGGACCAGCACGGCATCGCTGGAGGCGATGATATCCGCGGTGAGACCGAAGAGACCGGCGGGCGTATCAATGAGGCAGATGTCAAAGCCGCGGGCCTCGACGGCGCGGAGGAAACCGCGGACGCGGGCGAGGTGAGCGCCGGTGGGAGCACCGCCGACCTCGTAGTCGCTGGCCTGGCCGGCAGCGACCAAGGTGAAGGTTTCCAAGCGAGTCGGGACGAGCAGCCGCTCCAGCGGAATACCGGGATCGGCGAGGTAGTCGTAGAAGCCGGAAAGCATGCGCGACTGGCGGGTCAGCGAGAGCCCCACCGAGCCTTGAGGATCTGCGTCCACGAGCAGGGTTCGCAGCCCGGCACGGGCGAAGGCATGAGCCATATTGATCGAGGCGGTGGTCTTGCCCACGCCTCCTTTCTGACTGGAAACCGCAATACTGATCACACTGTTTGGTTACGGAAAATTCGCTGCCGCAGCCTAGCTAGGGCTTGTAAGCACGGAAGCCTTTTCTGCAAGCTGCTACTGCCACGCATCAGCCCCTTCCCTTCCATGACGAAAGCCAGTCTTCCCGCCGTCGGTTTGCTCGCCTTGACGGTCTCCCTTTCCTCCTGCCGGAAAGAAGAGATTAGCGCTGGAAAGGCCGGGGCACCCCCGCCCGTGCTGGCGCCGGAAATGCAGGTCAACCGGATGGTCAACGGTCCTCAGGGCCTGCTGGCCGCCCGCAAGGATTCGCCGGTTCACTGGCAGCAGTGGGAGCCACAGCTGCTCAAGCGGGCGGCGGATGCCAAGCGACTGGTGGTGGTATTGGTCGGAAGCTCACAGTATCCGGGGTGTCTGGAGGCGCTCGACGCGATCGACCGCGACCCGAAATGCGTGTCCCGGCTCAACGGGGAATTCATCCCGGTGCTAGTGGACCTGGAATCCGCTCGCGAATGCGGCGTGGCTGCGGCCCTGCTGAGCGAGGAGAGCAAGTCGAGCGGCCTCAGCTTCCCCTTCCTGCTGGTGATGTCGCCGGAAGGCAGCGAGGTCGCGTGGCGGCCGATCATTTGCGGACAGCCCAATGGCGGTGATTTCCGGGATGTCTTCGACAAGGCGATCGACCTGGTCACGAAAATGTGGACGGAGGATCCTGATTTCACGCTCCGCAACAGCAAGACGGACCATGAGAGGCGGCTGAAGCAGATCATTCTCCCCGACGCGGTGGTGGATGCCGCAGGGCGCGATGCTTTCCTGATCCGGATGACGCGGCAGCTGAGCAGCCAGTATGAGGCAGACATCGGGATCCTTTCGGGTGCCGGTGGCTTATTTCCGCTGGGGAGCTTGCAGTGCCTGGCCTCGTCCGCAAACGATCCGGCGATCCCGGCGGAAGTGGCCGGACGTTGCCGCGAGGCGGTGACGGGCTTCGGCAAGCATGTGCTCAATAGCGCGATGGTCGATCCGCTGGATGGCGGCGTTTATTCGATCCGGCGCGGGAATTCGTGGGAACTCCCGCTGCCGCAGAGGACCTGCATGACGCAGGCTCGGGCCGCGCGGGCCCTGGTCAGCCTACAGGCGTCAACGGGTGAGGCGCGACCGCTCGAAGTGGCGCGAGGTGCGGTGAAATTCGCCGAGGAGCAATACTCGACCCAGGATGGGCTCTTCTCCAACCAACGCCAGCCGGCACCCACGAACCTGCGCAACCTGCTGTGGAGTCGCGAACAAATCGATGCCGCCCTGACTCCTGAAGAGGCCGCGCTGTGGAAGGCGCGCTGTGGCGTGCAGGATCTGGGCAACATGGCCATGGAGGCGGACCCGATGAAGGAGTTTTTCCGGCTGAATTCGCTCAGCGCGCGGGTGCCACTGGCGGAAGCGGCAGCCAAGGCCAAGGTGGATGCGGCGCAGGCAGCAGCACTGCTTGAAAGCGGGCGGAAGAAGCTGCTGGAGGCGCGCCGCGCCAGGACGCCGGAGCCAGCACCGGCCACCGCAGGAGCCGCCTCGCCGAGCTTCCGGATGGTGTCCGCCTATGTGGCCCTCTTCACGGCGACGGGTGAGGCCGCCTGGCGGGACAAGGCGCTCAATCTCGCCAAACGGTCGCGGGAAGCCTTTTCCAAGGACAATCTGCTGATCGAGCAAGGCCCGCCGGTCCCGGAAGCAGTCGGAGATGCGCGGGCCTTCACCTATGCGCTGGCCATTCAAGCGGCGCTGGATTTGGCCGAGGTGACGCTGGACGACTCGTGGCGGCTCTGGGCCGGAGATCTGGCGACGGTGGTGGCGGAGCAATTCACCGACAAGGACGGCCGCCTGCTGGAGGCACGGCCTGCCTCGACGCCGCTGACGCTCCCCCTCACCGACCGAATCATGCTTTTCGACGACTCCACCGCCGGCCTGATGCGGATGAACGCGGCTCGTCTGGAGGCGCTGGGACAGCCGCCGCCGCCGGAAATGGCGAAGCTGGCCCGATCCCTGCCGCCGCTGGAAAGCCAGCCGGTGGTGGTGAGCGATTCGCTGCTGGCAGCCTCCTTCAGCCGGTCGCGGGTGATCGTCGAGCTACCCGCCAATCCCAGTGCGGAGTGGCGTGAGGCGGCCGCGAAATTGCCGCTCGACCGGATCGCGAGGCGGATCGGGAAGGGTGCTACCGCGAAGATTCTCCGCCCGGATGGCAGCACTGTCACCCCCGCCAATCCGGCCGAATTGGCCGCCGCGGTCGCAACTACCAGACCGTGACGCGATTTTTCCTCTCGCATCCCACCGGAGGCGTCGGATTGTTTTGCCCATCATGAAAGCCCACCGCCTTTTCCGTTACCTTCCGCTGCTCGCCATCGCCAGCGTCTCGGCCGATACCTTCGAGCTGAAGGATGGCACCAAGTTCGAGGGCACCATCGTCAAGGAAGACGGGAGCGACTACATCATCTCGGTGCAGGTCACCAAGTCGATCAAGGACGAGCGCCGTGTCCCGAAAGCGAACGTGGTGAACCAAACCGCGGAGCGGAAGGACGAGACGGAGTTCCCTGAAATCGCGAAGCTGGTGCCCGCTCCGGACCTGCAGACCGCGGAGGTCTATCACGCACAGGCGAACAAGGTGGAGGCATTCATCAAGAAGTACCCGCAGAGCCCGAAGAAGGGTGAAGCGCTCAAGGTGCTGGCGGCGCTGCAGAAGGAAATGGATGTGGTGAACGCCGGTGGCATCAAGTTCGAAGGCAAGCTGATGTCCGCCAACGACCGCCTGCCGAAGGCGTATGCGCTGGATGCCGGCATCCAAGCCGCCGAGATGAAGGCCGCGGCTGACAAGGGCGACCCGGTCAGCGCGCTGCGTGCGTGGACGAAGCTGGAGACCGGCTTCCAGGGGAGCACCGCCTACCGCGAGAATATTCCCTACGTGGTGAAGCTGATGAAGGCGCAGCTCACCGCTGTCAGCTCCAGCCTCGCCAGCTTCGATGCGCGGACGAAGAAGCGCGCCGAAGGACTGGCCGCGATGTCCAGCTCGGACCGCAACATGAGCAATTCGGCGCTCCAGGAGGAGCTGGACGAGTACATGGCCCGGCTGGAGAAGGACAAGGCCGCCGGTCACAAGTGGCCGCCGCTCGATGCCTATGTGAAGGCCCCGCTGGAAGAGACCAAGCGCAACCTGGAGACCGAGATCCGCCGCTTGGAAACTACCCCGACCGCCAACCTGCCGAAGACGGAGGAAGCCTATGACGCCGCCTGGGCCGCCGTGACCAAGACCGGCGCCACGCAGCAGGATGTGTCCACCGCCCTTTCGAACGCCCGCAGCGCCAGCCTGCCGCAGCCCTACGTGGACATCCTCACGAAGGCGGCACCTGCTCCTGCCCCGTCCAACTGATTTCCCATGTTCAGCCGCTCTTCCCGCCAGAACCGCCAAACGGCGGAGACTAAAATCGACCTTTCCATCGACCTCGATGGAGAGGGCACGTCCAGCATCTCCACGGGGATCGGATTCTTCGATCACATGCTCACGCTGTTCTCGCGGCACGGGCTGTTCGACCTGAATCTCGACGCCAAGGGCGATCTGGAAGTCGATTTCCACCACACGGTGGAGGACACCGGCATCACGCTCGGCGATGCGATGCGGGAAGCGCTGGGCGACAAGCGGGGCATCCGCCGCTACGGCTGCTGCTATCTGCCGATGGATGAGACGCTCGCCCGCGTGGTGGTGGATCTCAGCAATCGGCCGCACCTGGAATTCCGCGCGGCGCCGAACACGCCGTCGGCGCCGAATTTCCCATTCACGCTGGTGGAGGAATTCTGCCGTGCGCTGGCGTCGAACTTGCGGGCGAACATTCACGTGGAGGTGCTGTATGGCCGCGATGGCCACCACATCGCCGAAGCGATCTTCAAGGGTCTGGCCCGTGCCTTGCGCGAGGCTTGTGAACGCGATCCGCGGGTGAAGGGCATTCCGAGCACGAAGGAGGCACTGTGAAGGTCGGCATCATCGACTACGGCGCAGGCAACCTGCGCAGCGTGGCCAATGCGGTGCAGGCGCTGGGTGTGGAGTTCAGCCTGGTTTCCTCAGCGGAGGAGATGGAGGAGCTCACGCACTTGATCCTTCCGGGCGTTGGCTCGTTCGGCGATTGCATGGGCGAGCTGGAGAAGCGTGGCTTGACCGGGGCGATCCGGGATTGGGCCGCTTCTAACAGGCCCTACTTCGGTATCTGCCTCGGCTATCAGATTCTCTTCGAGGAAAGCGTGGAGGCTCCGGGCGTGCCCGGGCTGGGCGTGTTCCGCGGGAAGGTGCAGCGCTTCACCGAAGACGGCCGCAAGATCCCGCACATGGGATGGAACTCGGCGGTGCCGGTAAAGCTCGCGGATCCCATGTGGGAAGGACTTGGCGGCGAGCCCTACTTCTACTTCGTGCACTCGTATTTCCCGGTGCCGGAGAATGAGAACATCATCGCGATGACGACGGAGTATGGCGAGACCTTCGCGAGTGCGATCCGCTCGGGAGCGGTGGTGGCGACGCAGTTCCACCCGGAGAAGAGCCAGCAGGCGGGGCTGAAGCTGTTAGGGAATTTCCTGGAGGTGAGGGCGCTGGTGGAGGGCTAACCGTCTGCTACAATGGCTATAATCGCTTTCGGTCATAGCCGGTGCCCCATTTGCAGCGAACTCCTTCAACGAGCGGACGACTTGGTTGCCACTTCACACTTCATTGGAGAACCTAGTGATCCGCTTTGGAGGTTTTCTGACGCGGGAATGCATCGAAGTTGCTTCCTGACTTGGGAACTCCGCTCACAATTCGTTGCTCGATACAATCAGGTCGCTGGCAGCAATACCGCGGGAAATGGGACTTACCGCCAGATGACCGACGATGGAACCGTTCACAAGCTTACCCGGGAAGGCTGGCCGAGCCGGGTTACCACTCAAGATCAGGCAAAATCCTAGGCTGATCCTTTATCCCAGCCACGCGAGGAACTCGCGGTTGCCGTCGGTGCCGGTGATGGGTGAGTCGATGAGGCCTTTCCATTCCCGGCCGAGTTCTTCGGTAATGAAGGTGTGGATCTTGTCGACCGCACGCTGATGGAGTTCGGGGTCGCGGACGATACCGCCCTTGCCGATGTCTTCGCGCTCGAGCTCGAACTGGGGCTTGATGAGGCAGACGATGGAGCCGCCGTCTTCGAGGACCCCGAAGGCTGCGGGGAGGATCTTCGTCAGCGAGATGAAGGAGAGGTCCATGACGATCATGCGGACCTTTTCGCCGAGGGTTTTGACTTCGAGGCCGCGGGCGTTGAACTGCTCCTTCACGACGACGCGGGGGTCGGTGCGGAGCTTGTAGGCGAGCTGGTTGGTACCGACGTCGATGGCGTGAACCTTCGTCGCGCCGTGCTGGAGGAGACAATCGGTGAAGCCGCCGGTGGAGGCGCCGATGTCGAGGCAGGTCCAGCCGGTGGGGTCGATCCCGAAGGCGGCCAGCGCGCCTTCCATTTTCAGGCCGCCGCGGCCGACGTATCTCGGCTTTTCCTTCACCTCCAGCGGGGCGTCCTCGGGGAATTTGGTGCTGGGCTTGTCCACGACGCGGTCGCCGCTGCGGACTTCGCCGGCGAGAACGAGGCGCTTGGCTTGTTCGCGGGATTCGCAGAGGCCGCGGGCGACCAGCAGGGCATCGACTCGTTCTTTCTTCACGGTTGGGGAGAAGGATTCACCGCCAAGACGCCAAGATCGCCAAGTCTTGAAACCCGATTCCTTGCCGTTTCTTGGCGAACCAAGGGTCCGGGCGGTTCGATTTTCCGCCCAAATCGTTCTGCACTCGCTACTTGCCCACGGCGGCGACTTCCCCTTTCCTCCCGCGCGTGACCCGCCACCGCACCGACGACCTCCGCATTTCCGGCCTGAATCCGCTCATTTCACCGGCGATCCTGAATTATTTCCTGCCGGTGTCGGAAGAAGCGTCGGAACTGGTGGCCGACGCCCGCTCGCAGTGCGAGGCGATCCTGAAGGGCGAGGACGACCGACTGCTGGTGATCGTGGGGCCCTGCTCAATCCACGATCCCGAGGCGGCGATCGAATACGGGAAGAAGCTGAAGGCAGAGGCCGAGCGGCTGAAGAAGGACATCTTCGTGGTGATGCGCGTGTATTTTGAGAAGCCTCGCACCACGGTCGGCTGGAAGGGCCTGATCAATGACCCGAAGCTGGATGATTCCTTCGATATCAACCATGGCCTGCGGGTGGCTCGCGGACTTTTGTTAGAGCTGGCGAATCTGGGGATTCCGGCTGGTACCGAGTTCCTTGATACGATTTCGCCGCAGTACATTGCGGACCTGATCGTGTGGGGTGCGATCGGTGCGCGGACGACGGAGAGCCAGGTTCACCGCGAATTGGCTTCGGGACTGTCGATGCCGGTCGGCTTCAAGAACGGCACCGGTGGCTCGATCCAAATCGCGCTGGATGCGATCCAATCGTCGTCGCGGCCGCACCATTTTCTGTCGGTCACCAAGCAAGGGGTGTCGGCGATCGTTTCCACGACTGGCAACGACTCCTGCCACATCATCCTGCGCGGCGGGAAGACCGGACCGAATTTCGAGAAGGAGCCGATTGCCGAGGTGGTGAAGATGCTCGGCGAGCAGGGCCTGCCGCCGCACGTGATGGTCGATTGCTCGCACGGCAACTCGATGAAGGACTATCGCAACCAGCCGCTGGTGGCGAACGCACTATGCAAGCAGATCGAGGAAGGCTCGAAGGAGGTGGTGGCTACGATGATCGAGTCGAATTTGGTCGAAGGAAACCAGAAGCTGGTGCCGGATCTTTCCAAGCTGACGCGTGGGCAGTCGGTGACGGATGCGTGCATTGGGTGGGATGATACGGTGGCGGTGCTGGATAGGTTTGCTGAGGCGGTGCGGGCGCGGAGGGCGCTCTGAGGCACTGGTTTCAGGAACGAAGCGGCCACGTGGCGTTAGTTCCTGTGTCGCGATGCGACACCAATCGTTTGCCACGGGAATCCGGGGACTGAAGTCCCCGGCTACCTTCCTGGGTCGCTACGCGACCGGAAGACTCGCGAGCTTTCGGCGTTCAGCTTTGGAGAAGGCGGCTTACCAATGCGGGCACGGTTTCACTGGCTGGCCCGCGGATGATCTCGTCGAACTCGGAGGTCTTCGAGGTTTCGTTGAGATTCACCTCGATGGTCTTGGCGCCGTAGACCTTGGCCTTGATGGAGAATCGTGATGCTGGCTCGACAATGCCCGAGGTGCCGATGGCGATGAAGATGTCCGCGGATTCCAGGGCCTTGCCGATTCTATCCAGTTCGTAGGGAGTCTCGCCGAACCAGACCACGTCCGGTCGCATGCCCATGTCACGGCGGCACTTGCGGCAGGAGTCGGTGGCATGAAGATCGCCGTCGCACGGCGAGATTATCTCACACCAGGTGCAGCGCGACTTGAGCAGTTCGCCGTGCATGTGAATCAGGCGGTGACTGCCTGCCCTTTCGTGGAGATCGTCCACGTTCTGGGTGATGAGGAGAAAGCCATTTCCGAGCTTCTCCTCCAGCTCTACCAGAGCCGTGTGGGCGGCATTGGGAACCACCTCGGCGAGCTGGCGGCGGCGAAGGTTGTAGAAGCGATTCACCAATTCGGGGTTCGCGCCGAAGCCCAGCTTGGTGGCGACTTGATCCACGCTGTAGCCTTCCCACAGGCCGTCCTCGTCCCGGAATGTTCTGATCCCGGACTCTGCGGAGATGCCGGCACCGGTGAGGATCACGATGTTCATTTCGGGACCAACCATTGTGTCCCCGGTGCGATGAACTCAATGGGAAAACGGATGTCGCATATTTGGGCGACCTCCCGGACGCGTCATTGCCGAAAGGGCGGCGTGCTTTGGGGCGTCTGAGGGGCATGCGGCCTGTTTGGAGTTTTGCCCTGCTGTTGCTTGGAGTCTGCCCCGCTGCCGAAGTGGCAAGGCTCGCTTCTCCTGACGGCCACAATACGATCACGGTGGATTTGGATGAGGCGGGTGTGCCGAGCTATCGCGTGAGTCGCAAGGGCCAGGAGGTGCTGGGAACCTCGCCGCTGGGACTGAAGGCGGGGAACGACGATTTCGCGAAGGGCCTGAAGGTCATCTCTACCAGCAAAGTTGAAGAGCATCGTGAGCAGTACGAACTATTTGCCGGGATCCGGCCGCGGGTGGATCAAGGGCATCGGCGACTGAGCATCACGCTTGCGAATGAGGGCGGCGCGAGGATGGAGCTCGATCTGGATGCGGGCAATGAAGGGGTGGCTTTTCGCTACCGGCTCGAAGGCGAGAGCGATGAACTGACGGTGGATGAGGAAGCGAGCGGCTTCCGCGTGCCGGGTGAAGCGAAGGGATGGATCTCGCCCTACAATGCATCGAGTTCCTCCAGCCCCGCTTATGAGGACTACTACTTCGCGGTGAAACCTGGCGATCCCCCGCCCTATTCGCGCGGTGGCGATACCCGCGGCTGGTATTTTCCGGCGCTCTTTCAGACGCCCGGCGCATGGCTGCTGCTCACCGAGTCCGGAACGGGTGAGAACTATTGTGCGTGCCACCTCGGGCCTGATTCATCCGGCGGTGTTTATCGGATCGCATTTCCCTTCGAGGATGAAGGAACCAAACGCGTGAAATACAGCCATGGTGTGAAGCCGCGTCACTCGCTGCCATGGACGATGCCCTGGCGGGTGATCGCGGTCGGCGATAGCGCTGGCGATATCCTTTCTTCGACGCTTGTAACTGATCTCGCTGAGCCGTCGAAGATCGCTGATACGTCGTGGATCAAGCCGGGGCGAGCCTCGTGGAGCTGGTGGGCGTATCCGGACCGGCGGAACGAGACCGAGCTTTACTCGAGCTACATCACGTATGCCGCGAAGCAGGGTTGGGAATATTCGCTGCTCGATGCCGGTTGGGAGAAGGCGGACACGAAGGCGCTGGCAGAGCAAGCCGCGCGGGACAAGGTGGGTCTATTGGTCTGGTCCCATGCTGAGGTCTTCTACGATGCGGATCGTAGGAAGCGCCGGCTGGATGAGATCGCCGCGCTCGGCATTCGCGGGGTGAAGATCGACTTCTGGTCGACGGATCGGCAGGAAGCGCTTGAGGCGATGGAAGCAACGCTGCGCGATGCGGCGGAGCGCAAGCTGCTGGTGAATTTCCACGGCTGCACGCTGCCACGCGGTTGGCAGCGCACGTGGCCGAACTTCGTCGCTGCGGAATCTGTGCTTGGTGAGGAGTCTTACATGTATGACGAGCGGTATCCGGAGAAGGCCGCGGAGCTTGCGACCATTCTACCCTTTACCCGCAATGTCGCGGGGCCGATGGACTTCACGCCGCTGGGGCTCGCGGAGAAGCGCTACCCGCGGAAGAACACCGCCGCTCACGAGTTGGCTACCGCGCTGATCTTTACTTCGGGCATCGTCCACTATGCTGACAAGCCGGAGACGTATGAGGCGTTTCCTGCTGCGGCGAGGGAGATTCTGAAGACTGCGCCTGCCCGCTGGGATGAGACGCGGTGTCTCATTGGGGAGCCCGGCAACGCCGTGATCCTTGCGAGGCGTGCGGGGGATGCCTGGTTCATTGCGGGGATCAATGGCACTGCAGGCGACCGGCCGGTGGAGCTCGATTTGTCTGGCTTCGGTAACAAGGGGTGGAAGCTCGTTCAGGAAGGGGCTGATGCTCTCAAGAGTCTGGACGAACAGGCGGTGCCAGCATCGACTGGCAAGTGGACGCATACGCTTCCGGCGCGCGGCGGCTTCGTGCTCAAGCAAGATTCCTGATCCGCCCGATCCTCCAACCCTTCAAATTTCGAGAATCGTCCCCGTTCTCGCTCACGGCAGCCACTGGATCAGGGCGAATTTCCGCTCATCATCGGCCTTCAACTCAGCGAAGGCATCATCCCGGATGTAGGTGAAAGCGTAGGAGTTGAACTTCTTCCCCGGCGGTCTCATCGCATCCATTATGACATCATAGACTTCCGTGAATTCCACGAAGGTGACCTCGTTCGGGCTGACGGTGAAGGTCCCTGATTCGCTGAGGATTTGCTTTCCATCGCGGAAAGCACTGTGATCAAAGACGCCGTCCTTCTTCAGAAGGATCACTTCGGTGATCCCGCTCTTCTCTCCGCGATACTCGCCGAGCGCCAATGCGTTGTTCGCGGGTTTGCACGCCACCGCACCCGCCAGCAGCGCAGAGACCGCCGCCCACCGAATGACGCTTCCACACCTATTTCTTCCCACTGCCATCCGCGCATCCTACATACCGAACACCGGCCCGGAAGATCATTTCAACAATGTCCGGAACAAGGTTAGCGGCGATGCAATGGGCCTGCCCCGCGGAGAAGCGGAGCAGGCCTTGATGAAGCACAGGAGAGGAAATTGCAGATCACTCCGCATCGGCGAAGCGCCACTGCTGGTCCTGGGCACCGGTGAACTGCCACAGCTGCACTATGCTGCCGTTTGCGACGCCGGTGTCGTCACCGGTGATTTCCATGCAGCTTCCGGAGGCGCATTCGGGTGTGAAGCGCAGCCAGTTCCCGTCGGTGCGGCTGATGCCCCAGTGCTGGGCATTGTTATTGAACCAATCCCATTGCTGGATCTTGGTGCCGTTCGCGCTGCCGGCGGCATTCACATCGAGTGCCTTGGCGACCGCATGGGTGGGAGTCAGGCGTAGCCAGCTTCCAACGGGGTTGCTCACTTCATACTTCTGGTTCGCACCGCTGACGTATTCCCAGATGTGGGCTTGGGCACCGTTCGCGGTTGAGACGCCGGCAATGTCCAGCGCCTGATACTGCGCGTGCTTCGGCAGCAGGCGGTAGGTGCCGGGCACGATCGCGACGAGCTCGGGATACCATTGCTGCCAGTTGCCATCGTTGTGACCCCACTGGTGCAGATCGTTGACTCCGCTCGGGTCCATATCGAGCACCTTGGAATCGGTGCCCTTGTGGACGAGGAACAGATGGGCTGCCGGATTCTGTGCGACCCACCATTTCTGGGCATCGCCGCCGTTTCCGGTGTATTGGATGACGTCGACGCCGTCGCCGCCGCCGTTGCTCACCACGTCCAGCCACTTGTTCGTGCCCTGGTGGTTGAAGCTGTAGGTGCCGTCGGCATTGCGCCACGCCACCCAGTTCTGGGATGCGGTGCCGGATGCCGTGGCCACCTGCACGGAGACGTTGTCGGCCGAGCTGTTACCGGGGACATCGAGGTACTTGCCGTTCTGGCGATTCTTGAAGCGATAGACGCCACCGCTGACCAGAGGGCGATAGCCGCCCTGATTTCGAGGACCGAAGGTCACCTGGACATCGGCATAGCGGTTTGGGTTCGTGCCACTGACGGCGATGGTCTTCAGCGTCAGATCGGCTGCGGCGTCATACCAAGTCTGGTTGACGGCCAACGGTGCGTTGTCTCGGTTATCATCGCCGGGATTGTTCAAATCGAGCAGCTTGCTGTCCGAGGCCCGCCATGAGGAGACCGCCATGACGGCGGCACCGTTGTTGAAGTTCGTTTGCGCGATGGCATCGCCACGGACGGAGATCCAGTAGTTGAACTCGTAGTCGCGGCCGAACTTCAGCGCCAGGGTGCGGTTCAATGCCGTGCCTCCGTCATCCTGATAGACGCGGTAAGTCCCGCTGCGGGAGATCGTCTGGACGGCCGTATCCGGCAGCCAGCCGCAGAAGTTCTTAAAGTAGGCGTTGAAGGTATTGTACTGGTTCGCACCCCAGGCATTGCCCATCGGATCGTTCGCATCGCCGTATTCGCGATGCTGGCGACTAGGCGAGATGGGATTGCCATCGGTGGCATACCATGAGTTCGCGTGCGGCAGCCAGAAGACGTGGCCGTATTCGTGGACGAAGAGGCGCACATCGAAGTTGCCATTGCACCAGATGTTTCCGCCACCACCCCAGCCGGCGGCGCCGAACTGGCTGTAGCCTTCGTGCGCGAAGACGAAGCACGAGTAGTCCGCCAGATTGTAGCCCTGCGCGGCAGCTGCGGCCTTCGAGTCATCCGCCCAGCGGCCCCAATCGTAGCCATTGCCGGTGTAGTAGGCGGAGTTCTGCGGCAGCGTCATCACCGGGGTGACATCGGCGCGATTGATCCATGTCTTCTGATAAGAGATGCGACGCATGCGGGCGTCCCAGCCATCGGCACGGGTGACCGTGTCCTGGAAGCTGGCAACCGTGGCCCATGAGGGAAATGGCTTGTCCGTCGGCTGGACGCGCATGATCAGGATATTCTTCCCACCGTGGGTCAGGCTCGTCGGGGGCTTCCCGATGTAGCCGCCCGATCCTCCGACGCCGGCATCGCCGGCTGCATAGATCCGCGATCCGCCGGTGAGGCTCTTCTTGTAGATCGCCTGCAGGTCGTGGTTGGTCAGCGTCTTCTCGGTATTGTCGGCATTCTGTTCTCCGGACACGATGGCGGACTCCACGTTCGTGACGTGTGCCGGTTCGCAGGTGCCGTAGAGATCGGTGCCGATCTGGAAGAGGGTCTTCTCGGTCCCTGCCACCGTGCTGCTCGCGGGAGCGGCCACCGTCTGTTCGGAGACCGGGCAATACTCATTCACCGTGGAACCCTGCAGCTTCTCGCCCGTTTCCAGCGTCCGCAGCGGGCTATCGAGCACGGCCAGTTGATTGTCGATGGCGACGCCGTGGAGTGAGCCGCCATTGATGTAGGGAGTGCTTGTCCGCTTGCCATAGCGGAAGGCCTGGTAGCTCTCGCCGCCAACGCGTGCCTGATCGATGACCGGGGCACCGCCCTGACCATCCATGCCCGGTGTGGTGTGCAGCGAGTAGAGGTCGCCGTAACCATCGACGCGGTCTTCCAGCAGGGCTTCAACCGACGCCGGCATCTGATCCCGCACTGCCAGCGGGATGGAATCGGCGAGAACGCGGCGTGGATCCTTCGCGATCTCGGCTTTCAAGAACTCGCGTCGCTCTGCGGCAAGCTTCACGCCGTTCTCTTCCAGCCGCGTCCGATCGGTTGCCGTGCCGGCCAAGTAGACGCTCGCCCATTGGGCGAAGTTTGCGACCGCGGGCTCGGGATCCGATTTCCATCCCGAGCTGATGAGCTCGCGCTCGGGAACCATGGCGGGGACGGGAGGACCTTGGGTGTCCTCCATGCCCGTGGGGATCGCGCTTTCACCGCGCTTCGCCAGCATCTCGATCCGCTTGGCTTCGGGATCGACCACGTGGCGATCGCGCTTGGGCGCATTCGCGTGATCTCCCTGGCCTTGTCCGAGGGCATCCGGTGGGACGGAGTTCGCCCTATGATGCCATAGCCCGATTCCGGATATTCCGATCAAGGCTGCACTGATGAGGAGCCTCCGGCGCGTTCGCGGAGGACGATTCGTGTACAATGGGTTATTAGGTTTCATGGGTTATCCCCAAAAGGGGAACTAACATTCCAAATGAAGTCGCCTTGATATGGCAACCCCCATCGGCATTCTCCGCAAAATAGCCATAACACGTTCCATAATCTGCACGATATCTCCCCTTTGCATGCAAAGAGTATCCCGCAATCAACACGTCGACTCCGCAGGCATTGCATAATGACATTAGAACCCGCCGGATCGCTCCCCTTTCGGGTGCTGATGCCGGGACACAAAAAACCCCGGGGGTTGCCCGGGGCTGTTTCGTTTATGCCCCGATGGGGGCGTTGAAGGCGCTCGGCTGGAGGTGACGAGAGGTCACCACTCCGTGCCCAGGCCGTGACGGCCGGCGAGTTCCAGCAGGTCCTCGCGCATCGGCCATTCGTCGGGGCGCTCGCTGACCTGATGGCGTTTGCTGGCGCCCTTGAGGGTCATGCAGCCGGTGTTGTCGCCGATCTGGCGGACCTGTTCGGATTCTTCGGCGGTGAGGCGGACATTTGGCAGGGCGGCGAAGTCCTGGATCTGGTCTTCGATGGAGCGGGCGCCGTCGCTGGCTTCCTGGATGAAGGTGGGGACGACACTTTCGACGGCGGGCTGGCTGAGATTCCAGATGGAGGCGAACTGGATCAGGGAGAGGCCGTGCTTTTCCGCGATGGGCTTCATCTTCTCGATCTTGGCGAGGCCGTGATCGACCCAGCCTTCGGCGCGGTAGGCGCGGTGGTCGCCGGGCTTGAAAACGTGGCCGGGCTTCATGTCGCCGTGGAAGAGACCGCCGTAGTCGGCGACGCGGGTGAGCACCTTGATGCCGTTCTTTTCGCAGACGGGAAGGACGTGGCAGGAGGGCCAGGGCTCGAGCGGATTGAGGATGAGCATCATCCAATCGATGTCGGCGCCGCGGCGCTCGATGCAGTCGATGAGATCGAGGGTGAAGCCATTCGCTGGGCCCGGGGCGAGGCCGATGCGCTCGGCGAGGCCCTCGGACTTGAGGGCACGGAGACCGTCCCAGACGGCATCGCTGGTGTAGCCGGTTTCGTCCGGATTATGCAGCATCAGCAGGTCGAAGCGGTCGGTGCGGCAGCGCTCGAGGGACTTCTCGCAGGACTGGCGGAGGTAGTCGCGGAACTTACCGGGGGCGTGCAGCTCGGTGAAGCGCGGGTAGCCGCGGGGGCCCTGGCGCTGGCCCTCGTAGAAATCGTGGCCGACCATGCCTACGAGGCAGTATTCCTCGCGCGGCTTGTCCGCGAGGGCCTGGCCGAGGAGTTCATCGGCCTTGCCATTGCCGTAGACGTCGGCGGTGACGTAGGTGCGGATGCCAGCATCCCAAGCGGTCTGGATGCAGGACAGGAAGCGTTCTTCGGGCAGGGTGTCGCCGAAGTGCATGAAGCGGCCGGCGCTCCAGGTGCCGTAGGCAGTCGGGGTCAAATCCATGGGGAAACTCCTAAATCGCCGGGCCGCGGCGGTCAACCGGCTCTCAAGATGTGCGCGGATTCGCAGGAATGATGCGAACCCGCGCCGGGGAATGTGAGGGATTTGGCAGGGATTGGCTCCGGGCGGTCCGGATTCTGGCGGATGGCCAAAAAATCGGGGGCGAGCCGTGGATGACAGCCGCCCCCTTGCCGGACATTTCGGAGAAACGTCCCTGCCTGCTTTCAAATCAGAGCTCCTTGACGCGGATGTTCTTGTAGAGCGTGGTGCTGCCCGGGTCGTGGGCCTGGATGGCGAAGGTGCCGCCGTCCTTCTGGAGCTTGCTCTCCTCGTCCTTGGGCTTGTAGTCGACGAGTTCCTTGCCGTTGACGGAGACGGTGATCTTGCCGTTTTTGACGCGGATCACGTACTTCATCCAGGTGTTGTCCTCAAAGGGCACCTTGTTATCGACGACGTGGTAGAGGCTGCCGGACTTGACGACGTCGGACTGGGTGTTGTTCACCTGCACTTCGTAGCCCTTGGCGATCGGCCAGCCGGAATCCTGGTAGTCGACGTGGATGTAGAAGCCGCCGTTGGAGTTCGGCTTGGTCATGATGTCGGCGCGGAGCTCGAAGTCCTTGAACCTCGCCTTGCCGTCCTTGCCCATGTAGTAGGCATGGGTGCAGTTGCCATTGGCGACGATGGCGCCATCTTCCACGCGGATGGCCTTCTGGTCGCCGCCGACCTTCCAGCCGTCGAGGGTCTTGCCGTCGAAGAGGGAAACGAATCCTTTTTCATCCTTCTCCTGGTCGGCAGCGGACGCGGTGAGGACGAGGGCGGAGGCCATCAGGGCCGTGAATAGTTTTTTGATCATGGGAACGCGTTTCTACGCTCGGGCATTCCAGCGCCTTTCCGCGGTGACTCAATCACGGAATTTGGAAGGCGCGGCTGCCGATCGGGTAGGGTCTGGGAAAGACGGGGTTCATTTCGCTCCGGGGTGGGAAGCCGGCTCCTCTCCGCCTCCCTGGTCGCCTTGGTATTGGCTCCAGTTGTTCATCCACCACTCCATGGCGTTATCCACGGACTTCTGGAAAAAGGATTCCGTGAGCCCATGATCGACCCGATACTCAGGGAGGGTCTGGTCCGGAGAGAAAGCCCCTTGGCCGTCTCTCACCGGTGATACCCCGACGAAATTCCCGATATGGCCGGCAAGGAAATAACCGGTCCCCGATTTTTTGTCATCAATGCGCCGGAGAAGCTCAAATGCATGATTCAGGAACTTTGCGCGGTTCGCCTTTGTCAGCCGGTCGGCACTGGTGACGGGCGTGGCCAAGCGAAAGGCTTCGGCCATGCGATGCGGCTTCTTTTCGAGCGACGAGAGTTCAATGGCCAAATCCAGATACTCATTCGGATCGCCGTATTCGTAGAGGATGGGTACCAATGCCAGCCGAAGCTCGGTCCCCTCGGCCTTGTTCAAGGCGATCGCGCTCAGACGAGCTAGGGTCTCCTCCATGGGAGGAAGGCTTTTATCACCATGTTGGTTTCCCCAATAGATGCGGGTATGTAGTTCCGCCAAAGCATACATCCTGCCTTGGCCTACCTTGGGATCTTCCAAAACCGACATCAGGGTGCCGAATTTTTCGCCGTAGGTTTCCTTCCGGGCGACCGAGTCCATCTGATACCGCCACGCTTGGGAAAGGGTCAACTGGAGGCTATCAGTCCAAGGCTCTGCCAATTTCTCCTCGGGAATGTAGCCGCGTAGATCCAGCTGCTCGCTGACGCGCTTGGCAAGCTCATGGGCAATGTCGGCGAACTTGCTTCCCGTATAGTGGTCGTAGATTTTCTTCAACTCGACAGGATCCGTAGGACCCTCTTCGGGAATGGAGAAGATCCGCCCGGGCATCAACTCGCTGAATATCGGTTCGTCCTGTCGATTCGCGGTGGCCGGGTCCATGGCCACCGCCTTTTTCAGGCAGTCGTCATCACCGAAGACCTCTCCGATCTTCCAAGGCCCCATCGACCAACTGAAGCGACCGACCTCGATCGCCGGATTCAAATAGATCATCGTGGAGCTCGACACCGGAAGGTCGGCCTTCTGGATCACCTTGTAGTTTAAGTGAGGCTGTCCACCTGGCCAAGCCTGGGCGATGCAATAGGCCTTGTCTCCTTCGCCGATGCTCTCGATCACCAACCGGTAGCCACCCCAACTGCTTTCCACAGCCATCACGCGTCCGGGAAAGGGTTGACCCGGGGTGAGCTTGTTGTCCTCCCACAATGCCTCTTCGGCGCGCCCCGCGATTATTGCGAGAAGGAGAACCAGGTAGACGAATCGGGACATGTCCGAATGATACCTGAGGATGGAAAGCCGGGTGTCAATGCTGTGTAAATTCCCATGCAGCGAATGCCATGGAGCATTAGGCTCCAACTGATCCGGCCCTCAAGGACGGCCCCGAATGGCGCAAGGGGTCGATATCGCAGCTAGAAGGCTATATTCAACATCCTGCGTGGGCTGCGGTGTAGACGATCAGGAAGTAGACCATTACTGCCACGATCGCCCACCCTACCAGCACGATGAAGAAGTCATAAATCACATCGGATGATTTCGCCCGAGGTCCCATGATTATGAGCAGCAGGCCAAAAGGGAAAACCAGTTGAAGCACCAGTGCCGCAAGCGCGACCACGCCAAGCCAGTCGCTCTTCGGATTTGCGCGCATCAGGGCGCAGAAATAGATGAATGGATTCAGAAGCGCTCCCAGCCGAAAGAAGTTGAGGCAGAAATTGAGGCGGCCATTGGCACTGGCGCTTGATCGATCTTTCTGGGGATCCAGATCCATAGTGGGTATCGAGAAATCGAGCCGGAGAGCGAACCCACCATCCAGAGCGACTTCCCCCTAAAGGCTTAAATGTAAGCCGTTGAGTGTCAAACCAAGAGCCAGCGTGACATCAGATGGACACTTCCGTCTCTTCATCCGGCGCGACGTCGCCTGGTAGGTCGGGTTCGTCCGGAGTGACTGAGGGCAGGCTTTCTTCCTGCTCGGGGATGATCTCGTCGGTGACAGCGAGAGCGCGGTTTTCCTTTAGCGTGTAGACGACGGACGGCGCGTGGGAGAATAGCAGTGGCTCGCCCGAGGCGTCCGCGATGAAGACGGTGGGGACGAACGCCGGGTGGTTGTCCGGCGTCTTGGCGAAGAGCAGCCTGGGGGCTTCATCGGGGGCCTTGCCTTCGGCGGGGATGGCCCAGACTTTTCCGGCTCCCCAATCGGCAAAGAGGTAGTGGCCGACGAGCGATGGCAGCTGCTTGCCGCGATAGACAAATCCGCCGGTGATGCTGATGCCCTCCGAGTGCTGATAGGCGTGATAGGGCTGGACGAAGGGACCACCTTCCTCAGGGGCATTCGCGCGGGTGGCGAAGCGCTCCGGGCCCTCCCGCTCGCTCCAGCCGTAGTTGCCGCCGGGTTTGACGAGATTGACCTCTTCCCACTTGTCCTGGCCGACGTCGGCGCACCAGAGATTGCCGGTGGGACGATCGATGGAGATGCCCCAGGGATTGCGGAAGCCATAGGCCCAGATCTCGTCGCGGATTTCCTGGCGATTCACGAAGGGATTGTCCTCCGGGATGCCGTAGGGCAGCGCGCGGCTCTGGCGGTTCACATCGATGCGGAGGATCTTCCCGTGAAGGCTCCAGAGATTCTGGCCGAGACGATAGGGATCGTCCCGCAGGCCGCCATCGCCGATGGCAATGTAGAGCAGGCCGTCGTTCCCGAAAACAATGCCGCCGCCCCAATGATTGCCGAGCGGGTGTGGGTGCTCGAGGATGATGCGCTCGCTGGCCGGCTCCGCCTTGAAGTCATCGCCAGTCGGCACGGTGAATTCGCTGATGATGGTGCGGCGCGGCCCGCGTTGGGAGTAGGAGAGGTAGACTTTGCGGTTGTTCCTGAAGTCCGGGTGGAAGGCGATGCCATGGATCCCCTCTTCGAAGTCGGTCTCCTCCTTCATCTTCTCGCGGAGATCGAGGAAGGTGTCCGCTTGGGAGGCGTCTTCCGATTGGGGGAGTAGCTTCAGCATTCCCCGCTGGAGGCCAACGATCACTCGGCCTGAGTCATCCGGCACCACCGCGGCGGCGGAGGCATTGTCCTCGAACACCAGGTTCGGGCAGACCGGCACCAAACGCGGCGATGAGTCGGCTTCGCCGTGGGCGAGCAGGCTGGAGAAAAGGAAGAGAAGGATCGGGCGATACATGGTGACATGAAAAGCCCGGGGGGGACTGGAGGCGTGAGCCTCGGACGCGGGAAGCGGTAAGCGAATTCACCCTAGCGGTCCAATAAAAGTCCCGGGTTCTTCGGCTGTTTCGGTTACGGCGTTGGCTGCACAAACCGGGCCGGACTTTCCGGTTCCTTCAGGTTTCGCTTTGAGAGGAAGTATCTCGTGTGGCCCACCGGGTAGTCCGCGAGACTTCCGAACGTCTGGTAGCCGAGCTTTTGGTAAAAAGGCAGGGCTTGGAAATCGAAGGTGTCGCAATGTGCATGAAGGCAGCCGCGCGCGACGGCTTCGCGTTCTGCGGCGGTCATGAGGCTGGTGCCGATGCCAAGTTGGCGATGGCCTTCGGAGACCCAGAGCTGCTTGATGAAAAGCCAGTGCCAGTGGGTGTAGCCGATGAGGCCGCCAACAAGCGCTCCATCGCGACGGGAGAGCACCACCAGATCGTGGTAGTTTTCCGGTGCGGCGTGGGTGTCGTTGAAGCGGACCAATTCCCGTACGATCAGCTCACGGTCCTGGGGTGAGCAGTGCTCTTCGACTTTGGTTTGGATTTCGCTCACGGGAGGCACGAGTTTATAGCTCGGGAGCTAGCGGATTCAATCAAGCCTGATCCCACGGGGTGATGACTGGGAAAGGCTGCGGGCTGTCTGCAAAGTGGACTCGTCTGGAGGAGTGACGATGGGATACCCGGCAGGGTCGCGGGGTATATGAGCTGTCAGAGCCTGAAACTCATCCGCACTGATGGATCGAAAATGCTCCCTGTAGCCGTGAAGCGGACGATCTGAGGCAACCCAGTAGCCCTGCCCGGACTCGGATCGATAGATGGTGGATCGTCGCTGGCGCTCCCAAATGGCGGAATATCCGACCGTAGTGAGAAAGTCTCTCCCTCTTCTCACGACTCGCTCCGCAGTCATCTCCTCCACATAGTTCCGAGAAATGAGAAAGGCACGGCCATTGATCTTCGCGACCATCGTGAACCCAAGAATCTTGCCCAGTATCTCAACAGCCTCCTGAGAAAACCGCTGGCTGAGATAATCGCAGGTAGCATCCTTGTCGGAGATAAAGAAGTCTCCCACCGGACCATTCCAAGGTTCGGGATGGTCTGCGAGGCCGAGCCGATGGAGAATCAAGCGAGCAAGTCGAATCATTGCGCTTGGCAGGTTGGCGGAGTCGCGAATTGTTCGGTATTAATTCGTAGTTTTGCCAGGTTGGATCTTCCTATATCGCGTGCCGTCCCAGTGGTAGTTTTGCGAAGGTCCGCCGAATTTAAGCTGCACTGATATTGTTCCGCCGCGAGTGCCCCGAACCCTGACGTCTTCATTTTTCGGAACTGGATAGGGAAATAGAGTTGGAGTGAGATCCTTCCACCCATCCGGCGTCCGCCTCAGGACTCGCACCTCATCGTGTTCGCCAGCGAGATCCCAGTGGTTCGCGACAGAGACAAGGTCAGGCTCCAATCGCGCCACCGTGAATGAAGCCATTAAGCCTTGCCCTTCCACTGCCGCAAAGTCCTCGGGTGGTCCTTTAGGGTATTGCTTGTCGAACAACGACTCAGCGAACTTTGGGCTGACATCTCCCCAGACGTCAGGAAGCGCGAGCACCAGCTCTCTCATCGCATGCTGCGTGGAAATGCCATGCGACCGTGTGGCGAACTTCGTCTCTCCAGTTGGAGACTTTGCCGCGTCAGGGCGGCCTTCCGGGAGCGGGCCTTGTTGCGTGCAATGACAGAGAATGAACGCGCCAGAAAGAGCGAGAAGCGGTGAGCGATTCATGGAGAATTTCAAACTGGGCAGTATTTATTGCTCCGCCCTGACGGGGTTGCCAGGCATGACTTGTTCGGCTTGGCTTTCATTGGATCGCTTCGCACGTAAATGCCAGGAAGGCGCTCTTGTGTGATCGAGACTCGGCCTTCATTGCCTGAACCGAGCCAGTAACTGGTGTCCCATCTGGCGTGAGTGACATTGATAACGCGAAAAGGAACACCTCCTCACCAGGACGAAGCCTTCGGTCAATCCCTCCTACCCAAGGATTGCACCCCATCGCCATGAATTCGCCGGTCTTCAATGTCCAGCTTCGGTCTTTACCGGCCGAACCGGTCGCATAAATCACAACTCTGGACTGTCCGTCTGATGGAATCACCGGGGTCACATAAACCACACGGAAATCCTTCGGATCGAGCCGGATATTCTCTTCAAGTGAATCCTCGCCGTCTTCTATCCGATAAACCTTCAGGTTGATCTCGCTCACCAGTTCAATTGCGAAGCTTCCGGGAAACTTCACGGGGCCTCTTGTTCCCTCAGTCCATTGGCTCGTATTCCGGAACGTTAGCCATTGCCCTTGATTGCCGCGGAAGATGGGTGATGCCAGATTACCCGCTACGAAGAGCACTACACCAAAGGGGATCAAGAGAAGAGACCGTGCCAGTCGCGTCATGGGATTCTTGCCGAACCGTGTTTATTAGCCCACCCGGAGCCGGATATCTAACACTCCAGACTAGGCGGACTTTCTTGATAAAGCTTGGAAAAAAGCCGCTGAGTGTCAACCCAAGGGCCGATCACCGTCCCGAGCTACGCCCCCATCACGGCACAATTGCCGCGACCGATGAATTCTAGCGCCCCCATTTGTTTTGCGACGGTCTGCGAGGAAATCGCTTGGTCGTCGAAATCGGCGCCTAAGCAGACATCCCCGCCCCTCAGCGCATCGTTTCGGAAGTCGAACGCCTATTCCGATGGTTTCTCCACGGCCTCGCTTGGTGAATACACCTCAGACATGTTCCACTCTTTGAAAATCGGCGTCATGTAGGGGCCGACTTTAGCACCTTTTCTGAACCTCTCCAAATCTGCTTCCATGGGCGGCAGTCCTATCTGCAATCGCCGGAGATTGACGGCGTCGTAGCCGTCCTTCAGCGGGCGGTATAGCTCCGCAGTTCCCACCGCCGTTCCGGGTCCCATGACTGTTCCGAAGATCTGGGCGGCATTGTCCACAGACTCAATTCGATCGCAAATATGGGCAAATAGCCGGGGGTTAAAATGATCTACCTCGAAAACCCGCTTGATCGTGTCGAGCTGCGCTCGTCTCCACGCATTGTCGGTGTCAGCGTGTCCGAATAGAAAGAAAACCGCTGCCGCCGCCTCGTCACCCACGAGCTGACGTGTTGGCCATCCGTTCTGTAAAATCAGCGTTTTCAATCTGCCGGTTGTGGAGGCGCGCCATCTAACAATTTCTGTCACGAGCGCCAGAGCGTCAGGGTCGGCAGCCCACAATTCTTTAACGGCGAGATCGTAAAAAACCGAGGGATGCGTCTTGAGGATGGTGCCCTTATACCTCTCGTAAGCGCCACTGAATTCCGGGTCTCGTTTCGCATCTCCAAAACGAGCTAGCAGCTTCTGATCTTCTGCGAACAATTTCAAGATCTCCGCGGAGAGGGCGGAATCGAAATTCGCTTTCTGCTCATGTGGCAGGCCGGGGGCGGTCTCGCCCGCGCATGATCGTCGGGGAACAACGAATGCGACGACCGCCGCTGCGCCAAAAACCAGAATGTGCCGCACGCCAGAGTCCATGTTCATTGATTTCGTTTCGAAGCACGAAAAGGTTACTTTCTCTCGCGAGAACCTCCAAAAGCCGAATCTCCCGGATGGCTGGGGTGGTGTCATCCCCATTGCGGTTTCGTCCCCCATCGTTGGAATCGTTGCGGCTTCGTTGGAAGACCTAAACTTTCCCCCGGCGGACCATCCCACTTGAAGGGCCGAAATGTTCAGCTTCTTGCCGAGTATCGAAACACAAAACGCGCAACCCCTTGAGGATGCGCACCTTTCAAATTGGCTCCGGCGGTAGGGATCGAAACTACAAAGGCATGTGCTGGAATTGTCGAATCCATAGAAAACCTTGCTAAATCAAGGGGTCAGCCGGTGGCCTCGATCGGTTTTACAGCCTTAGACCTCCGTTTCATCGGAACAAAATCGGAACATTTTGGACGCAGTGCGAACCACTGGTGTCCCTCCTCTTCGGCCTTGGGATTGTGGTAGTGGCGATTGAGCATTGTCACCGACGTTCCCATCTCTTCTGCCACCTTCGGGAGCGAGCGAACCACCGCATTCCTGTAACTGCCGTAGGAGTGCCGGAGCGCGTCCTGGGGCCAGCCGGTTTTGAACACCGCTTTCCCGAGCCGCATGGTCTCCCCTTCCTCCACGGGATTGAGCAGACAGACCGGGCCGGTCATTCCCGGCTCAATGTTCGCCCAAGCGAGGCCGGCGCGCAGAGCATCGTTGAACGGCACCACGCGGGGCGTGTTCACCTTTGAGACAACGGCAGGCACCCGGATCACGCCGAAGGTCCAGTCGATTTCTTCGATGTGCAGCCCGCGCTTCCGCTTCTTCTTGCTGGAGCCCTTGGTCGGCGGGGCGATCTCTTCGGGCCGGAGACCGGCGAACGCGCCCAGCACCGCCCAGACGCGGAACTTCGGGTCCACGGCGGCGAAGAGCCTCTCCATCTCGTCGATCGTCAGGACGCGACGCTCGCCATGATCCACCTGCACCGATGGGATGCGCTCGGCCGGAGTAATCGGATCGGCACCGGCGATGCCCTCGCGGCGCGCCCAAGACCAAAAGGTCACTAGGGCGCTGCGGATGTCCTTCCGGCGCTTCGGGCTCTTCCCCTCCCCTCGCCCACGCCACCACTCAAGCAGATCGGGCGCGTGGATCTCGGCGACATCCCGGCCGGTGAAGGCGGTGGACATCTCCTCCAGTACTCCCCGAACGCGGGCAAGGTGCGGGGTCTCTTCACCGGCGGCTTCGGTCTTCCAGTCCATGAAGCGGGCGACGGCGCCTACGATGTCGGAGCTGCGCTTCCGGGCCTTTAGGAAGTCGAGCACCGCCGGCCAATCCGCGGGTGTCGTTTGCCGGTGAACCGCTTCGAGGAACCTCTGCTCGTCGCCAGCAAGGCCACTCCAGACCAGCCCGCCGGCTTCAAGTTGTTCGAGCTTCTCGTGGGCGCTTGCCTCGATGTTGGCCTTCGTGGCCTCGGTCACGTAGCGCCACGGCTTGCCGACCGACTCGCGCCACGCGTAACGCCATAGCTCCTTGCGGGTGGTCGGATGCGTCCACGGGTAGCACGTGAGGTGTGAGTTACCTCGGCGCACTTTGAAAGCTTTGCGAGGGGATGCGGGCATGGATGATTGGAGTGATAGATACCAAGCGCAGTCTCGTAGTGGAAACCTTGACTGGGAGACGAACGCGCCCCTTCGTAGCATCAAGTGGGCTTAGGAGCGTCAGGGTGACCTGGTGGCCAGCCGTGTATTGCTCGGAATTCAGCTTCCGTCATAACCTTCTGCCCTTCGGGCAACGGGAGCACGTCGACAACAACTGCATCAATGAGCCCGGCAGCGATGGGCTTGATCTCGGGAAATACCGGATTATACGGCCTCAATGACCGGACGCCGTTCGCGTCGATGATAAACTGATGAAGCGATAGTCTACCGGCGTCATCTCGGAAAATCACCCGCGATCCCGATACAGGATCAGCCATCTCGTGATTTGGCCGAACAATTACGACCTCGGAATCTACGATCTCCGGATACATCGACTGTCCAGACACTTGGAAAGCGCGGTAGTTCTCGGGGTAGTTTTTCTCAGTGACGATGCAGTCAATGCTGATCCGATCCTCCTTCTCAGGTCCGCCCGCGGAAACCCAGTCGTCTACCTCGATGACATAATTACCCCCATCGCCTTCCTTTGGAGGGAAGAGTCCCGTGTGTTTCCGCCACTCCTCTTCCATCCTTGCGTAAAGCAATTCTTCGATGCGTCCCCGCATCTTTTCGCCCTCCTTTTCAACGAAAGTTTGGGCAACAGCGGAGAGCATACCTTCGGAGCCGACTACATAGATGGGGAAATCGATTTTCCCGTTCAGCTCGAACGAGCGTATTACTGCCTCCAGGGATTGTCTTATTAGGTCCGCGGTGTTGATCCCGGTTGCTTTCTCGACGGCCGCCGCGCGCTCTCGAAGCTGAGGCTCCAAACGCACGGAGATTGCATTGTTCTTCCTTTCGCGATCCATCTTTTCGGCAATTTGGCAGATGCGCGACACTGTAGCACGTTTTTTCTTGCGAAATATTGTGCGACACTGTAGCGCATTCTTCGTTGCGCGACACTGCGCTTCATTGTAGCCATTCCAAATGAAACCAAAAGCGACATACCTAGCCGACGACCTAGCAGGTGACCTCGCTCGAATCGCTTCCGCGAATCGAACGAGTGAGTCGAAAGTCATCCAACTTGCCGTTGAGCGCCTGGTGGCCGAGGTCCGCGCGACCGGCCGTCTTCCCCTTCCCCCTGTAGAACTCTCGACCGCCCCAACTGGAAACTGAGCCATGAACTTCAGCCCAACCGACCTACAGGAGGTGAAGGCGATGGCTGCCCGCATTGTCGCCGATGCCGCGATCAAGGAAGCCGGCGGTGCCAAGCGGCTCGTCACCTTCCCGATTCCAACCATTTGCCAAATGACGGGCCTGTCCCGCCACACCGTTCCCCAGCGCATGCCCGTCACCGAGACGAGTCCCGGCAAGCATGGGGTGACCCTTGAGAATCTCGAAGCCTACCTCGACGGCAAAACCGTCTGGCCGGGCAAAGAGCGGAAAAAAGCAAGGGCCGAGGCGGCAACCTCGACCCCTGCCAAATGAATCGCCCCGCGCGGGCAAATCCACAAACTACAATGAAACCAGTAACCACAATGCAGGCTCCGGTCAACGCCGGAGATACCCCGCACCTCAATCCGGATCAACTGAAGTCCTTCGCCGACGAGCTCGGCTTCGATGTGAGGGATCTTCGCGACATCGCCCAGTCGGCCGCCCTCACCGCTCTCCTCAAGGAGATCGAAGCCGGCGGCGAGTTCACGGTGCCCCTCACCCTCTGTGTGGTCCCCTCCGGCAAGCTGCCGGTGTTCGTCGATGAGCGCCGCGTCCGCTATCTGCGGGAGTGCTGCGCGATTGCCGACGTGGACGCCGACAAGTGGGTCGATGAATGGATCGACACCATGGTGAAGGACGGCTTGAGCGGTGACTACGACGTCTCGTTCAACGGTTTGACCTACGACATTGTCGCGGAACACGGCGACCGGAGCCCAGAGGAAATGGAGGCACTCTACGAAAAGCTCCGCCCCGTAGCCTTGAAGTTTCAGCAGGAGGCGAAGGCTTCCCTGGAAGGGGGTGCGTCTTGAATGCGACCGCACTCCGGCGCCGGAAGGCCAGGGCCGATCCGCAGCCGCTCAAGATGGTGGAGGTCACCGTCCCGCGTGCCACGCTGGAAGCTGCCGAGGAGTTTGCGCGCCACTTCGGGCTCACGCCCGAAATGGTGATGGAAGGCCAGTTCTACATGGAACTGGAATCGTTTGGCGATGACCTCCTTGAAGCGCTGGTCCGTGCTGACCAGCGCCCGCCGATCGCCGATCCTGTCACGGTCCAGCTGTCGATCCTCGCGGAGGCAATGGAGCTTACAGCGATCGCCGCGAAGGTGCTCAACCGCCCGCTGGGCTGGCTGGTGACCTTGTTCGTTGAAGGAGGCACCGATCTCGTCTGGAGGCAGATGAAGAACGCCGAGGAGGAGGGAAACCTCGCCGACGACACCGACGTGCAGGATCAGGCGAAAACGATCTTCTCGCACTCCATGTGCGCGCGTGCAGGCAAGTTCCCGAAGACTTGCGAATACGACGCGTGGGTGCAGCTCGGAATCGATCGCCCAAAGAAGAAGGGAGGGTCCGCCCGTGCCTGACGTTCCTGCCCTCGTCGCCTTCGAACAGGCCCTCGACCATGAGGCGGCAGCCGAGCGGAAGGCCGCGCGTGAAGCCGCCAAACTGGAGCCGATCACCATCGTGATCGCCGACCAGGAGGAACTCCGCCGGCTTCACGAACTCGCCAAGCGGCACCGTCGCGACACGCCAGTCGCGATGATCCGCCGACACCTCCGCGGCTGGAGCCGCACCGAGCTCGACGCCATCCGCATCGAGCAACGCATCGCCTGAAAATCCACCACCTAAATCTCAATCCATCAATTCCATGACCATCATCCTCATTTCCGACCTTGCCGGAATCTTCGCCACCCGTCGCCGCGAAGCTGCTGACGATCACGGCAAGCTTCGTGAAGGGCTCGCAGCCATGACCTCGCCGGCTTCCGAGTCGGAAGGCGTCCCCTCTCCCGCCTCGCCCGCGTGGTCGGTGCCGCAGTCGAACGAGGTGTTTATCGCCGCCGTTGCCGTCGCCTCCGCCATCTTCCGCGCGAGCGGTGAGGTGAAGGATCACACCGGCATGCACGACTGCACCATGCGGGTGCTCCAAGCCGCCCGCGACTACGCCGCAGAATCCGGCCTCGATCACCGCAAGATCGTCGCCGGGTTGGCAGACGTCGCGACCATCATCGAAAAAAACACCTCCCCATTCCATGGGCCCGGTCCCTCGGAGGAGTGGTGGAAGCACGACGCCCGCCTCGCGTCCGTGATGCTGCCGGTGATCTGCCGGGTCTACGAGACGCAAAAGGCGCATGAAGAGAAGCTCGCCATCATCCGTGAGAGTATCGCCCGCGAAGGAACTACGCGACGACCGGAGGGCCGCATGTGGACGGCGAAGGAAGCCGCCGAAGAGTTCCGGCGGAAATTGACGGCAAAGCAAGAGGGCAAGGGCCCGGTGGTCATCTTCGGTGACCGTGTGGTCGTCGAGTGCCGGCCGGAAGAGCCGGGACCCACATGGTCAGTGGCGCTCGATGACATCCCGAACCCGACGCGGCTGCTCAAGTGGGTCTCGGATCTCACCGCCAAGACGTGGTGCACCGCGGAGATGGTCCGCGACTTCGTCGGCATGGTTTGCTCGGCGAAAGGATGGGAGATCTATGCCGCTCCAGACTCCAACCCAGGCACTGCCGCTGCTTGAGCATCGCTCTCCATGCCGGGCCTGAAGATGAGGATGCAACGCTCCATGCCGTGGGGCGTTGCATGCCTCATCCCGATCTCCTGAACCTCTGCTACGAGTTGCAGGGCGGACCGGCTGAACCGATGACCATGCCGGTGACCGAGCGCATCGCCGCGGTGTGGCGCGGCCCCGGCACTTGGGAGGTGCGCTTCCTTGCGACCATGCGAGCCGCTGAGGCGGAGCGCGTGGGGCTGTGGGAAGACATCACCGGTGCCGTGGTGCAGATGCACGCGATCGAAGAGTTCCTGCGCAAAAAATACTCGGCGGAGGTGATGCGCCGCTATTCGACGATTTCCACCATGACTATCGCCCGGAAGCGGCTGAGGTCGGATTGCAGGCTCTTGGAAGAAGCCATCGGCATCTCGGAGCAAACCCATACACCACTGCCGCCGTGGTGGTGGAAGTTTCGCCCATCTGTCCGCAAATAGAGATCCCGATGAACAAGCGACTTCAGCAGGCAGCGCTGCAAACACCGACGGGTGACGACGGGTCACAAGCCGTGCTGGCGACATTGGCGCGCCTTTCAAATGCCGCGGGCGAGACCGGTATGCGCCTCCACAAGCTCGCGGCCGCCACCGGTCTTTCCGGGCGCGCCGTCGACGCTGCCCTGAAGCAGCTGAAAGAGCTCGGCTTCATCTCGGCCCGCGACGGCACCCGTGGTGTCGTTCATCGCGTCCACCTCGCAACTCCTTCCGCACTCCCGCTGGAGACCTCCAGCGACGTCTAACATTTCCATGAACACCCAGGCACCTGCTTTCCAATTCTACCCGCAAGACTTCCTGGTCGGCACCGCCATCTTCACCGCGGAGCAGGCCGGCGCTTACATCCGGTTCCTCTGCTACCAATGGGAGCACGGTGCTCTCCCGGACGACATCGAAACCCTCGCGCGACTGGGCGGATGCCATGGCAATGCGGTGGCATCCGTGCG
Source organism: Luteolibacter sp. Y139 (assembly GCF_038066715.1). Taxonomy (NCBI): domain Bacteria; kingdom Pseudomonadati; phylum Verrucomicrobiota; class Verrucomicrobiia; order Verrucomicrobiales; family Verrucomicrobiaceae; genus Neoluteolibacter; species Neoluteolibacter soli. The sequence continues at coordinate 299,739 of NZ_JBBUKT010000008.1, read as the reverse complement.
GGCGAAATTTGACGTCGGCGCTGATGGTCTCCTCCGGAATGCGCGTCTCGAACAAATTCGAAACGAACAGAAGGCGTTTCGCGACCGACAGTCACAAAACGCAAAAAACGGATGGGAAAAGAGAAACAAGAAGACGGACACCGATGCCACCGCATCAAAGCGGCAGCGTGGTGGCAAGAAAGCGGCACATGCCAAACCGGATGCCACTGCGATGCCGAACGCATGCCAAAACGATGCTCTTCATTCTTCTAATAATACCCCTATAGTCCCCACAGGGGACGGGGCGGATTCTGGAAATCTCCCGTGGGACGAAGACGCCGAGTGCTGCGCCCGGATCTGGGAAGCCTACGACATCTTCCCCCGTGGCCGTGAGCGCTCCTCCAAGCCCAGGGTGCGGAAGGCGTGGGACGCGATCCCGAAATCAGAGCGGCCGGAGCACGACGAACTCGTCGACTCGCTCGGCCTTTGGCGAAAGTCGGAGAAGTGGACCAAGGCGGGCGGCCAGTACGTCTGCACAGCCCACGTCTGGGTGAAGGACCGGAAGTGGGGAATCACGCCGGTGCCCGCGCCGACAGCCACCGGCGGCGAAGACTCCCTGTTGGGACGAACCCTCAAAACCTCCGAGTTCCGTGTCTGAGATCCCGCAGTCGCCAATCACCGAGCGCACGGTGCTCTCGCTCATGGCGAGGGACGAATCCTTCCGCCGCCGTGCCTCCGCGGACGGGCTCGACTCGGACCACTTCTACGCCTGCAAGCCGATCTTCGACGCGATCACCGAGCTTGCCCGCAATGGCGAACCCGTCGACGAGGCCACGCTCTCCGCCTCGCTCGAGCACTCCGGCCAGATCATGTCTATCGGCGGACACATCGTAATCTCGGACCTGTTCCGTGAGACCACCGGGGGCCGTGCCTGGGCGAAATACTTGAAGGACCTGCGAATGACGCATGCCATGCGCATCCAGCGCGATGGCTTGGCATGGGCCACTGACGCGACCACTACCGACGAAGCGCTGGAAGCCCTGGAGTCAACCCGTGAGGCGATGAGGCGGGCTCTCGCGGGCCCCACGCGGTCGAAGACGATGCGGCAGGTGATGGCGGAGCTGATGGAGGAAATGAAGCGGCTTGCGGCTGCGGGCCCTATCCCGGGCATCTCGACTGGCATGGACGATCTGGACGCCGCCACCGGCGGGCTCAAGGACGGAAGCCTCTGGACCGTTCTCGCTCAAACTTCCCGAGGTAAGTCGGTCCTGATGCTCCAGATCGCATGCGCGGCCCTGAAGGCCGGATACAAGGTGGCGTTCTTCTCGGTCGAGATGATGACGATCGAGATCGGGATGCGTGCGGTGTCGAACCGCGGAAAAATTCCGATGGAGCTGATGACCCAGCCGAGGCGCGCCAAGAAGCTGGACCTTCAGGCGATCGAGAATCAGATCCGAATCCTGGTCGAGGAAACCTGCTGGGTGAACGACACGCCCGGAATGTCCCTGGCCTACATCGAGCGGGAAGCATGCAGGCTCGCCGACGAGAATGACGGGCTCGACCTTGTGGTCGTCGACTACCTGCAAATTCTCAAGGCAGAGCGAAACCGGAACCAGAACCGCGAGGAAGCGGTTGCCGGCCTCTCCAACGGCCTCAAACAGCTTGCCAAGAAGCTGAACTGCCCGGTCCTCACCGGTTCCCAGGTGAACAAGAAAGGCGATAGCCGCGAGTCCGACGCCATCCTCTTCGACTCCGATGTGGCCCTGATGATCGGCGACGACGGCATCAAGCTGGCCAAGGTGCGGAACGGACCGAAGGACGTCACGCTGCACTACCGCCTCAATGGTGCCGTACAGGCCTTCCAGCCATTCACGCCGCCTCCGCCGGAGGAGGCGCCTCCAGAAGTCGTAAACAAGCAGGCCGACCAATGGAAGGCCGCGCGGAAGGGCCGCACGGACAAGCAGTTCAAGAAATGATCGACCTACCATGAAACTCGTACTTCCCCGCCCCCGTCGCATCGCTCAGAAGCTTCCGCTCCACGAGGCGCTGGCCTTGGATTGCCTGCGCGGGTTCACCAATGAAAGCGGCCTTGGCACAGCGCCGCCGGTCGATCTGCTGACCAACCACCTCGAAATCACGCCGGAGCACGCCGTTAAACTCTGCGGGTCTCTGCAAGGTCGCCGCCTGATCCTGTTCTCTAACAAGGAGTTCGCCATTCTGTCGCAACTTTCGGCAGCCATCAAAAAGGAGCGGGATCGCAACCGCCGCCGCAGCGTGCGGACTGCCTGCGCCCCGCGCTCGGCGATGAAGCCGGACTGGTCGCTCACCATCGAATCGCAACGGCGCTTCCCTGCCCTACGCGGCCCGGTCGAACGTCCTGCTTCTTACAACCGGCCGGCCGCGTTTGAGGCGCTGCTGAAAGAGCATCCCCACCACCACCGGAACGACTGTCCCTCCAACGTGGAGATCCTCACCGATGCCTGCTATCCCGGTGAGCTGCAGACGGTCCTCACGCTGATCGAGGAACAGCGGTCCGCCAACCGGCAGCCGGTGCTGCTCTTCACCCGCAAGGCCGTTTACGTCGGCGTCCTCCGTCACGCCAAGCGCTGATCACCGGCGTATGCAAAGGCCCGGCCGCGACAGTTGGCTGATCGCGGTTCTGAGTAGCAATTATTCCGGAAGATCGACGGGGCCGGGAAGATCGTCCAACAGAGGAATCCCAGGTACGTCGTTGGGGTCTTCAAGCGGTCGCAACTTTACATTCAGGGTCTTTTCGGCTGCGAGCATCTCGCACGAGGCGACTGCATATTTCATGCCGGGACCCTTACCTTCGTTCAGCATCCGCAGCGTCATTCCAACCTGGGGTTTCCAATTACAGCCGTTCACCCGGGCCTCTATTGACTTAAAGCCCGGAATGGAGGGCACACTGAAGACCACTCGCCAAGCGGATGGGGGTTCGGAATGCATAACGTGGAAGTAGCTCCTCTTAGCTGCGCTCGGACCAAATGCGGCTCGTTTGCTCCCGGAGCCCGTATATAGCGTGCGAAGCTAAGGTTCCAATCTTAGGCCAAGGTGGTTCGCAATCATCGCCTGGCGAGATCCGATGTTGTGGAATTCCATGAAAGTAACGACCGAACCGCACGAAGCACAATGGATGGCGTTGAGGGGATGGATCGACCCCTTGGGGGTAATCGTGCTTACTTCGAATTCCGCGGATTCGCATTTGGGGCAACAGGGAATGGCCATCGTGGGCAGGTAACACCGGGCCCGGAATTCTGAAAGTGGATTCGCCTCCCGAACGGCTTGAAAGCGGTCTCTCTGCTAGTTCCAGCGATCCGCTCAGGCGGAAGACTGGCGGTGCATGAAAACAAAACTCCGCCTTCTGTCGACCGGACTGGCTCTGGCGCTCTCATCGTGCGGGCTCGTTGCCCCACCCTCTTGGAACGGGTCCGCGAACCCACTGGACACGCCGTCAGTGCGGCTGAAAACGCCCAAAGCCGAGGGCCGGTTCGGCCACTCAAATAAGGGGGTGACGTGGTGAAAGCCCGGCTCCTCACCCTCGCGGTCGCCTGCCTTTGTCCTGCTTGCAGTACGACCACCACCGAGAAGCTCGACCCTCTTACCGGGAAGGCCTTGGAGCGAACCGTCATTCAGTCCTTCGACGGGGCCGCCTTCACCGCGGGGGCAAACGCCGTCACCACCACCGCCGCGGCTGTCGTCGCCGCCAAGCAACCGCAGATCCGCGCTGAGAAGTGACCGGATCTCGCCCGAGGAAGTCGCCGCTTGCAACCGTACCACACCATGAACCTGCCGAAAGCACCTGTTTCCCTCATCAAGACGCTCGCCCTTGAGGCGTGGCTGAAGGATGGCAACACCGGACCGCTGCCGAAGGTCTACAACCTCGCGGTTCGTGGTTATCGCGCGGAGTCGATGGGCCCGACGAAGGAGAACGACTTCGGGTATTTCGATGACGCCTTCTTCTTGGTCACTCCGGAGTGGATGCTCCCCGCGAACGCGAACACTGACCCATCCCGCCTCGGCTGGAATGAAGGCGTTGGCAAGCCCTACGGGATGCTCAAGCCCGGCGTGTGGTGGATGTACTCCGGCGCTCACAAGGGCCGCAAGCCGGCGCTCCGGCAGGCGGACGACGCGGAGGTGGCCAAGCAGCTCGGCATTCCCCACGAAGGGAAGTTCCACATCCGCCGCATGTGGGGCCGGGACGATCCGCGCAACTACGACGAATGGGGTCACCAGCAGGTGAACCTCCATTTCGGCCGTGGACCGATCACCGGCACGTCGAGCTGGCTTTGCCTCACGGTGCCCGAGGGCTCGCCGTGGATTCAGGAGGCGGTGAACGCGCTGAAGAAGTACGGGCAGAAGCTACTCCCGAACATCCTGATTGAAGGCCCGATCATCTGACACCCTGATACCCTCTTCCAATGTCCACCACCATCCTTGCCTCCCTTACCGAATCGCAGATTGACGCGATCATCCGTCACTTCGGCACCCTCGTTGCCGCCATCTCCAGCCTTGCCACCACCGCCGGTGTCGCGGTGCTCATCTGGCGGCAGTCGAAGAACAAGAAGGATCTCGTGGCTAGGATCGACGCGAACACCGAGATTTCCACGACGGCCTTCGACACCGCCAACGGGCACAATTCGAAGATCGTCGAGCTATCCCAGCAGGTGGCGTCCGCGGTCGAGGAGATCAAAGGGGCGAAGTCTGACAAGCTGGACCCGGAGGAGAAATGAGGGATCGAGGCGAACACCCTCGAGGTTGAGAGATCGGTAGGCAGAGCAAACAGGGATTTTCGACGTGGGAAAAATGGGATACGTAGATAAATCTGGTGCTATGGGTCGATTCAGCTATTTCGCGAAGGGTAAGCCTAATCCTTCCCATGCCTAAAACTAAGTCCCTATACTTGGAAGTAGCCAATTTCGTAGTTAAGTTTGGAGATCATTTGAACCTTGTTGACCTTTTCGAGGAGGTGGTAGCGCCCGCCCTCACTGATGACACCCTGCGTCGGAGCTTCACCGGCACCCATTATCTGCTTCACGAGCCAAGGCTTGTGAATTTGAAAGACGACTTGGGGGTGGTGGGACGATTGGTGAAAGATGAGGTCATCGCCTCAGAGCAGCAGTTGATTGAGAACGAACTCCGCCCCACTGAGGATACTCTGCATTCCTCCCCTTCCTCCCTCTTCCTGCTTGTGGTGGGGTCGCACCGGCTCATTTACGTCAGGGAGAACACAGGTTCGCCGAGTGTCGGGACGTTCCAAGCCACGCTGGCGAAGTTTCTGAAGTTGAAGCACAAGGCGTTCATCGACTTTCAGTCCAAAATTGAGCACCCGGGTATCGGCCGAATGCAGAAGAAGCAGTTAGTCGAAAAATATCCGTATCCAAGTATCAGCATCACCCCTATTGCCAACGAAGGATCAGTCGAAGATTTCATCAAAAAGTTTGCTCGGTTAAAGTCCATCACAACGACCCTCAAGAAAACGAATAGCGAATTTGATAACGATGGACTGTTCGACCAAGTTCGGACATCCCAGGATCTCCTTAAAAGCACGAAAACGACTCTCCGTTATGAGAACAAAGAAGGCTTGAATAAGGACGAGGCGACAAAGCAGGTGGCAGCTCTTGCCAAGCAGGGAAATCACGATCTTCAACTAAACGGAGTCGACTTTGGGGGGTCCGAAATGAAGGGCGATGAAGACAGCCTAAAGCTGAAGCATTCGATCCCGGAGCTCTCCGAGGATCTAGAAAGTGCCGCGCTAGAGCTATACGGAGCATTTAAACGACTTAAGAAAACCGCCTCGATTATTGTCCCGGACGTCATCGACAAAGTGAAGGAGAAGGTTAGGATGATCAAAGACTCCTACGGCCTATGAAGTTTGCTCGCTCAAAGAATCCAGACGACGTTCTTGCCGAGAAGAACCTCTGGCAAATCTACCTCGCATCGCTAGGAATTCCTGATTCGATTTTCAATTGGATCGTTGCGGTACTGGCGGGGGTGGTGGCAGGCGGATTCGCGTTCATACAAAATGGGGAGAAAATCTTGGAAGCCATTCAGGACCTCGCAAATCTAGGATTCAATTCGGCGGTCAGTCTCCTAGGCTTCTTAATTGCCGGCTTCACGATCTTCGCTGCGAGCGCAAGTCCCTCCCTACTTCAACTAATGCTTCGTAAGCGCCACAAAAAGACCCAACTAATTTACCTGAAGTATAACTTTTTCACGATCGTTAGAGTTTTTATCTATTTCCTCGCGTTTGCGATGTTCCAACTTTGCATTATCGCTTTTGGCAAAAAGGAGGGGGTTTTTCAATCGTGGGCGACGATCTTCGAGGTGAGTGAAGATGTGCGCATGAAGCTGGTGCAAGCTACGTTCATCATGTCAGTGATGTTCTGGGCATTTGTGATGATGCAGCTCAAATCGTTCGTGTTCAACGTGTATCACTTCGCTATGACGATGATTAAGGCTGGTCAAATCGAGCACGCCGCTAAGAACGAAGCGCCCTGACCTCCCAGCCGACCAAGAATCCTTGAACGGCACGAGCCCGATCAAAAAACGCGCGTTGTCTCCCCCTCGCGGTAGCAATCCCTTGCGGATTTAGGGCCCGGGCTCGGATCGGAAATTGCTGGCACGGTCCTACTGCTGTGATAGCCCTGCTATGTCCAGAGTCTCCGGCGCGTCCAGTGCACGCACCGCCGGTGACGGGCCGGAGGCTCTGCGGCATCGCCACCTCTCTGCTGTTCGCGTGCGCACCGTAATTTAGCGCAGATTTGCGACGTGCAATTTTGTGGAAAGTAAGGGTGTCTTGAGTAAATTGGAGGTCTCCCGCCATGAGCTCTCCCCACCCTTTGCCACCGGAGGTTGGTCTACTCCTCACACTCCGCCGGAAATTTCCGAGTTCCCGTTACTCCGAATTGCTCGACGCCTTCTACATGGCTCGAACTATCATGCCGGAGGGAGAGCCTTCCGACTTGGAAACTGTATCCTCGTACATTCTGGAGAAATTGTCCGCTACTCAGCAGGCTGAGGTGGAAGCGAAAAGGCTTCGAGATGCCGCGAGCTCAGAGGTGGGGATTGGGGTCGATACCCTCCCCTGAGACACCGGGAATCCGCTCAGTGGTGCCGACGCGGGGGGAGGTAGGGCACCATGCAGTCGATGGCCACCAGCTTGGGGTCGTTCGGATTGAAATCCTCGCGGAACCTCTCAATCTCCCCTAAAGGCTCAATGTCGTACATCATTGAGAATCGGAAATGTCGCCACTCTTGGACGGGCTCGTGGCACCAGGCGACGACAACGTAGGCTCCCGTCTTCTTCGAATGCCCGAGCATATAAAGGTCGGCAACCACCTTTTCACGGCCATGTTCGAACGCCACACGGCGGCCGCCGCGGACTGCCGACCTGATTTCATTGAGGGATGCGGAAACACGCATAATTGCGAACAAATTCGGTTAGACTGGTTTTTCAACTGACGTTTCCTCAGCGTTGCCCCCGTCTTGACCTCCCCGTTACGCTGTTCGCATGCGCAGCGTGGCAGTGAGATCCGGCATGAACGGCTGGTTGGTTGACGTGATCGGGTACCCGTTGCCTACAGGGCTTGCGAATGAGCAGGCGGTCACCGTTACCCGGGGCGTCGAGGACATGAAGGCGATCGTGCGTGACGCCACCGGTGCCGAGTTCGAGGTCTTCTACTGGCAGGTCGACGTCGGCCGCGAATTCAACATCGGCGGCGAGCACTACCACGAGAGCCATCCCCGGGCGATCCGCTACGTTCGCGGCCTTCTCGCCCGGCTGTCCGGCGACAAGGTGGCTGAGGCGAGCGCGCTCCTGCAGTTCATCCTGCGGAGGAATGGCCACGACGCCTGACGTCGTTTGACAAGGAGTGAGGGCTGACTAACAGGAACGGCGATGCCGAGGATTCGAAAGTTTGGACCTGATGAACTGCTGCTAGTGGCGTCGGTGGTCGTGACCGCAATCGCCGCCGCTGTCGCGCTGGTGCACCGGTTCTTGTTCGGGAGCTTTTGATGGACATTCGGGCGTCCTGGTGCGGTCAGGAACGGGAGGACGCTCGATTCCAGGGTGAAGCTGCAACCGCTCCAGGCGATTTCGCATGTCGACAAGATCAGCAGCCATCGACCCGAGGTCCTTGATCACCTTTTCCGGGCTGGGGAGATGCCGGTCCATCCCCCGCGAATACCATGCCGTGTCGCCGAGGACAAGTCGTCACTAAATGAAAAACCCTCCCCCGGCGACGGGGAGGGTGTTGGTGCCGAGGCTACCCGGCAGAGCGCTCATGACCGCGCCACGTTGTAGAGCGTCGCGCTGCTATCAAATGAAATTCATTGCCGGCTCCTCCGTTATTTCGCCCGGCCGGCGGCGAAGCGTTGTTTGCCCAAGTGAATGAGTTCCTCGGGCCACACGGTGGGATGGTGGTGAGTCCGTCGGAGTCCAAGAAAAGAGGTGTGGGTTCCAAGTGTCGTCGATCCAAGACAGGATTATGTCCCGCAGTTTACCCAGCGCCCGCAACCTCCAACTCGTCCCACCGCCCCCCCTACGCGATCGCGTGATGCCGCGCAGTCCTCAAGGCCATCATGATGTTGCTCCACTTTCCCAACCCCCAGCCGGTCCTCCCCCCGGCGGGGCGGATAGTCGGAGGGTTAGAATAGGATTTGACCCTCGACCACCCAGCCGTCTGGGCCGACATAGCACCGGGAGACTGAATACGGCAGCGTTGTGCCGTTAGAGATGACGATATTGAAGTTGTCCCCGGCGTGCGCAGTCACCCGCTTGGTGAGCATGATTTGATAGTCGTGCCATCGGTGCTCGGGATTTTCGGGGAGGGATTCGAAGTCGGCCCTTAAAATTTCGCCGACCGCTTCGCCATTTTTGATCAAGTATGAGACCATTGAACACCGCGCGATACCTCCCCGGAGAAGGCGGCAGGTGCGGTTGTGAAACCCGTGCACCTGCCGCCCTTGGCTGGGAGGCCTAAGGGAGAGTATCAAGCAGCCCACTGATTGGCAAGATCCCGCCCCGCGGCATCAGGGATCAGCATGACGCACCTCAACCAGCCATTGAGGTGTCGCTTTCCTTGACCAGCCTGGGCAAGAAGGTGTCCGGCAATACTTCCAGAGCCCGCATGTTCCAATAATTGAAGGTCAGCCAGCGGGGATGTTCACTCGCCGTGCGGCGCACCCACGCTTTGAGTTCGTAGGTACCCGTCACCGGGTTGCGCCCCAGCTCGTGAGGTTCCACTTCATACTTCCGGCCTTCGTAAGCAAAGCGAATCACGCGGTAATGGCGGATCGCCCCCCGAAGGTCGGCCATCAATGCATTTTTTTGCAGTGCCATAATTCCGGAAAATACTCATCTCCGGAATTCGTCAAGCGGTGGGCTCGCACTTTTTTCGGCAGCCGGACGGACTCCGCGAATGGCCCGAAAGACCATCTGTCACTGATCACCGATCATCGCCCACTCGGCACTCTCGTGCCGAATGGCACTCCTCGGCACACTGCAAGTCCGTCTGGGTTTGGACGTGGCGACGTTCAGCCAGAAGTTCGGCAACTTCACCAAGGACCTGGAGAAGCGTGCCAAGGGCATCTCGAAAGGCCTTTCCGGTCTCACCAACTTCGGCAGCCTCATCGGCTCCGCAAGCCTCGGTGCCACCCTCGCCAGCGGGATCGATGTCGCCGGAGACTTCGAAACCACGATCAACCAGGCCGCCGCCGCTGCCGAACTCGGAGACTCTGCCATCGCCGGTCTTTCCAAGCAGGCCCTCGACCTCTCGAAGGCCTTCAAGACCTTCGCCCCCCAGCAGGTCGCCGAGGGCATGCTTGAGCTTACGAAGGCGGGCATCACGCCGGCCGAACAATCCGCGGGCGCCCTCGCGGAAACCATGCGCCTCGCTGCCACCGAGGGCCTCGCCCTAGGCCGCGCCGCCGAGGTTATGGCGGAGCAGATGGGTGCCTTCGGGCTCACCGCGAAGGATACCGCGGGCATTGCCGATGCGCTGGCCGGTGCCTCGATCGCTTCCACAGCCTCGGTGGAGAGCCTGTCCCAAGGCCTCTCCCAAAGCGCGAAGGTCGCCAAGATCTTCGGCCTCGATCTCAATGAGACCGCGGGCTCTCTCGCACTCTTCGCCTCCAACGGCCTGAAAGGCTCCGATGCCGGCACCTCGCTCAAGACGATGTTGTCCCGCCTCATTCCGTCCACGGATGAAGCCGCGGCGGCGATGGCCCAATACGGCATCTCATTCACCACCAGCGCGGGCAAGATCAAGGACATCACCCAGGTCGCCGACATCCTCCGCACCAAGCTCGGGGGACTGAGCGAAGCCCAGCGCAATTCCACTCTCCAAACCATCTTCGGCTCCGATGCCATCCGCGCCGCCGCCATCCTCACCGAGAAGGGTGCAGCGGACCTTCAGACCTACATCGAGGCCACCCGCGATCAGCAGGCCGCCGAGCGACTCTCGGAAGCCCGCACCAAGGGCTACCGCGGCGCCATCGATGCGCTCAAGGCATCCTTCCAGCGCATTGCCATCGAGCTCACCAGCGGCGGCTTCCTGCAGGGCCTCACCGATCTCGCCAACAAGGGCTCCGATCTCCTTGGCAAGCTCTCCGGCCTCCCGCAGTGGGCCAAGAACCTCGGCCTTGGTATCGCCACCACTGCCGCCCTTCTGCCGCCGTTCGCGCTGGCACTTTCCTCGATCGTCACCGCCGGTCCCGCGCTTCTCACCGGCCTCGGTGCCGTCACCGCTTTTCTAACGGGCCCGTGGGGCATCGCCATCGCCGCCGCGGTCGGTGGCGCCATCTTGTTCAAGGATCAGCTCATGGGCGCGTGGAACGATCTCCGCGCGTGGTTCTCCGGTTGGGTACAGAGCAACCAGCCGCTGCTCGATCAGCTCAAGTCGTCATGGTCCTCGCTGGTCGCCACTTTTGGACCGCTCTTCGATTCCCTGAAGCTCTCGCTCTCGAACTTCGGCACTGCCGTCGCCAAGGCGTTCGGGACCGATGGCGCCAGCCTCTTCGAGTCCTTCAAGCAGGCGGCGGGCGGCGCGCTCACTGGCATCGTCCAGGGCGTCACCAGCGCCATCGCCAGCCTCACCTCCTTCGTTACCTGGCTCACCGCCGAGCTTCCCGCCGCGGGCACCAGCGCGGGCGAGACGGTCAATGGCATCGTCCAGTTCTTCAAGGACATGGGCGCTCGCATCGGCGAGGCGTGGAACTCGGTAAAGAGCGCCTTCGCCACCGCCCGCGACTTCCTCGTCAATGGCATCTCCGCCTTGTGGGAAAAACTCCTGCCACTCCGCGAGGCCTTCGCCACTTGGGGACAGGTCGCATCGGAAGCCTGCGGGCTCGTGAAGGATGTCGCGCTGCTCGCCTTCGATGCGATCAAGCTCGGCATCGGTGCCGTTCTGACCGCCCTCACCCCCGTCTGGGAGAAGCTGAAGGAGTTCGGGGCATGGATCGCCGCCAGCTTCGGCCCGCCCATCGTCGCCGCCTTCCAGAAGGTGAAGGAAGTCGCGGTCGGCATCTGGACCGAGATTCAGACGGCCATTCAGGGATTCTGGGACTTCTCCAAGAACGCGGTCGCCGGAATCGTCCAGGCTTTCGAGGACCTCGGCAACAAGGCCCTCGCTCCGCTCCGCAGCCTCCGCGACGGCATCAATGAAGCGCGCAAGGCGCTCAACGTCTTCGGCGATACCGGTGAGGAGGAAACCGATCGCGCCGTGGGTCACTCGTGGCTCACTGATCTCTGTGAAAAGGGCGTCTCGCTTTTCAAGAGCCTTGTCACCGACGGCATCTCGCCCGCAGGCAAGGCCCTCGTCGACTTCGGCCGCACCGGCAAGAACCTCTCTTTTGGCCAAGGCTTCAAGCTCGCCTTCGCCCCGCGCGCCATCGAGCTCGATAAGGACGGTAACCCGGTGAAGGAAGCGGAGCGTTTCGAGGGCGTGTGGAAGCACTCGCTCGACAACGTCTCATCGGCCATCGACCAGTTCATCAAGGACGGTCGCTTCAACTTCAAGGGCTTCATCGATGGCCTCGCCGCCGACCTCGCCAGCTCCGCGCTCAAGGGTGCGTTCGAAGCCCTCTTCAAAGGCCTCGCCGGGCTGACCGGGGACAGCGCGGGCGACGCGTCCACCTGGGGCAATCTCCTCGGCACCGTCCTCAAGGGTTTCACCTCCTTCGAGGGCGGCGGCTTCACCGGCACCGGCTCCAGGACCGGTGGCCTCGACGGCCGCGGCGGCATGCTCGCCATGGTACACCCGAACGAGACGGTCATCGATCACGACAAGATCCGCCGCTCCTCCGGTGCCCGCCGTGGCGGCCGTCCCGTCATCAACGTTACCACCCCCATCAACCTCGCGCCGGGCGTCTCTCACCAGGAGCTCGCCAAGATCCTCCCCATGCTCAAGCGGGACATCATCCAAACCATCCCCGAACTCATTGCCCAAGGCGGCCGTCGCGCGTCCGCGTTTGGAACCTGACCACCTACCGCTGGCCCATGCCCGACCCCATCGACATTCCGGAGGAACTTCTCAACGCCATCACCATCTCATGGAAGATGGAGAGCAATCACGGCCTCGCCGAGTCGCCCTTCTCCGGTCAAGCGCAAGCCCAGCGCGGCCAGCTCGAGCGGTGGTCGTTTGTCATGAAGGTCCGCCGCCTCAACCGCCGCGAAGCACAGGTTGCCGAGGGCTTCTTCCTCATGTTGGAGGCACCCTTCGGTCTCTTCCGCATGCCGGACCCCGCCCGCCGCAAGCCCCTCGGCAAGGCCACCGGGAATCCCATTCTCACCGCTGCTGCGACCCCGGGCGATCGCACCATCTCCGTCTCCGGATTCACGCCAAACGTCCCCGGCATCCTCAAGGCGGGCGACTGGGTCCAAGTCGGCGACCAACTCTCCAAGGTCCGCGCCGACGTCAACAGCTCCGCCACGGGCACCGCCACCATTTCCCTCTGGCCTAAGATCATGAGGACGGTACCGGATGAGACCCCGCTCATCGTCCGCGATGCCATTGGCGTTTTCCGCTTCACCTCCCAAGCGCCCGAGTGGGAGGCCGATGCCTACGAACGTTCCCGGCCCTACACCTTCAGCCTGACCGGCGTGCAGGAGATATTGGTGGACTAGCTCTCGTCATGCTTCGCCAGCGAATCCGCGAGCACCTTTTCAAACAGTTCGTGAGGCACCGCCACATTCATTCCGCTTTCGGCCAGCGAGCGGCGCACGTGGTCGGCAGCGGACTGGTCGCCGACGCCAGAGCTTCCCTGGGGGGCATGATACGACTCGATCTGCTCCTCAACGAACGTTCGTAGCGCGGTTTCATCCATGCGGACTGCTAGCCCATGATGCGTGGGATGCAAGGGACGAGCAGATTGGCGGCGCTCCCGCGAATGGCGGGAATCCCCCGCTGCCCATGCTGAAAACTGAACATTGGAAACTGAACACTTCTCGCAAATGCGAGATCTCAGTCCCGACTTCGCGGATGCCATCCAGACGAGCGCCATCACCCCGGCGCTCTTGGTCCACCTCGATATCCTCGGCGACCCGCTCTTCGCCTGGACCGGCTTGGGCCCCGTCGTCTGGAACGGTCACACCTGGCTTGGCCTCGGCTGCCTCGCCGGCGTCGAACCAATCGAGGAATACAGCGACATCCGCGCCGGGAGCCTGAAGCTCTCGCTTACCGAGATCCCCAACCAGCTCCTCTCCGAACTCGCGGGCATCGTCTACAAGCGCCGCCTCGCCGAGGTCTACCTCGCCCTCTTCCTCGGCGACACCCGCACCCTCATCGGCGTGGAACTGCTCATGCGGGGCAAGATGGATACCCTCCAACTCTCCCGCGCCCCGGAAGGCTCCACCCTCCGGATGACCGTGGGCAACGAGCTCGCCCGCCTGCGCGATTCGGAGGGCTCGCTCTACACGGACGCCCACCAGCAAGGGCTCTACCCCGGCGACACTTCGCTCCGCTTCGTCGCGTCCCTGCAGGACATCACCATCAAGCTCTAAGAACGGCACTATGAAGGATCTCATCGCCGACCTCGATTCCTACCTCCGAGCCACCTTTGGCAGACGCTACGTTCCCGGCGATCATGACTGTGTGCTCTTCATCGCTGGCTGGGTCGACCTCGTGTCCGGCTCCTCCCACGCTGATTCCATCCGCGGCACCTACGCGACTCATAATGAAGGCCTCCGCAAGCACGTCGCGGGAAAGGGAACCATCTGCATGGCCGTGCAAGGGCAACTTCTCGCCGCTGGATGGCAGCAGGTGACCGATCCCGGCGACTTCCGAACCGGTGACATCATCCTCACCGATGGCGATCACCCCGGCATCTGGCGCGGCAAGTCAATCGTCGCCTCGGCTTTCGGCTTCGCCGGCCACGCCTACCTCCACCGCCGCCACGCCACCGCCGCCCTCCGCTGGCCCGCCCCATGAGAAGCCACGAACCCATCCCTTACCTTCCGCCTGGCGTCCGCGCGGAGATCGGCCATCCGGGCTTCCCGTGGTCGCCTCACCGGCCGCCCTGCCTCGGCGGCATCGGCGAGGCCATCGTCGCCATCGTCTCCTACATCGTCGAATACGCGGCCGTCGTCGAAGCCGTGGTCGCCGTCGCCTCGATCGCCTACTCCCTCAAGCAGGCGAACGATCAGCGCAAGGAAGCCCTACAGGACCAATTCAACAGCATCCAGCGGAATGCCCGCCGCAACTTTCGCCAGCCTCTCACGCCGCGCCGCACCATCTTCGGCCGCGCTCGTGTCGGTGGCCCGCTGATCTTCGCCCACAACCGCATCGGCTTCGAGACCCACCTCCTCGTCGCCCTCGCCGGTCACGAGGTGCAGGAGATCGAATCGGTGTGGATGTTCGATGAGCAGCTCTCCTATTCGGTCATCCCCGGCGAGACCTTCGGCCGCGTCGCCGGAAAATACGGCAAAACCATCATCCTCTGGACCTTCAAGGGCACGCCCACGCAGGACATCGGCAACCAGATGCGCAATGCCCTCGATCCGCGCAATACCCCGAATCTGGGCGACCCGATCGGCATCCCGGATGTCATCGAGACCACCGACAAGTTTCACGGCATCGCCGCCATCTACGCGGTGACAAAAGCTTTCAGCGTCTCATGGGAAGGCCAGTCCCCCGAGTTCTCCGCCATCGTCAAGGGCGCCAAGATCTACGACACCCGCAGTAGTTCCACCGCCTGGAGCCGCAATCCCGCCCTCCAGGCCCGCCACTACCTCGTCACCAAGATGGGAGTGGACCCGGCCAACATCGACACGCCCACCCTCAATGCCTCGGCGAATGTCTGCGATCAGGACGTGCCGTTGAAAGGCGGCGGCAGCGAGAAGCGCTACCGGGGCGATGGGGTGTTCACCGCGGACCAGCCGCACGATGAGGTCCTCAAGACCCTCGAGCAGGCGATGGCCGGCAAGATCCGCTACAGCTCGGGCACCTGGTTCATCGAGGCCGGGGCACCCAAGGAAGCCGACGCCGATACGCCCCACTTCACCGAGGCCATGGTGCAGGGTGCCTATGAGTTGAACTTCGATCAGCCGGACCGCGCCTTCCCCAACGCCGTCCGCGGCAACTTCTTCGATGAGGCCGACTGGCAGCCCGCGTCCTTCCCGCAATACGAGGACACCTCCGCCATCGCCGCCGAGGGCAATACCAACTGGCTGGACATCGATCTCCCCCTCACGATCAGCTACACGGCCGCCCAGCGCATCGCACGCATCGCCCTCCGCCGCGCCCGATTCCGCCGCACCCTTTCCATCAATCTCGACCTCCGCGGGCTTCTGGTCCGCCCGGGAGACCTCTGCAAATACACCTCCCTTGAGATCGGCCTTGATGCCACCGTCTTCGAGGTCGACGGATTCACGTTCCTCCGCGATGGGGACAAGTTCCTTACCCGCCTCGACCTCATTGAATATGACCCCTCCATCTACGAGTGGGACGCGGACACCGACGAGCTCGATATCAATCGCGGCAATGGTGCCCTCGCCAGCATCCGCTCCCGTGGCGTGAAGAATCCCCAGTGGGAAATGACCACGCCACCGAACCCGGCCGACATCATCGCCAACCACCGCATTAATGCCGGTTACACCATCACTTGGGAGCCGCCTGAATACACCGAGAGCGAGCTCCAGAAGGTCGAATTGACGGTCAAGACCTACGTCACCACCACCGATGGTTCCTCGCTCTTCAACTACACGAGCACCGCGACCTACACCGCGACCATCACCAACGGCTCGCTCTCCCGTGCCTTCAATAGCACCAGCGTCGTTTTCCCCTCCGGCGAGATCGCCGTCGACTATGGCGTCGCGGACGTCTCGATCATCCAAGCCTTCTTCAAAAACAACCTC
Source organism: Luteolibacter sp. Y139 (assembly GCF_038066715.1). Lineage (NCBI taxonomy): Bacteria > Pseudomonadati > Verrucomicrobiota > Verrucomicrobiia > Verrucomicrobiales > Verrucomicrobiaceae > Neoluteolibacter > Neoluteolibacter soli. The sequence goes on along the minus strand of NZ_JBBUKT010000008.1, from coordinate 283,388 downwards.
ATCGGTCCGGAGCAAGGCATTGAGAAGCTGCCGCCATAAGGAGTGTCGACTTTCATTCGACTTGGGCGGCGCGGAGATTGGAACCGCGGAAGCCATTCTACCAGAGAGAGTCGCTTCCAAATTTCGCGACGTTTTGTTGCAGCCTCCGATACCGAACTCTTGTAAACCGCGTCGCCTATGACATCGGAATTCATTTCCAAGGCGTCTCAGACCTGCGGCGTCGCGACGGTCGTCCTAACGGTTCTCGCTGCCGTTGCGGGATTCGGTGCCTGGTACTTCGCAGCCAAGGAAGCCGACTGGAAGGACGGGGAACTGAAACGTTTCCAATCGGAATCTCGCGAGCGCGCCGCTTTACTCGAGAAAGAGGCCGCCGAAGCGCGTCTTGAGCTTGCACGCATCGACCCGGCCAAGGTGCCGGTTAGGTCGGTCCGCGTCGACATATTCGTATTCGCAACAGGGCCATTTCTGGACGACCACCTCAAGGAAATGCCGCAATCCGTGCTGGGTTCTAAGCTGTTTCTCTTAAGCCGATCAAAGACACTATGCGAACTTCAATGCGTCAAATTTACCCCTGCAATATCGAGGTCTTCAGATAATACCGTAAAGCCGCCTGTCGTGCTGGAAGGCTGGAGTTTTGCCATGACCTTCGAGTGGCCTTCGCCCAGCTGGGATGACGCTGATGGTCGACGGCTGCTCAACTGGCTGGAAGAAAGAAACGCGTCGACTGCGGACCTCGACAATGAAATTGAAGCAGTGTCGCTTTGCATGCCTTGCAGTCGCGGCGAAGGCGGCATCTACAATGGCTCGTGCATCATGACACTGAACGGCAATATCCGACGAGATTTCAAATTTCCGTCAACGTATGGGGCCGACTTCATCCACTGCACATCCAGCGGGGCTCCTGCCCGGTTCGACAAAGGGCAGCCCCCAGTGGTGAGCGGCTTTATTCCGCTTGGCCGCTAGGATGCGTCTCATCTCCTCCCGAACGCCCCCAACCGCGTTCCTCCACTGATCACCGAACACCGGTCGCCCGGCACAATCCGGGCATGCCGTCTCACATCATTCGCATCCTCTGCGAAGCCCGTTCCCAGTCCCGCACCGTTCGTGACGCTGCGACCCAGGAGGCACCCTTCGCGTGGCGCGGCTCCGACCTCGCCTTCCAACTCGCTCTCACCGACAACGGCCAGCACCTCCTCGCCGCCGGCGTCGGCACCATCATCGTCGAGGTCAAGTCCCTCAATGCCACCTCCGCCGATGATTCCCTCATGCGGAAGGAGTTCGATGCCGACGATTGCGATGAGACGTTCGTGGCTGGCGACTGGGCCGGTGGGGCCAAGCAGCTCCTCGCGGCGACCTTCACCAAGGCCGAGGCAGCCCTCGCCCAGGACAGCTACCGCTTCATCGTCCGCCATGTGGCGGATGACGGCAGCGAGATGACCTACATCTCCGCCGAGTTCCGCCTCCTCGATCCCCAGTCCGGCAGCGAGGGCCTCGATGCTCCGCCGGTGGCATGGTCCTACCTCGAAGGCCTTCCCGTCATCCGGCCGGACATTCCCCAGTCCCTCACCGGTGGTCAGAAGGAGCAGGCCCTCGCCAACCTCGGCCTGCCGAGTGCCGACGTGACCCTTGCCAGCATCAGTGCGATGAGCGCCGCACAAGCGGCTCAGGCGGCCATCGATCTCGGGGCCGCAATCTCGGTCAAGGCCTTCGGAGCTGCGGGCGATGCCAAGGCGATCTTCGTCGCTTCGATGACCAGTGGCAGCGCGGTGCTCTCGTCCGGCTACGCAGGATTCTCGGCGGGCGATGTGGGCAAATACATCCGGGTGGAGAAAGCGGGTGCCGCAAGCGCCGACCTCATCACCACCATCGCCAGCTACCAAAATTCTGGCCAGGTCACCCTCGCAGTGGCGGCGGGTTCCTCGGTCGCCAATACGGCGGCCTTCTGGGGCACCAACGATACCGCCGCGGTGCAAGCGGCGATCGATGCCGCGGTCGCATCGGACAAGATCCAGACGGTCTGTTTCCCGCAGGGCCGCTATCTCTGCAACGTTACCGTTGGCATCAACACGCACCTGGTCGGCATGGGCCAGGGCGGTGTGGTGGGTCTCATCCACGGGGCGAACAATTCGAACTTCACCGACTCTCCCGCGGTGCTCTTCCCGGCCGTCCGCACCTCGCCGGTGGTTTACTTCACCTCGGCTTTCGGGGCCGCGATGCGGAATCTCAAGGTCTCGGGTTCGAATACCGCCATGGGAGGCAAAGTTGGTACCGGGGTCCAGATTGGCGACCCGGCGACCGGCGCGAACGATTGGGTGGGAAATGGCTTCGTGATGGATCAGGTCCAGATCCTCGGCTTCAAATACGACCTCGTTTCCAACCGCACGGCAAACCACCTCATCAATGGGTGCACCTTCGGCTTCTGCGACTACGGCATCTACTTTTCCGAGATCGGCGTGGGACCGAATGGAGCAACGGCCAACCACCTCATCAGCGCCAGCTACTTCGATCACTGCTCGGTCACCGCCATCTATGGGCTCTCTTGCAAGGACCTCACCGTGATCGGCGTGGACGCGACCTTCTGCGAGAAGTTTGCCGACCTCTATCAGGTCTCCAGTCTCGTGATCGTGGCCATGAACATGGAGCAGTCGACCGGCGCGTCGTTCGTCGATCTGAGCGGTGCGTCCTCGCTGGTGGTCGACCGCGCGACCTTCGTTAACGCGAATTTCATCGTCCGCCGGATGGACTCTTCCAGCCAGGGCAACGTGGTCATCAACAGCAGCGACGCCTCGGCCTTCTATTACACGGGCGGCCTGGAATACCCCGCCATGCAGAGCGGCTACATCTGCCGCTTCATCGACTACACCTTCGCCACCCGCTCGCAGCTCGAGCATGTCGTCCAACAGAATCGCTCCGAGACCATCAATGAGCACCTCGGCCATGGCCTCATCTTCCATGAACCGTGGATTCGTTCCCGAGGAACCAGCCCCTACGGCAACAACGGTTGGACCATCACCAATATCGCGGGCGGCTACCTTGTCCGCGGCAGCGTGACCGGCGGCAACAATGTCGAGTTCTACTCGACCACCAGCGGCGGCTCCGAACAAGCCCGCCTCATGCTGGAGGCGGCGATGTTCTGGTTTGGCAACACCTACGAGATGGCGATCGAGATGGCGTGCCCGTGGGCTCCGGCAAGCGGCATCTTCCGCGCTGGCCTCTATTCTCGCGACTCGACCGCGGACATGACCCCGGACCATGGCATCGGGCTCAAGCTCGATCGATCGGTGCCGGATGCGAACCTCAAGATGGAATTCCGCAACGGCGGCACGGTGAGCGAAGTGGACACGGGCATTCCCTACACCTCGCTCACGACCCAGATGAAGTTCACGCTTCAGCGGACCTTTACCGGCTTTTCGGTGGTCGCGCGGAACGCGGGAACCGGGGCCATCGTGGCGCCACAGGTCCATCTGGCATGCACGCCCGGCGGTGCCTTCGTGAGTCCCGGCGTCTTCAGCGCGGTTTCAAGCGCCCAGCCGGGACAGGTCAATCTATTCACCTTCAAGGTCCGCTCTCATCCCGGCCCGTCCGAGTTCGTCTGGGTTCCCTGATCACCGGGCACTTTCTTCCGCCCCCTCGCCACTCTGGCCCGGTAAGCTTCGATCGCTTGCCGGGCCTCTTCGCTTTCGGGTGGTACGGCTACAGCACTCTCGGCAAGGAAGTCTTCCTCCCGCCACGTCTTCTTCCCGCCGGCCAGCAGGTTGCACAGCATCGCCTTGAACCCGGCATCCCGCCGGGCTTCGTAACGATGCCGCTGCTCCAACGCGTCATTCAGCGCCGCGAGCTCGCCGATGTCGAGCTGCTCAAACTCGTCCTTGCGGAGGCCGGTCGCGACGTGCAGCCGCGCCCATGCCTCCGTCAGGCGTTTCCCTCCGCCGGTGCGCCATTGAAGACCGCCTTCACCGCGTTGGATAGATCGCCGATCTCGACGTCCTCCACCTGCTCAATCGTCGGCGCATTGTCCCAACCACGGGAGCCCTCGAAGTAGAAATCCACCAGGAAATCGAGGTTCGCCATCTTGGCCTCATCCTCGGGCTTGGGTTGGAGAAGGTTCTCGATGCCATGCTTCTTTTGAATGGCACGGATCGCACGGACGGTGAGCTTGAGTCGCTGTTTCATCGGTTAGGCAAATAAGGAGTGCGACATCCTGTCGACTTGGACGGTTGGCCATCATTCCCCCTCACACTTCGATTGGTGATTGGAGGACTGATGATTGAAGCTTTGAAAGAGTGGCGGGGATCGGATTTGAACCGATGACCTCTAGGTTATGAGCCTAGCGAGCTACCTGCCTGCTCTACCCCGCGAGGGAGAGGATGATCAGTTGTGGCCCCAGTTGTTCTGCGGAGCGGTGATCGAGGCCGGCAAGACGTAGCTCTCGATGTCGTTGGCCTTCTTGAAGAACTCGCCGGTAGGTTCCAAGGTGAAGGTTACCTTCACGTCCTTGTTCGGCTCGTGGCTCGGCTCGCCAATTTCCTTCACGGTTGCGTGCACCAGCATCCCGGTGCCTGCCGCATTCTCATGGACGATTCTCCAGAAGGTTGCCACCTCGGCGTCGTAGTCATCCTCGAACAGGTGATGGTTCTCATCGTTGTCAAACCCGGCCACACCGGCGGTCGTGTCCGCCGAGGTCGCCGCTGTCGTAATCCCGGTCGCCGACCCCGTCGCAATCGCCACGTTCAAGGTCGGCACATCTGCTCGCGAATCGCTCGCGGTGAGGATCAGCTTGTCGGTGGCTCCGGAGATGTCGTAGAGCGCACGCAAGTCCGCGGCGGCGGCATTCGTTTGGAACCACAAGCGAGCGGCAGCCATCCACACCGCAGGCGCGCCCGTCGGCACCGGCACCGCGTAAGCCTTCGGTGATCCGGCCAGCGCCGGATCGGTCACCGTAAACGAGGCATTGCCCGCCACCGTCACCGTGCCGGCGCCGGTCGCCGTGTTGACCTGCTTGGTCCCGGAAGGCGTGTTCGGATTCCACAGCACCTCTACCGAGATGTCGCCGATTTCCTTGGTCCCCGGACTCTTCTTTTTCGTGGAGCTGCCGCCGGAGGCATCACAGTCCAAAGTGAGCTCTTGCTCGACCGTCTCGCGGGAGCGACTGGGACCGGTGATGGATACCCGCTTGGAAATCGTGTCCCAACCGGTGCCGTTGTAACGCTGGAGAGTCGTGCAGTTGCCTTTCACGCCTCGCACCATCGGCGAGTCACCGAGGCGCTGGGGAGGGCGGCGGCTGCTTGTTCGCCCCGTTCGCAACGTGATCCGCACTCGCCGTTTCCGGTTTTCCGGGCGCACCTTTTCACCATCTGCGACGTCTCGCTGCCATCGCCAGCCCGAAGAGCCCAAGCGTAACCGTCGATCCCTCTGGGATGCTTCCATAGTGAATCAGGTAACCAGTTCCACCGTTGTCATCCACAAAGGTTCCCTGATTGGTTACCACCTCGAAGTACATCATGATCTCCGACTTCCAGTCCATTTGGGTGAAGAACCCGGCCCAATGCTGCTGTTGGGTATACCACACCTGATCCCCTGCCTGATACCCGGCCGCCGGGTAGTTCCCATAAAGAACCATATTCCACTCTACGGGCGCAAAGACCGTGCCGGTGATGGTCACGGCACTGGCGATCATCTTTGCGCTGATCACCGTCTCGCCCATGTTAAGATCAATCGTCACCTGGCCGCCGGACGGACCTTCGTAGCCTGACATCGAGGTCTCGGCCGCTGGGCGAGTGCCCGCGGAAAGGAATGGCTGCGTCGTCCCATAATAGGGTCCGTCCGCTAGGCTCGTCCAATAAGTCGAGGCCATGATCACAGCGCCTTGCGCCGGAGCAGACAGAGACCCGAGCGTCAAGGTCAGGAGCGGGGTGCTTAGGAGGGATTTCATGCGCCTCCCAGCGAAGGAGAACCTTTCCACTCCGTCAATCTTTCCCTAGCCGCAGAAGAGACCTCCAAATCGCAGCTCGCCATAGGCACCGACCTCGATCCTCCACGCGCCGCCGATAGCCCGCGGCGTCATTCCTTGGGACATGTACCTGACGACTTCCTCTGCGTATTCGCTTCGCGCCGAGAGTCACTGTAGATCCTTCCTTGGAAGGCGAGCATGCCGTGGTGTGCCGTTTGGTCGCTGAAGTCTCGTGCAGTCGCCTTTCACGGCTTGGAGCATCCAGCTCCGGAACAAGGTAACGGGAAGGGCGGCAACCTTGCTCGCCCCGTTTACCGGCAAAGCCATTAAGGAGCGTGGACATTCTGTCCACGTTACTTCGCCGCCCTCATTCCTCAAAGATCAACGGTATCCGCGCCATCCGCGGTCACGCCTCCACCCGGCCTTGCCATCCACTTCTCGGTTAGTGCCATCATGTCCGCCGCCTACCTGGCACAACAACCCCTCAACTATGAAAATCAAAGCCATCCTTCTCGCTACTGTTGCCCAACTGCTCGCCGTGGTGCCGTCCCATGCGGTGCAGACCTACATCACCTCGGAACTCGCCTACATGACTCCAGCCTACCTCCAGATTTCCCATCCCGAAACCGGCGGCCAGTCGGCCTACGTGCAGCTACCTAAGGCGCAGCTTACCACCACCTTGGAAATCGATCCCGACCATCTGACCGCACGGCTTTCCGGTTCCATGGGTGGATCCTCGGCCACGATTTCATACACCACCGGCGTCACGAATCAGCGAGTGAACGACTACGCACCGCAGTTTCCCCAGGGCCCCCAGCCGCATTTCGCCGATGGCTACTCGACAGTGACCGTCACCCTAGATCTGTCCGCGGCAACTTTCGACTCCGGAGACCGTGCCCTCACGTGGACCGGCAAGACCTATCGTTTCGGCCCCGGCGACATTGGGACCATGCAAGGGCTCATGACCTATTCGATGACGGTCTTTTCTGAAGGCGAATCTAAGACGACTACCCAGTCTCAAAACTTCACCGTTCGGTTTACCACTAATGGTGTGCTGGATCTCACCGACTATCCCACGAACTCTTCGATTCAGATGGACATCCTCGCTAACGGGATGCCAGGGGCATATGGCAGCGCGCCCAATGGCTTCCAGTCCCAGTTCGTCCTCATCCCCGAGCCATCATCCGCTCTCCTCAGCGCCGGCATCCTCGCCCTTTTCCTTCGCCGCAAGCGCCAGCGCTGCTAACACGGAGTCCTGGGCTACCGGGCAACATGGAATTCCACCACGCCGAGTGCACCGTAGTCCTTCGTCTCCTTCTCGTAGGTATCGGGCAGGTCGCCCCAGGCACTGCCCTCGATCTTCCACCCGCCGCCAATCGCCTGCGGCGTCATCCCTTGGAACTTTAGCCGGATCGATTCCCGGAAGGCATTCGCTTCGCGCCGGGAGTCACCGTAGATCCTCACCTGGAACGCGAGGGTGCCGTGGGTTGCCGCCCCGGCATCCAGCACCGGCTCGCCCTCGTTTTCGATGAACTGATAGATCATGCACGGATTGGGAGTCTGCTCTGGCGCCACGTCCGGAAACACCCGGGCCTGCAACGCCGCCAGCGTCGGCTCCTGTTTCACGGCCGCCACGAACCACGTCAGCAGGTCATTGATCATGGCCTCACAGTGACCGGGCTTCACGTTCGAGACCCGCCGCTAGCTCCTGTTTCACGGCATTCAGCACGGCCGACTGGTTGCCTTCGATGGCGGGCTTGAGGAACGGCTGGGCCGCGTGATGCTTCGTTCCGAGCTCTTGGAAGCGGTAGTAGCGCTCCACCGCGTCGGGGTGATACTCGCTGCCCTTGCCACCGCGGCGATGCGCCACCCGAGCCGATGCCAGCTTCCCGCCCTTGATGGTCACTTTGACCCCGAACAACCCTTGCGACGGCTTCGAGCTGGCCCGGTGCACTAGCGAGGCCTTCACAGATCCAGTACGCACCGGCACCTTCCCCTGCGCGGCATCGACCAGCACCTTACCACCGGCCCGCACCGCGGCGCCGTAGACCTTGCGCTGAAGCCGTTTGTCCAGCTTCAGCGCCCGGTCCCGCAGCTCCTTGAATCCCTCGACTTTGATCTCGGCACCCATCAGGCGAAAAACCAGCGCTTGTGCGGCGCAGTGAGGTGCTTGAATCCCATCGGCACCTCCACGGCCGCCACTCCCTGCCCGAGTAGCACCGAACTACGGTTTTCGTAGTAGTGCCCGATAAGGAACAGCGCTGCCACCCGGAACCAGGCGGGCAAGGGCTTCAAGCCCGCCTTCCAGGTCACCCGGTAGCAGTTCCCCGAAAGATGACCAGCGCCCAGCGTGAGGACGTGCCGCTCTTCGAGGTTGCCCGAGAGCGTCCACTCCTCCGCCGGCAAGGTCTGCCACTCGCCGCCCGTGCCCTTCTTCTCGACGGACGTCACTTCCTCCACCGGGTAGAGGAAACCGAACTCCCGCAACGTCGTCTCCGTGGAGTGCACGCGCTCGAGCACGCCCGCCAGACCGATCTCCTGCAAGGTCCGGTCCACCGCAGCCTCCGTGTAGGCGGCGATGATCGCATCATCGAGGTCATGCTCAACCCGCAGGTGTTGCTTTGCCTCGGTCACGGGAATGACAGGCTTGGCCATGAATCAAGGATTCTCGTCCTTCGGATCGACGGAGGTCGGATCGCCAGCGAAGTAGTTGCAGGAAGCCATCTGCGGGGTAATGAACGCAGACGTCTCTCGGACTGCCACCGCCGTCCTGTCGCTATCGCCGGTCGCGGTGTTTGCTGCGGCATTCGTTTGATCCGCCGCTCCTTCTTTCGAGGTTGGTTTCTTTTTCATGATCGAGTTGGAAGCAAAAGAGAAAGGACCGGCCAGTCACCCGGCCGGCCCTTCCGATTAACCCAAGGTGGTCAGGCTTACGCCATGTTGAGGCGAGCGAGGTAGGCGTTGTATTCAACGAGCGAACCCCAGCGGACATCACCGGCGACGGCGATCATGCCATTGCCGAAGAGGTAGTGCTCGCTGGTCTTGATCGTGAGGCCCTTGCGGACCGCGATGCGGTGACCCTGCTTGAAGTTGCCGAAGAACGCCGGATTGAGGCCAGTGGTGGCAGCATCCAGCTTGCTGGAAACTTCGTAGGGCGATCCGTTGATCTGGGCAGGCTGCCCGGCGATCATCGACGGCGTCCAGATCGGGCGGCCGGTGGTGTCCTTAAGGAGGAGTGCCTTGGTCTCGAAGTCCGTCGAAATGACGTAGACACCGCCAGCACGGGCCTCGGGGACCACCGCTTGCTTCAGCTTCACGACGTCGTCGTAGGCAACCGCGGCGGCGGCAAGGGCTACCACGACCGGCACCACCGTTGAGTTTTGCGTCCGGATACCGGGGCACACGCGGCCGGCAAGCGTCACGGTGATCGCACCGCCCGCTTGGTTGAAGAAGGCAGTCTGTCCACCCGTCCCCTTCCAGCCGTATTCTTCAATGGTGGAAGCGTAGGCACGGCCCCAAACGCGAGCGAAGGCACCGGGAAGGCCCGCGGCGTCATCCATGATCTCCTGCGAGACCGGGAAAAGTCCGCCGTAGTTGTAGATGTCGATCGCCTTTGCCGACAGCGTCGGATCGTAGCCGGCATAGGCTTCGGTTTCCTTGCGTGGAGCGAGGACGCCGAGTTCTCCCATGAAGGGAATCTGTCCGTGGATGGTCGAGGTCATTTCGACCCCCGAAATGCGCATCAGCGGGCAGAGGCTCGCGGCTTCCATCAAAATGGCTTGCTCGATGACGGTGGGGATCAGCACAGCACCAGTCGAGGGGGACACCGTGGAAAGCGCCTTGAACTGCTCCGGGTCCATTCGCGCGGCATTGAAACCGACGCGGCCCAGGGCTTGGAACTTCTCGAAATACTCATCGCTCGCCTGCGGCAGCTTTTCCCGGCCTGGCAGGTTCATCTGCTCGGCAGTCGCATCGTCAGACGCATTGGAAAGGTCCAGCGCCTTGAGCATGCCCTTATCCGTGGAAAGGGAGGAGTTCAGCACATTGATCTCCTTGCCGAGAGTGACGTGCTTCGTCATCTCCTCGGCCGTGAACGGGCGGTCGGCACCGTTCTCCCCCTTGCCCTTGGTTTCTTTGATCAACGCCTCATACTCTCCGAGCTTCGGGGTGATGAGCGCCGTGGTTGCCGCGATTCGTCGGATGATGTCTTGTCGATCCATGCCCCGCAGCATTCCCGGGAATCCGGGGCACTGCGTAGATCGCGCAACCCTCATTCGCCCCGTTCGCCGCTGTTAGCGAGCCGGTGCCGCACACAGGATGTCGGTATACATCCCATTCGTGCCATCGACTTCGGTCCACCCGGTGATGTTCCAGATCGTCTCCGGCTGGTCGGTCCGCTTCGCTTCCACCAGGCGGTCGCCCGGCTCGTAGATCTGCGTGAACGGCCGCGACCTCACCCGGAAGCGAATCGTCCGCTTCTCGGTGTCCCGGTCGGCAATGACCGCCTCGTCCGCCGCCTTGTCCCGCATCCGGCGGGCGGCGACGGACAGAACCAGCTCCCACGCCTCGGTGGGCTGCCCGAGAGCGTCGGCACCCGCACCGGCGCGCTCGATCCGGATTCGTTGGTTGAGAAGACCCGGGTTCATTCAATCGAGCGTGGCAGCGTCCTCCTCGTCCTTGCCACCAAACAACGCCTCCGCGTGCTCGATCTGCGCCGCGGCAAGCTCGCGGTTTGACTCCGCGAGCTCGCGCATGGCACCGGCCAGGTCCTTCAAGACCTCCATTTCTTCAGTCGTCAGCATCGAACTCGGCGCGGATGGATTTGAGGAGATCTTCAGCCGCATGGACATCGTCCAGCGTCGGCTCATGGGGATGCTCTTGGATGTCATCATCCGTCGCTGGCGGTGCCGTCCGCTTGCCCGCTTCTCCGGTAGGCTCTTCCTCTTCCTTTTCTTCCTCGTCGTCCTCCGCAGCAACCGCCAGCGCCAGCGCCTCGGGACTGAGTTCCGGGAAATCATCGGGGCTCCACAGCGCCGCCGCGGCCTTCACCGATGCCACCTTGGCCGTGGCAAAGCCGGAGGTGACCGCCTCGTCCGCCGTGTAGTAGGTCGTGGCCGCCATCGCCGTGCGAAGCTGGTCACGCGTGAGTTTGGTTCGCTCCTCGTAGGTGTTGAGGATCGATTCGGTGATCTTGTCGAGCACACCGGCAACCTTCCGCAGTTCCTCCGCCTCGCCCCACACACCGGCGGACGGGTTGTGAATCATGAACATCGCGTTTTCCGCGATGTGGACGGTGTCACCCGCCAGCGCAATCACCGAGGCGATGGAAGCCGCCAAGCCGAGGACATGAACCGTCACCGTCGCCTTGTGGGCCACCAGAAGATTGTAGATCGTCACTCCCTCGAACACCGAACCGCCCGGGGAATTGAGGTAGAGATCGATCTCGTCCGCATCGATCGCCGCCAGCCGTTGCTGGAACGTGCGCGCATCGTTGCCGGTCCACCACGAGATGGCGTCAAGGATGTGAATCGCCGCCTTCTTCTTCCCGCCCGCGGCAGCGTTCACCACCTCGAACTTGGGCAAACGGTTTTCGGGATCGATGCGCCGCGCCGCCGCCGGCAGCGGGCGCTTGTCGAGCACGGCAAGCAACTCGTCGGTGGCGACGAGCTCGGGAAACTTCTTTTTCTTGGGCATCGGATTAGGAGTCGGTTGGAGGATCGGTTTCGTCGGTCTTTTGGTCCTTCGCAGGGGCACCCGCCGCCACCTTGCCGGCCAATTCGATCGGGACGTGGTTCGTGGGAATGAAAAGCTGGTCGCCTCCTTCCACCGGCGGCCGTTCCTCGAGCGCACGCGCCTCGTTGGGCTTCATCACGCCTGAGGTGATCTGCCGGTAGTAGCTTTCCGACCGCGTCTTAAGGTCTCCGCGGAGCAGCGCATCGGCGTTGTGCCGGAAATAGAGCCCGGCGGCCCGGTCTCCTTCGGTGAGCAAGCAATGGTCCAGCGTGTCCTCAATGCGCGTGATCCACGGCACCAGCGTCCCGGTATAGAACTCCTTCGACTGGTGCTCGATGTTGGAGAACGTGGCCCGGTCGAGCTTGTGAATCCGGTGAGGCGGCACGTTGAAGATTCGGCAGATCTCCTCGACCGAGAATTCCATCGACTCGATGAACTGCGCGTCCCGCATGCTCATCGTCACCTGGTGGAACTTCATATCGCCACCCTCGAAGATTGCGATGCCGTCGCCATTCTTTGCGTCGTTCCACGCTTGGCCCCACCGCGACCGCACCTGCTTTGCCTGGGTATCATTCTTGAAAGTGGTTTCGGCCGTGATAATCCCGCGCAAGGGCTGGCCTTCCTCCGCCGAGGTGCGGCCGTAGCGCGACAAGGCCGCCGCTGCCGCAGTGCTCATGCGGCAATGCTTGATCGGATTGATTCCCTCCAAGCCGTCGCCCGTCAGCGCCTTGAAGTGCAGCACCTCTTGGAAGCCGAAGTTCCCCTCCGGCACTTTGTTCGGATTGGTGCCGATCTTGTACTGAATGCGACGCTGGTCCGTCAGCTTGGCAGTCACGTTGGCCCGCGGCACTGGGAACAGTTCCCGCACGTTGCCTCCGGACCAAAATGCCCTGACGAAGGCATTCCCACGAAGGATCTGCTCATACAGTAGCGCCTCCCGCAGCTCGGTCCACGTCATCACCTCATTGGGACGGCCCTCAAGCAACCGTGCGAGAGGATGGGCCGTCTCCTTTTCGCGACGGTCACCGTTCTTCCGATACAACTGCAGCGGCATGGCAGCGATCGACGTGGCAATTACCTGCACGCACCCATACACGGCGGCGAGCCGGTCCGCGGAGCTGGTGCCCGCCCCGTCGCCGCCCCACATTTTCGCCCAGTTTGGCGGCAAGGAAGTGGTGCCGACATCGGAATCGGTCCCTTCGTCCCCACCATCCACCGGCACGGCAGGGGTATTCTGGCCCGTGAAAAGGACAGTGGCGGCGGCTTTCAGACGGCTGAACACCCCGTCACCGTGCCGCACCGGCCCGGTTCACACCCCATCCCGATGCCTCCTTTCGCCCCGTTCACGGGTGGACAGATCCCACCACATTTGTATCAAGATGAGTCATGATCTCCCCCCTTGAACGAAGTCTCGAGAACTTCCTCAGCAATGATTCGCTCCGCGTAGCCGTGATCAAAGGCGAGTGGGGTGTGGGGAAAACTTTTTTCTGGCGCAGTTTCCTCTCCAACCGACTGTCCGGCCTAAAATTCACTGCTTACGCCTATGCGTCGCTTTTTGGTGCCACTTCTATAGAGGCACTCACAAGTCAGATCTCCTCCAATTTCAAGATTGTCGATGAGCAGTCTCCGAAGAAGCATCTGGAAAAGCTTGGTCCTATACTGAAATATGCCGGATATTTTCAGACCCCCCACGTGAACTTGGTTGGCATCGCTAACAAGGTCGTCGAGAGCCATTTGATCAACAATTTCCTGGTGTGCATCGACGACTTGGAGAGGAAAGAGGAAAGCGTCTCGACCTCCAGCGTCCTGGGGATGATTTCACTCCTGACACAGGATCGGGGCTGCAAAGTCGTGCTGATTCTCAACGACGACAAGCTCTCCGCTGATGCAGCCAAGGCATTCGACGAGTACCGCGAGAAGGTCGTTGATCTTGAGATAACCTACTCCCCGTCAATTTCGGACAATTTGCGAATCATCTGGCAAAGCGGCATTCCAGAATCCGTTAGCGCGGCGTTCCACCGGCTGAAATTGAATAATATAAGAGTGATGCAGCGCGTAGCGTGGGCTATCGAGTATTTCGAAAAGGACATATCAGAAAAATATCCATTCATTCTTCATTCCTTTTTAGAAAAATGCGTAATACTTACAATCGTCCATCACGCGTTCTCATCTGTGGTATCCATAGAGGAGGTGCTTAAGTCCAACTATTATTCGCTCTTTTTGGACAAGGATGAACGCGAAAAGCCGGATCTTGAGTTTCTGAAAAAATTGGAGTTCTACCCAGCAGAAGAGGACGAGGTCATTGTTGACTATTTGATCCACGGATTCGCGAAGCTCGCCGACTGGGATGAGCTATTAACCAGCCGCAACGAGGCAAACCGAGTGGGTAACATTACCGCAATACATCGCCAGATTTGGGCTCGCTACTACACAAATTTCACGACATCCCACCGCGAATTCGTTGAACAGCAGATTCAATTCCTGCGGGAGCATGGATCTGACGTGTCGGTAGCAGAATTCGCGACGGTGGTCGATTTCCTGAAACAGCTTAAGGTCAGGATTCCGAAGGATGTGTCGATATCATTTGAAGCCTCACTAAATCGTTTCGTGGCTGCAATGACACATGGTCGTTGGTTCGATTTAACAATGAGCCGGCTTCCTGAGTCGGTGCGGGTCAAAGCAACCGAGAAGATGGAGGCTACAATTCCGGATTTCACGCTTGATGAGCTTCTTAAGAGACTTGCGGGTAGCAATAGTTGGAATCCCAGTGAGCTGAAGTTCTTGGCCAACTTTAGCAGCCGCGAAATAGAGGAGTGGATCAAGACAAGCGATTCGGATGTCCAATACATCCTGAAAGAGTTCATACGTCGCTTTTCGCAAGATCAGGCAGCCGCAGAAGCAATCAGCTTGATGCGGGGAATACTTTCTAAGCTCAGGCGCCGAAGTAAGCTGGATGAGTCTCGGGTTGATTCGATCCTGCCCCCGGCCTGAAATAGCTTCAGCTGAGGACCGTGCAGTCCCATTGCCCCGCCAGCGATCCGTCATACTCCATCTCGATCGCGCACCCGAGCCCCATGATACTCGCGATGATGCCATCGATGCGCTCCTCCGAGCGCTTCTTGTCCGGCTTGATGTTGCCGTTAGCATCCATGTGGACCACCACGTTGCCCGCATTCCACGCCAGCACTGGGTGGCCGAAGTGATTCAGGTGCGTCCCTTGAATGACCAGCCGCTCCAATTCCTTCGCATACGGCGAGATAGTCATGATGCCCTGTGAGAACGCCAGCATGTTCACCCCTTCTTCCACCAGCGGATTGACCAGTGAGGCGGCGTAGGTTTTGTCGTAGCCCACGGCCTGCACGTCGTAGCGCTGACAATCGGCGAGGATCTGGGCGGTAATGTAGCCGTGGTCCATCACCTCACCGGGCGTAGGAACAATGAAGCCATTCTCTGCCCAACTCTGGTAGGGCACTTTATCGCGCTTGGACCGGGTGTTGATATCCGCCGCAGGGCACCAGAAGTGCGAAAGCAGCGTCCACCGCTCGAGCCAGTCTTGCGGAGGAAAGACCCACACCAACGCCGAGAGGTCCCGGGTGATGGCAAGATCCAGCCCGCCGTAGCAACGAAGGCCGTCGAGCTTCGCCTTATCGTAGCTGTGCACGCCCTTCGCCCACTTGTCAGAATCGAGCCACAGCGAGGCCTGGTTGATCCAGATGTTGAGCCACTTGGTTTTCAGCTCCCGGTTGATCGCGGGGTCCGCCTTCGCCAGCGCGAGTTGGGACCGGAATTTCTTCTCATCGACGGTAATGCCGTAGAGCGGGTTGGCCTTCGCCCACACCATCGGATCGTCGAGGCGCTCCTTATCCTCCTCGTCGATGGTGAAAATGATGCCGAAGTAGTCGTCACCCTCCCCACCGTCTTCCCCCTTCAAGATCCGCTGCACGATAAGCGAGTGCGAGCGGCCGACCGAGTCCATATTGTGGCCGGCCGTGGTGATCATCAGAAACAGCGGCTGGGAACGTGCACCAAGCGCCGAGTTAAGGACGTTCCAGAAACCCAGCTTCGTCCATGCGTGCGTTTCGTCGGCAATCACCGCATGCGGGTTCAAGCCGTCGGTGGTGTCGCCTTCGGTGTCCCGACCCAGCGGTCTCATGAACGAGTCCGCGGCACCATACTCGATGATCGGCGGGTTCTTCCGGATGGCGAAAGCTGCCCTGAAGTCCGGGTCCTTCGATTTCTCGATCAGCACACGAGCGTCCCGGTGCAGGATCATCGCCTGGTCTTTCTTGGTTGCCGCATTGTAGACCTCCGCGCCCCCCTCGTTATCGGCGCACAGCATGTAGAGCGAGATGCCGGCAGCGAGCAGGGTTTTGCCGTTCTTTCGGGGGACCTCGATGTGAGCGTATTTGAACCGACGCAGTCCGCTATCGACCCACTTCCACCCGAAGATGTTTCCCACCACGAACTTCTGCCACGCCTCCAGCTTCATCCGCGTGCCCGCCCACTGGCCCTTGTAGTGCCGGAACGTCTCCATGAACCCGATCGCTCGGTCCGCAGCCGCCACGTCGAAGCGGATGTCAGTCCGCTCCAAGTCACGGAGGAACCGCTCGCATGCCAGCCTCACCCATCGGCACGCAATCCGGTCGCCGGCCACAACCTCCCGCGCGTAGTCGATCGAGACATGCTCGATCGCCTCAGGTGAGGAAGTTGGACGGCCCGTCTTCCTTCTTTTCACTCTTCGGTGGTTTGACGTTCTTGATCGACTGCAAGGCCAGGGGGGTCATCCCCAGCGCCTTCGCCGCGGTCTCCATGGCGCTCCGGGCCATCGACCAGGCGGTCATGGCGGGATGGAGGTATTTGCTGCCCTTCTCGCCGGTAAGGGTAACCCCCTCATCGTTCACCTCCTTCAGCGCATCCGCGGCAATGGCCCAGCCCTCGACGTAATCGACGAGCAACTGCCGGTTTAGGTCGGTGAGGTGCCCGAGCTTCACCAACTCGTTCGCCAGCCGCTCATACTCCCGCTTCGCCTCGTCGCCACCCTTGATTCCGACCGGAGCCTTCAAGGAAAGCGGCGCCAACGTGCCCGACAACACGGACAGGTTCTCTTTCGGCTTGGTCCCTCGGGCGCCCATCGACCCGAACGTGCCGCCATGGACGTTTCCGGAGAACCCGCTGGACGGCAGGTTGGCCCCGTTGACCCCCACCCCGTCAAAACCCACAGAGCGATTAAAAAGGCTTGGGCGCGCTCTGCTGTTTCGGGAGTGGCAGAGATTTGCCCCCCTCCCCCACCCTCGCCTGACCTCTAACCAACCTTGACCATCCCATGAGGCGAAATGCGACGTTCCAGCGAACAGTTAAGAAAGGTGGGACATTCAGGTCCCTGAGGCAGGCCAATGCCTACGACCCTGCGTGGCAGCGCTACTCGCGGAGCTACCTGCGAGCTCATCCAATCTGCTTCTGCGACGCTGTGAAGGTGTGGGTGGATGGCACCCCCCTGGTTGTTTCGTTCGGTCCTCCGGGAGCCGTGGCCCCCTCGTTTCAGACCGACCACATCCAGCCCATCAACGCCGGAGGGGACAAGTGGGACCGCGCCAACCATCAGGCTCTCTGCCATTCGTGTCACTCGAAGAAGACAGCACGCTTCGGCTGACAACCATCGTTGCAGAACGTCGTGTGCGTCCCGTGGGCTTACGATGCAGCGGCTCGGTCCTGGCCATTATCGCTCAGTTTGAAGCCTCGCACATCCGGTGCGGGTACTAGCAACCCCCGCTTCTCTAACGATAAAAGTGTGCGTGAAACGGAGTTCCGAGTGGTACCGTCAATAGGATCGCGCATTCCATGCCCCGCCTTGGGCGCACGGCCGAAGAGCTCCTGATAAATAAGATCTGCCCAAACATACCCTTCATTTCTTCGGGCTAGCTGGAGAACGGATCGCTGAAGGTGTCCAAGTTTCTTTTTAGGCATTGTTCCGGGAGGAGGTAGCCCTCACCAGATGGAGAAGGCTGGATGCCGGTTCCCCCGTTACTACGCCCGACCGGCAGCGAGCGCCTTATGTTACCTCAGATCGGTCTCTCGGGCCGCACGGTGGGATCACGGTCGTTCCCTTGAGCAAGACGTCAGGACGTCGTCACCGAAATACTCACGAAGTCATGGCGGTCAAGCCCCAGGGTAGCAGGTGCAGGCAAAAGTCGTTTGCGACCGGAGCCGGTCTGAGTAGCATCTTGGCTACCTCAGGGATCTGGCGCGCACTGCCTCCGACCGCCCCAAACCCAAAACCCAGACGGCGGCAGCAGCGGGCTGGGCACTCCATCCAAGCGGTGAGAGTGCCCTCACCTCTCCCATTTGGGCGACAAGGACGATGCGAAGTCGGGACAGGTGGAAAGTTCGCCCCGCAGATTTGCCACACCGAGCCCATATGGTGTATGTCAAAGCGGATGAAGTTCGCTCACTTCCCTCCAGCTGATCGCTGGCACATCTTGGACCAACATCTCGGGCCAATGATCGAAGCAGCCAGCAAGGCAGCCGTAACCATCAGCCCTATTGAAGAAATCCCGGTGGCTGAGATCGGCGAGCGGCATGGGTTGAAGGAGAGGGCGATGGTGAGGATGCTTCAGAAATACGGCGGCATGCCCTACAGTTTCGGGACTCGTTGGTTCATCCGCGCGAAGTCCTACGCGGTGGTGCTCATCTCGATTGAGGTGGAGCAAAACAGGCAGCAGTGAGCCTGGCGCACAATGTCGATTCTATCGGATCAGAATCGGAACAATCAACGTAAGTCGTTGATTTTATGGCTCCGGCGGTAGGGATCGAACCTACGACCTAGTGGTTAACAGCCACCCGCTCTACCGCTGAGCTACGCCGGATTTGAGAACCAACCCCGGGAACCGGGGCGGGCGGAAGATGGGACGACGACCTACGAACTGGCAAGGGAAAAATCGAAGGTTTCTTCAGCAATTTTTTCGTGTGCTTCCCCTGCTCACTCGCGGCCGTAGCGTTCGCGGAATTGGCGGAGGAGGTCATCGATGCGATCACCGCCAGTGGCTGCGACAGGCTCTTGTTCCTGCTCGGCGGCGGGCTTGGATTCGGAAATGACTTCGGCTTCGAATTCGTGCTTCGCGAGTGGTGGTGGTGCGGCTTCGGCGAAGGGCGAGGCGACAGGCGAAGATACGGGGCGGAGCTCGGGCTCCAGGTCCAAGGCGTGGGGCTCGACGAGGTCGGGGGCCGCAGGTCTCTCTAAGACGGGCTCCGCTGGTGGAACGGGTGCGGGGGCTGCGACTGCCGCGGGTGGTTCGCTGAAGGGAGTTGAAGCTGGAGTGGGTGCTGGCGCAGGTGTGGCTTCCGGAACCGGTGCAGGTGCCGGTTGGGGCGCAGGGGCAGCGACGGCGGCGGCGGGGATTGCTGCAGCGACGGGGGCTGGGGTCGGCTCCGGGGCGGGGGCCTCGATGTAGCCGGCTTCTTCGTCCATCTCGGCGACCTTTCGCAGAATGCGGCGGGCGTAGAATTCGGCGGGGAAAAGGCCGAGGCGGTGGCGCAGGGAGCTGGCGCGGCCGGGGGTGCGGGCTTCGAGGAGGGAAATCAGGGCCTGCTCATCGAGCGGCTCGAGGCGGACCTCCACCTCTCCCAGGCGATCCTGGAGGCCGCCGCTGAGGGCGGGCTCGAAGGCGCTTTGCCAGACATCGTCATTGAGAGAGACGATGGCATCCACGCGCGGGGCCTCTTGCCGGACGCTGGCGAGGAAGCTGGCGAAGCGGAGGGCGGCGGCGCGGTCGGCGTGGAGGCCTTCCAGATCATCGGCGACGATGACGACGCGGCCGATCAGGGAAAGCATGGCGAGCAGGGCGGCGAAACGTTCCACGCCGGCCTCGGAGGTCGCGGACTGGATGATCATGCCGGTGCGGCCCGGGTGCTCCGGGGTGGCGACGGCGAAGCGGAACAGCGAGGCCAGCCAGAAGGAGGACTCATTCAGCGCGGTGCCGGTGCGGCGGCTCAGCTCGAGGGCGAGGCGCGGGCCGAGGACTTCGAAGTTTTCCTTGGTCCAATGGGCGGTGACGGCTTGGGAGTGGTGGAAGTCGAAGGTTTCCACCGGGCGCTGGCGCAGGGCGGTCAGGGCGGCCTCGCGGTCTTGGCACGGGACCTCGCCCGAGGTGACCAGCGGCTGGAGGGCCATCGAGAAGAGGCGGCGGGCCTGGAGATCGAGCGAGGTGAGTCCCCCACCCGCTGGCAGCGGCCGGGTCAGGCGGCGCAGGGCGGCCTCGATGGCGCCGGAGGCATCGACGCGCGAGCCCTCGAGCGGGTGGATGGGAAGGAATTCGTGGGTGGTGCCGAGGCGCTGCTGGACGTAGCCGAGCAGGTGGGATTTCCCGAAGCCGGCGCGGGGCGCGCGGAGGAGGATGCCGCGGCCGGGAGCATCAACCGGGGACTTGAGGACGCGCTCCAAGCGGGCGGTGGCGGCTGCATTGACTCCCGGAGCGTGGGGAGCGCAGGCCTGCCCGAGGACATCGAAAAACGGCTGGACGGTGAGTTGCTCTACCATGGGGGTCAGGATGGCCGGATGTTGGAGGGAGAGGGAGTCCGTCACAAGTAAAGAAAGGGCTGGCGCTGCAATCTGCCAAGCACCTTGCATGCCCTCTCGACAGGGTAGCGGCAGAGGGGTTTGAATTCGCGCGTCTGCGGGACGAAAAGTTCCGGCGGATTTCCGATTGACACCCCTAGTGGCGATCCCTAGCTTGCGCGCCCCTTCGCCGCGAGACGTGCACCGTCCCGTCGCTGACAGGCACCTTTCAGTTCCAATTCAATGAAGACGTTTTCCGCCAAGCCGACCGACATCGAGCGCAAGTGGCATGTGATCGATGCCAAGGACAAAATCCTGGGCCAGGTGGCCGTGGAGGCCGCCCGCCTCCTGCGTGGCAAGCACAAGCCGACTTTCACCCCGCACATTGACACCGGTGACTTCGTCATCGTGATCAATGCTGACCAGGTTGCCCTTTCCGGCACCAAGGAAAACGACAAGATCTACACCCGCTTCACCGGCTACGTCGGCGGCAAGAAGGTGGAAACCCCGCGCATGGTGCGCAAGCGCCGCCCGGTGCTGCTCGTCGAGAACGCGGTCTGGGGCATGATCCCGAAGAACCGCCTCGGTCGCCAGCAATACGGCAAGCTGAAGGTGTACGCCGGTGCCGAGCACCCGCACGAAGCCCAGCAGCCGCAGGCCTACGAAATCGCCTGAACCCCACTGACCTCTTTTTGAAATGAGCGAAGCCAAGAACCTCAGCGCCACCGGCCGTCGTAAGAACGCCGTTGCCCGCGTCCGCCTCACCGAAGGCACCGGCCAAATCGTCATCAACGGTCGTTCCTTCGAGGAATACCTGCCGACGCTGCCCCTGCAGAACACCGTGCTGGCCCCGTTCCAGCATGCAAACCTGCTGAACAAGTTCGACGTGGTCGTCTCCGCTGCCGGCGGTGGCACCCACGGCCAAGCCGGCGCCATCCGCCTCGCGGTGGCCCGCGCGCTGACCATCTTCGACGCCGAGCTGCGCAAGGTGATCAAGCCGCACGGCCTGCTTCGCCGCGACCCGCGCATGAAGGAACGTAAGAAGCCAGGCCGCCCCGGCGCCCGCAAGCGCTTCCAGTTCTCCAAGCGCTAATCGCTACCGAGTTTACGAAAGCCGCATTCCGAGAGGGATGCGGCTTTTTCGTGTCTGCCGGGAGAGAGGAAGTCATTCCGTAGGAGGTGGTGGGCTGTCGGAGTTCTGAGCGGATGACAACGAAACGAGCGAAACGAACGAAAGAAAGGCAGAGGTTCCGCCCTCCCCTATTCCTTTTGCTCGTTTCGCTCGTTTCATTGTTCTCTGAAATGGGATTTTAAGGAAAGCCCCCGATTCGGCGGGAGCCGAGGATGGAGGTGGCAGCGCCCGTGGCTTCGGGCGGAATAAATTCCGCGCTCCCAGTGTGGACCTTCCCCGCGTGGCTCTCCTATATCTCGAGCATGCGCAAAATCCTCATTTCCCTGCTACTCGCGCTTCCCCTCGCTGCCGCCGATCTGGAATTCAAGGAAGCCTTCGCCGATCCGGCCACTCGCGACTCCGCGCTGACCCGGCTGGTGCCGCAGACGCGCGACTGGTTTTTCTACCAAGCGCTGAATCATCAGCTCGCGGGCCGGGCGAATGATTTCCGGCGGACGATGGATGCGTGGAAGGCGGAGTCGGGACGGAAGGAAAACCCGGTGTCCGATGATGGCTTCCAGACGCTTGAGACGCGCGAGCTGCTGCTGCGCTATGATGCGACGCCGAAGAAGACGATCGATTCGCTGGTGCGGCTGCTCGATCTGAAGTTCGACGACGCGAAGCCCGATGCCCGTGCGGATGCGAAGCTGCCGGACCGGCTGGATCCGGCGCTGGTCTCCGCGCAAGCCTTCGAGACCGCGGCCAATGATCGCTCTAACAACTCGGGCTATCGCGGCTTCTCCGAGGAGCGCTTGTTTTCGGAGCTCGACCGGCTGGATACCTTCGACGAGGCGAAGCTACGCTACTTCAACGAGAGGCTAACTCGTGCGGATCACCCGGCGGTGGTGCCGCTGATCGTGAAGGTGCTGGCGCTGGATCATCCTCCGAGGTTCGGGTCGGCGAAGATCCATGAACTGCTGACCCGTGGGCAATTGGAGCAGCTGCTGGTCGCCATTCCCACCCTGCAGGCCAATGAGGACTTCGTGGTCCGCTGCCTTGTCACGCTGCTGCCGGGGAGCGAGACGAACTTCGAGCTCGATCGTGCCGCGCACGCTGCCCATCTCGCCGCTTGCCGCGATTTCCTGAAGAATGCGCCGCCGGCACTCAATTCGTTGAAGGCCCACGTGCTGTTCCATCACCTGCGGCTGCAGCGGGAACTTGGGCAGCTGCCGCTGGACGACTTCCTCGCGTATCTGAAGCTGCCGCGGGCGAGCCATCCCCTGCTGAAGGTCACGGAGAACTTCGTGGCCAATCCGCGCATCGATGCGAGCCACGACTACGAAGCCGCCACGGCCTGTCCGCCGATCGGCGACGACCTCGAGTTGATCGAGGCCTACCTCCAGCACTTCCTGGCGACTGCCGATACGCCGGATGCCTTCAAGGATCTGATCGAGCAGAAGGTGCTGCGTCGCTTGCAGGCACGCGCCAAGCTGCTGGCCGGGGCGGATCCGGTGCGCTGGGGTGCAGAGCTGGATCCGGCGGAGGTGCAGTCCTTGCAGAAGGAGACGCGCATTTCCTTCGCACCCGGTCAGCCGATCACGCTGCCAGCGGATGCCGCGGTGAAGCTGCCGCTGGATCTGAAATACACGCCGGAGCTGCTGGTGCGGATCTTCGAGCTGGATCTGCCGGCGTGGATGGAGCGTGAAGGCAAGGAGCCGCCGGTGGATCTGGATCTGGAGGGGCTGGTGCCGCACCACGAGAAGCGGATCACTTTCCAACAGCCGCCGCTGGTGGTTCATCGGGAACTACTAGATCTGCCGGAGTTGGCCGGTCCGGGCGCGTGGATCGTGGAATGCGTGTCTCGCGGGGTGTCATCGCGGGCGCTTGTTAGAAAGGGCCGGCTCATTCCCTACGTCGAGCGACAGGCGCGGGGACAAAGCGTGCGGGTCTTCAATGAAGACGGGGCGCTGCTCAAGGACGCGACGATTTCGCTGGGGAGCGAGACCTTCACCGCGGGCGCGGACGGCCGGATCCTGATTCCCGATCGCACGGATGATGCTCGGGACAGTGGATTGGTCCGTCGTGGCAAGCTCGCGGTGCCGCTGGATCTGGAACCGCGACGCGAACACATCGCACTTCAGGCGCGCTTTCACCTGGATCGCGAGCAACTGCTCGCCGACCAGCAGGCGAATCTTTTCGTGCGGCTGCAATTGACCAGCCATGGCTATGAGTTGCCGCTGGAGTGGATCGAGAAACCATCGCTGACTTTGATCGCGACCTTGAATGGCGGCATCACCACCGAGCGGGTGATCGGTGGGGACCTGAAGCTCACGCCGAAGATGTTCGTGCCCTTCCAGGTGCCGGCGGATGCGACATCGCTGAAGCTGCGGCTGACCGGCACGGTCACGCCGCGCGACGGAGCGGACCCGATTCCGCTGACGGCCGAGCACAGCTATGCGATGAACGGGATCCTCGGCACGGGGCGCATTGCTGCTGCTTTCTTCACGCGGGATACGGACGGCCATCGCGTGGAGCTGCGCGGGCGGAATGGTGAGCCGCTGGCCTCGCGGCCGCTCAATTTCGAGTTCAAGCACCGGAATCATCTCGAAACGATCAAGCTGGCGCTGCGCAGCGATGACCGGGGCCGGGTGGCGCTTGGCAAGCTGGCCGATATCGCCGAAGTCCGCGTGACCGGTCCGGACATCGCTCCGGCCGGTTATTTCCCGGATGAGGATGGCGGATGGATGGACCTGCCGGAGGAGATCCAGCTGTCCACTCGCGATGAAATCCGGCTGCCGCTGGTGCGCTTCATGGCGGCACCGGAGCATGCGCGGGTGAGTTTGTTAGAGAAGCGCGAGGGCGTCATCCTCCGCGATCATTTCGACAAGCTGGCAGTGGAGAATCGCCGACTGGTGGCCCGCGGGCTGGCGGCTGGTGACTACGCGCTCCGGCTAGATGGCCACGCGATCGCCGTGCGGGTCTCGGGCGGAGTGGATCGCGATGGGCTGCTGGTGTCCCCTACCCGCTTGCTGCCGCGCTCCTTACCCTCGCTGCCTTTCATCGCGGCGGCAACGGAAGAGGCGGGCTCACTGGTGGTGCGAATCGAAGGTGCGACGCCGGGCACGCGGGTCTCACTGCTGGGCAGCCGCTTCCTGCACTCGTGGGATTCGGGCGAGGCGCTGCAGCCTTTCACTCCGCCGATGCCGAATGCGTTGCAGCCGGGCTTCACGGGTCTGGCGTTTCAAGAAGAAAGCCGGCTCGGGGATGAGATGCGCTACATCCTCGATCGACGTGCGGCGAAGACTTTCCCCGGTTCGATGTTGCCGCGTCCCGGACTGCTGGTGAATCGCTGGAGCGAGGACGATCTCACGCAGACGCGCCAAGATCCAAAGTCCGGGGGCGGAGGCCGCGGGACGGGAAGCGGCGCGGGTGGACGGAGTTTCAAGCCTGCGCCTCCCGCTCCCGAGTCGCGAAAGACCGGCGAAGATGGCGGGCCGAGCATCGACTTCCTCGCGGCTCCTTCGGTGCTGCGATATGACCTGGAAGTGGGTGCGAATGGGATGGTGCAGGTGCCTGCGGCGGATTTCTCGAATTGCCAAGTGGTCGACATCGTGGCGGCTGATCCGGCGGGACGGCATCATCTGGTGGTGCCGCTGAAGGCGACGGACACGCCGCTGCGGGATCGCCGGCTTTCGCGGCCGCTGGATGCGCAGAAGTATCATGTGGGGACGCGACGCGCGGCGGCCTTGGCGAAGGGTGCGGAGGCGAGCATCGAGAGCGTGATCGATGCCGACTGGCGGGCGTTCACGACGCTGGCGGAGGCGCATCAATTCCTGGTAGGCGCGACGGGCGATGCGCGGCTGAATGACTTCCTGCCGCTGCTCGACTGGCCATCGCTGGATGAGAAGCGGAAGCTGGCCTTCCTTTCCGAGCATGCTTGCCATGAGCTGCATCTGTTCCTTGCGAGGAAGGATCCGGACTTCTTCACCAAGTATGTGAAGCCGATGCTGGCCGAGAAACGCGAGCCGACGGTGATCGATGACATCCTGCTCGGGCGGGATCTTTCCAAGCACCTGCGGCCCTATGCGTGGCAGCGTCTGAATGCGGCGGAGAAGGCGCTGCTTTCGCAGGCGATGCCGGAGGTGCGGGAGCGGATCGCGGCTGAACTCAAGCAGCGCTGGGAACTGGAAGCGCCGACGCCGGAGCAGGAGACGATCCTGTTCACGCAGACGCTGCGCGGGACGGATCTGGCGACGCAGGATTCGCTGGGACTGGCGAGAAACGAGATACTGACCGGCGGGCTGACAGGAGCAGCGAAAACCAGTGGAGCAAACTACCTATTCCAAAAGCTACAGACCATCATCATTCCGGCAATCGACTTCGACGACACCTCCGTTGCTGAAGCCGTCGACTTCCTCCGTTCGCGCGCGGCCAAATACGACACCACCGAAAGCGACCCATCGAAGAAAGGCGTAAATTTCGTGATCAGGAGACCAAGAGGCGAAGTAAACGCAGATCCGGGAGTCCTCATTATCGATCAACTGAATCTCCGCAACGTCCCGCTTGGTGAGGCGCTCCGCTACGTTTGCGAAAAGACTCACCTCCGCTACAAAGTGGACGACTACGCGGTGACCATCAATGCCGCCACCGAGGTGGGTGAGGACTTGCTCAACCACACCTTCACCATCCCGCCCGACTTTGTCACCATACTCGGAGGCGGAGTGGACTCCGGAGCGACGGATCCATTCGCGGAACCTGGCAGCGAGGACCGCCCGGAACTCAGACCGCGTGTGAGCATTGGTGATCTTCTCAAGGAGCGCGGCGTTGCCGAAGCTCCCGGTGCCTCCGCCAGAATCGTCGGGAACAAGCTCATCGTGCGCAACACACCCACCAACATCGACATGATCGATTCGCTCGTGAACTCGACTGTCGGCGGTGGCAACAGAGCCGGAGACGCGGGAATTGATCCGTTTGCTGCAGGAGCAGGCGCTCTCGAAGGGGTTGCCGAGTTGCCGAACTCGGTCGGAGGATCCGGTGGCGGTGTCCTTGCCGATCCGTTCTCGGCTCCGCGGTCCCGTCCTTCGTGGAGTTCCGAGCGCGACCAGACGCGGCTGTGGTTCGAGTCGAACTACTACAAGTATCGTGGACCGACCGGTGAGCCGTTCATCCCGTTGAATCGCTTCTGGCTGGATCTCGCGGCGTGGGATGGCAAGGGCGGTTTCCTTTCGCCGCATTTCAATGCGTGCACGCACAACGCCAACGAGGCGTTGTTCTGCCTGGCGATGCTGGACCTGCCCTTCAAGGCAGAGCGGCCGGAAACCAAGGTGGATGGATCGACGCTGCGGGTCAAGGCACGCGAGCCGATGCTGCTGTTCTACAAGGATACCCGCGAGACGCAGAAGGTGGCGCCGGATGCGCCGGTGCTGGTGCGGCAGACGTTCCATCGACTGGATGACCGTTTCCGCACGGTCGAGGGGCGGCAGATCGAGAACAGCATCACGGGAGAGTTCATCGCCGGCGTGCCGTATGGTGCCTCGCTGGTGGTGACGAATCCGGAGGGTGTCGGCCGCCGGGTGGATGTGCTTTCGCAGATCCCCGCGGGAGCGATCCCGCTGGACGGGCAACCTTCGACCCTGACCTCGACCCACGAGTTGCAACCGTACGGCGTGTTGAACCTGCGGCTAGCCTTCTATTTCCCCGCGGCCGGCGAATTCGCGATGTATCCGCTGCAAGTGTCCGAGGCCGACAATGTGCTCGCCCGCACCGCGACGCGGACGCTGAAGGTGGTCGCCGAAGCGCCGCCTGCGGACGCGAATTCGTGGCCGGCGCTTGCAAGCGACGGCACGGATGATGCGGTGCTTGAGCGGCTCAAGACGGCGAACCTGAAGACGATCGATCTCAAGCTGATCCGCTGGCGTCTCCGCAACGCGGACTTTTTCCGGAAGGCCGCGCCGATCCTGCATGAGCGGCTCTTCTACTCGAAGGATGTCGCGTCGTTCGGCTTCCTCCACGATTCGCTGCCAGCGATCCGGGACTATCTGGAGAATTTGCTGCCGATCTACGAAGGCAGTGGAGGCGTCTTGCCGATGCCTCCCGGGGCCGACTACGTCCCATCCCCGGAATTCGGAGACTGGCTGGATAGTCCGCTGTTAGAGATCCGGCCGGTGATTCACCGCGATTGGGAGACGCTGGAATTCGACCCGCTGGTGAATCCGCGGGCGCATCGTTTCGCCGACAAGGAGCGGCTGACCCACGAGGAGGCGGCACAGCATTATGAGAAGTTCCTGGAGGTGTTGTCGTGGAAGCCGGCCCTGAGCGATGACGACAAGCTGGCGCTCACGGCGCATCTGCTGATGCAGGATCGGATCGAGGAGGCACTGGCTCGTTTCAATGAGATCGATGCCACGAAGCTGGAAGCCAAGCTGGCGTATGATTATCTGAAGGCGGTGGTGCATTTCCATCGTGGCGAGCCGGAGGAGGCGCGGGCGATCGCGATGCGCCGGAACGTCCTGCCGCCGGGGCTGTGGAAGTCGCGCTTTGAGGCGATCCTTACTCAGGCCGACGAGATCGTGGCGCTGAAGGTGCCGCGCCCGGTGGAAGCGGAGCGGCCGAAGGAGGAAGCGCCTTCGCTCGATCTCGCGCTGGCCGCGGACGGCAAGCTGCTGGTGAAGCAACACCGTCTCGACAAGACGATGCTGCAGCTCTTCAGTGTGGATCTCGAGGTGATGTTCTCGAAGGACCCGTTCCTTACTGGCGAAGGTGCAGCCCTACCGGCGATCCGGGCGAATGAGTCGCGCGAGGTGGCCTTGCTGGGCGAGCAGACGGAGGTGGAGCTACCCGAGGCATTCCGCCGTGGCAACGTGCTGGTGGCGGCGCAGTCGGAGAAGACGAAGGTGCTGCGGGTGCTGGATAGCCGGGCGCTGGAGACGGTGCGGCAGCCGCTGGAGCGGACGATCCAGGTGTTCGACAGCGCGAGCCGGCTGCCTTTGCCGCAGACGTATGTGAAGGTGTATGTGCAGGGGCCGAATGGTGAGGCGGTCTTCCACAAGGACGGATACACGGACCTGCGTGGGAAGTTTGACTACCTGAGCCACACCGGGAGCGAGCTGGGGGAAATCCGGAAGGTGGCGGTGCTGGTGAGCCATCCGGAGAAGGGGGCGCGGATTGAGAGTTTTGATTTGTGAGGGGTGGAGCAAAGCGGCGGAAGGGCAGCATCCTTCCGCCGCGGCTTGGGTGGAAGAGGGATCGCGGTGAAGGGTGATGCGAGCCTTACCCTCGCTTTTAGCGAGGGTCATAGACGCGCCGCTACATGGGAAGACGGGCGGGATGAATCCCGCGCTCCCAGTGTGATGCTACGGGCTGGTGCCGTCGCGGCGGGCTTCGACGGCGAGGCGGAAGGCGGCGCGGTCGCCGTGGCGTTTGATGGAGAATTTGATGCTGCGCCGCTCGCCAGGAGCGGGGCACCAGGCGGCTTGCCAGAACCAGTACTCGGTGCCGTTGGCAGCGATGATGCGGATCTTGGAGACGCCGACGACGCCGGATTGATTCCTGGCGGATGGGCGGCAGATGCGGGCCTGAGTTTCCTCCGCGGCGAAGCGGGTCATCAGCTCATCCCGCCACCTGCGGGCGGCGTCGTAGGCTTCGCGGGGTCCGCCCTGCTGCCGGTCGGCGAAGAACTTCCCGTATTTCACGCCGCGGCGTTGCAGACGGACCTGCCAGCCGTGCGTGCCAGCACGGGGCAGATCGATGCGCGCGATGGCATAGGTGTCCTCCGGAGCCCACATGAATGAACGAAAAAACCCGTCCCCGACGATTTGCGCCGGGGACGGGCTTGTCAAATCAGGGGGAGATTAGTTCCCGCCGCGGCGACCACGGTTACCGCCGC
The DNA here is from genome assembly GCF_038066715.1 of Luteolibacter sp. Y139. Taxonomy (NCBI): domain Bacteria; kingdom Pseudomonadati; phylum Verrucomicrobiota; class Verrucomicrobiia; order Verrucomicrobiales; family Verrucomicrobiaceae; genus Neoluteolibacter; species Neoluteolibacter soli. The sequence goes on along the minus strand of NZ_JBBUKT010000008.1, from coordinate 254,158 downwards.
CACCGCCAGGGCCGCCACCACCCCAGCCACCGCGTCCGCCATTATTCCCCGCGTCGAGGAGGTTCTGCTTGGCGTCGTCGCTGAGGGTCGTGGATTGCTGGATGTAAGCAGTGGCTGCATCGCGGTCCTGCTGCATCCAACGGCGGGTGGCCATGAAGACGGAGCGGTTGCGAGTGTTCTCGTCGGTAATGCTTTCCGCGAGCTGCATGGTGCTCTGCGGATCGGAGTTGCGGCTGGTCCAGATGTAGGTGCCGACCGCCTCGTCGCGGAGGTCACCCTGCGGTTGCGATTGGATCCAGGAGAGCGCCGCGGCGCTGTCACGGCCGGCCCACGAGGAGACCACCGAGCGCACGGCATTGTCCATATTGTCCGAGGTCTGCTGACTCAGCCAGGCAGCGGCAGCGGCGGGATCCTGACGGGCCCAGCCGTCGGCGATGCCGGAGATGGCACGGTCGCGGTCGTTCCCTTCGGCCATGCCCGAGAGCTTGGCTGCGGCGGCTTGCGGGTCGGTGCGGGCGAGCGCATTGAGGGCGTTCGAGAGAGCGCGGTCGCGGACGTCGGCCGGCAGGCCTGCGATGAAGGTTTCAGCAGCGGCGAAATCCTTCGAGGCGATCTTTTCCGCGATGTCGCCATAGGCACGGCCCTGCTCATCGGCAGGAAGCGTGGTGACGATCTGCGCGGCCTTGGTCGGATCGGTGCCTGCCAGCTCGGTGATGATCGAGCGCAGGGCATTGGTCTGGTTGTTGCCGTTCAGGCTATTGGCCCAGGCGATGGCCGCCGTCGGGTCAAGCTTGGCCCATTCCGCGGCAATGGTGCCGGCACCGCCTTCGCCGCCGCCGCCGGGACCACCGAAGCCCATATTGGCGAAGTCGCCGGGGTGCTCGCTGAAATACTTGGCGGCATTTGCCGGGTCGGAGCTGGCCCAGCTCTGGAGAATGGTCGGGCGGGCGAAGAATCCGCCGGGGCCAAGGGTGGCGGCGTGGGCAAGCGCACCCTGCGGGTCAACTTCACCCCAACGGCTGAAGAGGAGCATGGAGGCCATGATCCGCTGGGCCATCGGGAGCTCTTCGAGCTTGCCGGCGGCTTCCTGGAGCTGGTCGGCATTCATGCCGGCATAGAGATCCATGAGGGACTGCATGCGGGCCATCTGGCCGGGCTCGCTCAGGGCTTCCTTCACGCTGCGGACTCCCTTTTTCGACTCCCCTGCGGAAGCAGCACCCGGACGCAGGCTGGTCTTGGTGTCGCGCATGGCAGACTCCGCCGCGGTGGTGGCCGTGGCGTCCGGCGAGCCGGCTTTCCCGGCAAAATATCCCCCGGCAGCTCCGGCGAGGAGGGCCGCAATTCCGATGGTGGCGGTGTTTTTCATGATACGTATCGATCTCCGGTCGTCTCAAACCCGTTCTCCCCGCGAAAGTTGCGACCAATCTTTCACTTTGCCGGGGCGGGGCGTGGTTTCAGGTCGAGCTTCGGGACCTTGCGGTCGCCCTTGCGCTCGATGGAAACGAAGAATGCGCCGAGAATGCGGTCGTTGAGGAGCTGGCCATCGAACCAAACTTCGAAGTCGAGCGGGCCGGAGTCGAGGTCCATGGGGACCTTGAGCGAGGTCGCGCCGTCCTGGACGGCCATTTTGGTTTCCTCCTGACCGGCGCGGAGGTGGGCGGTGCCGGGGCGGAGGCGGCCGAGGGCGCGGCGGTCTTCGGCCGAGGCTTCGGGGGGGACGAGGCCGAAGGTGATCTCGTAGTTCCCCTCGCGGGCGACTTGGAGCTTCCAGTGGCCGGAGGTGGCCGGGAGCGGATTCCGGGTGGCGGCGACCTGGGCGTTTTGCAGGAAGGTGCGGATCTGTTCCTGATCGACGACGGATTCGGCGCCGCGGACCTGGTCCGCCTCCTTCGATGGCCACCAGTCATGCGCAGTCAGGTGGGCGACCGGAGCCTCCTCCGCCCCGACGACGTAGCGGACGGGCTCGCGGACGACGGGCAGCACCTCATTCCACCAGCGGCCGTAGGCGGTCAGCAGGCGCTGGGCATCGACCTGGCGCTCGGCGAAGAGGTTCGTCTTTTGGCCGGGGTCGGCGAAGAGGTCATAGAGTTCCAGGCCGACGAGGAGCGAGCGGTCATCGCGGACGGAGAAATCCTGACCGCGGAAGCGCCCGGCAGGCGCATCGCCGGGCCAGCGGCCGACCTGGGTGAAGAGCATGCGGTTCTTTTTGAATTCAGTCTCCCCTTTCAGCGCGGGAGCCAGATCGACGCCGTCGCCCTGCCAATCCGCCGGGCGGGTGACGCCGCAGAGGCTGGTCAGGGTGGGCAGCAGGTCGAGGTGGGCGGTCACGTCCTTGACGACCTTTCCGGCGGCGATCTTTTCCGGCCAACGGATGAAGCATGGCACGCGCACGCCGCCTTCGTCCGGGCTGCCCTTTTTCCCCTTCATGCCGGCATTGGACGCGGCGATGGCGGAGCCGTTGTCGGTCATGAAGACGACGATGGTGTCCTTCGCAGCGCCGCTCTTTTCCAGCGCTTCCATCAGCCGGGCGAAGTTGGCGTCGATGTCGTCGATCATCGCGTGGAAGGCATCGGCGCCGGTGAGCTTCGAGTCCTTCTGCGGCGGGATGTATGGGGCGTGCGGGGCGTTGGTGGCGAGGTGCAGGTAGAAGGGCTGCTTGGCGGCGACGCGCTCATTCATCCAGTGGATCGCCTCATTGAAAAAGACCTGCGTGCAGTAGCCGCTGGTCTTTTCCCATCCGGAGCGACGCCGGATCATGGGGTCGAAGTAGCTGTTTCCCCAATAGTCAGGTGTCTGGCCGATGCCGCCGCCGCCGAGGACGAAGACATCGTCGAAGCCGCGGTCCTCCGGCCGGCACGGGTAGGCATCGCCGAGGTGCCACTTGCCGATGATGCCGGTGCGGTAGCCCGCGGCGTGGAACATTTCCGGCAGGGTCGGAATCCCCGGCCGCAACAGGCTGCGGCCCATGAGGGTGTGACTGACGCCGCAGCGGAACTCGTGCAGGCCGGTCATCAGGGCAGCGCGGGTCGGCGCGCAGGTGGGGCTGGCGTAGAAGCGGTCGAGCGAGGTGGACTCGGCGCGGAACTTGTCCAGCGCCGGGGTTTTCACCTGGGTGCTGCCATGGGCAGACAGGTCGCCGTAGCCCTGGTCATCGGTAATGACGACGATGACGTTCGGCCCGGCCGCGAAGGCGACAGCGAGCAGGACCTTTGCGATTGCCGCGAGCGCGGGAATGCGGAGCATGCCGGGAGCTTTTCGCCACCATGCCCGCCGACCGCAAGCCCATCCGTGTTCTCTTTGTGTGCATGGGGAACATCTGCCGCTCGCCCGCCGCTGAAATCGTGTTCCGCCATCAGGTCGCCGACGCCGGGCTGAACGACGCGATCGAGATCGATTCCGCCGGGACGATCGGCTACCACGCCGGGAAGGGCCCGGACCCGAGGATGGCCGACACGCTGCGCCGCCGCGGCTATACGATCGAGGGCCGTTCGCGGCAGGTGACAGCGGAGGACTTGCGCGATTTCGACCTCCTGCTCGCCGCGGACGAGGACAACCTGGCGGACCTCCGCCGCCTCGACCGGACGGGAACGCATCGCGAAAAGATCCGGCTGCTGGTCGAATACTGCGTCGAGAAGGAAGCGAACCACGTGCCTGATCCGTATTATGGCGGCCAGCGCGGGTTCGAAGATGTCGCCGATCTGGTGGAAGATGCCTGCCAGGGTTTGCTCGATACGCTGAAGCGCCAGATCGGCTAGACCGCCATGCTTTCCTTCTCCACCTGCTGGAACAACTCCCGCCATCACGATGGCGAGGCGATGATCGATGAGATCGTGGAACTCGGGTTCACGAACATCGAGCTATCGCATGGCATGACCATCGCGAAGCTGCCGGGGATTCGGAAGGCGTATGCGGCGGGCAAGTTCACGTGCTTAGGGGTGCACAACTACTTCCCCTCGCCCGTCGAGGTGATGATCGACGCGCCGGACGCGTATGAATTCACCTCGCACCGGCCCTTTGACCGCCAGCGGGCGATGGAGATGACTCTGAAGACGCTGGAGATCGCGGCCGAATTCAAGGCGCAGTACCTGGTGCTCCACATGGGCTCGGTGCCCATGGACTCGAAGAAGTGGACCAAGCGGCTGACCGCGATGGTGTCCGAGCAGGGCCGCAATGGCGCTGACTACGCGGCCGAGAAGATCGCCTTCGTGAAGAAGCGGGAGAAGATCGCGCCGCTTTACTACCAGCGCGCGATCGAGGCACTCGGGCAGATCGCGGAGAAGGCCGCGGAGTATGGCGTGAAGCTGGCCGTGGAATCACGCTCGCGCTTCGAGGACATGCCGACGGAGCGCGAGATGGTGCGCCTGCAGGAGCACTTCGCGGACAACCGGTGGGTCGGCTATTGGCACGACTTCGGCCACGTGCAGCTGAAGCACAACCTCGGGCTGTTAGACCACGTCGAGTGGCTGCGGCGCATCTCCCCTCACCTGATCGGCGGGCACTTGCACGATGTCCAATGGCCGGCGCGCGATCACCGCACGCCCTTCATGGGCACGCTGGAGTATCAGGAGCTGCTGCCGTTTTTCCCGCAAGGCTGCCCGATCGTGTGGGAACTCAGTCCGACGCAGAAGACGGAGGACATCCGCGACGCGCTGACGGTGTGGAAGCACAAGTTCCCGGAGCGGAGCTGAGGCGTGGAAACGAAAAGCCCGCCGGCCTCGCAAGGAGACCGGCGGGATGTGCTGTCCTGTTTCTATCAGGGAATGATGACGCGGAAGCGGATGAAGCCGCGCATTTTCTCACCGCCCGGCAAGGCATTGTTGATCTGGGCGCTGAAGAGCGCCGGCTGATCGGTGCCGACCGAGATCGCTCCGGGGCCGGTCAGCCAGATCACCAGGTCGCGGGAACCCTCGACGGTGACGAAGGCATAGGCGGTAGGATCCTTGGTCACGGTAGCTTGGACGCCGCCCATCGCACCGGGGATGCCTGAGGTCATGACCTTCGGGAAGCTCCGGTTGTCCTCAGGATCGGTTCCGAAGGCGAATTCCTCCGCGTTGGTGAAACCATCGCCATCGGGATCCGCTTCCTGACCCGAAATCGCCGGGTTGGTATTGGCTGGTGAGCTGAATTGCTCGTTCACCCATTGCGCGTAGGTCTTCAGGTTGAAGCCCAGTCCGCCGGAATTGATGTCGTCGTTATCAGCAACATCCGGAATGCCGTCGCCGTCCGAATCGGTGGCGTTGTCGACCTTGCCATCATGGTTGGCGTCAAGAGCACCATTGCCCGCACCGACGATGTCCGGCGAGCCGGTGTTATCGCTGTTCGGGTCGATGTAGTTCGGGATGCCATCGCCATCGGTATCGATCGGCGTAGAGCCGTTCGCATCACCGCGGGCACCGGGCAGTCCGTCGACTGAAGCCACAAGGCCGTCCTGATCCGTATCCGCTCCTTCACCAATGCCATCGTTGTTGCTATCGACGGCACCCAGGCCGCTTTCAACGAGGTCGGAGATGGTGTCGTTGTCGCTGTCGAGATCGAGGAAGTTCTTCGCTCCATCGCCATCGGTGTCCGGAAGCGTCAGCGCGACTCCGGTGCCACCACCGGCGACTGCGTCATTCGAATCGACCGAGTCCACGATGCCATCGTGATCTTCATCGGCATTTCCGTCGCCGCTGGGATCTTGGAGGCCATTGCCGTCGGTGTCCTTGCCGCCGCCTTCGATCACATCATTGATGCCATCGTTGTCGGAATCGAGGTCGCGGGCATTTGGAACACCGTCGCGATCGAGATCGCCGGGGCCTTCCGCGAGATCGGGAATGCCATCGCCGTCCGAGTCGCCATCCGCAATGTCGGCCACGCCGTCACCATCGGTATCCACCAGGCCGGAACCTTCGGCTCCGTTGGAAATGCCGTCGCCGTCATTGTCGCCGGCTGGGTTCGGCAAGCCGCCGAAGACGCCGGGTTGGACATCGGCCACGTTGGGGACGCCGTCGTGGTCGGTATCGGCGCCATTGTCGATGCGGCCGTCGCCATTGCCATCAAGGCTCGCGTAGGGCGTGCCGGCGATATCCTTGGTGCCGTTGTTATCGCTATCGACTTCGTAAGCGTTGGGGATGCCGTCGTTGTCGGTATCCAGAGGTGCACCCGATGAGCCCGGGGCATCGCCGTAACCGGCAAGTCCGTCGACGGCATTGTCGATGCCATCACCATCGGTATCTCCCGTGTGGAAAACGCCATTGGTATCCGTGTTCAATCCCACGCCGGATTCGACCACGTCGCTGATGCCGTCATTGTCGGAGTCGAGGTCGAGGTAGTTCTTGGCACCGTCGCCATCGGTATCCGGCACTGTCAGGGCCACGCCGTGACCGCCGCCGGTGATCAAGTCATTCGGATCGACCGAATCGACGATGCCGTCGCCATCCTCGTCCGGATTGCCGTCGCCGCTGGCATCCTGGCGTCCGTCGCCGTTGGCGTCCTTGCCGCCGGCTTCGATGACATCGTTGATGCCGTCATTGTCGCTATCGAGATCCAGATAATCGGCCACGCCGTCGCCGTCGGTGTCGCCACCCGCGGCGGCATTGGCGATTTCGACGGCGTCTGGAATTCCATCGCCATCACTGTCACCGTCCGTGCCCGAGAAGATGCCATCGCCGTCCGGATCGGAGCCTTCGGCCGCGTCGGCGTGACCGATGATGACGTCGCCGTTCAAAACATTGATCAATCCGAGGTTTACCGCATTGAGCTTGATGCGGATGGCATTCGTGGTGGTGGTGAGGCCGCCAGCGGCGTTGCCGGTGGTCTGGGTTTCATTGAGAATGATGGCAAGTCCCGCCACGGCATTCGCGCCGAGGTTCACACCGGTATTCGGCGGAACATTGGAAAGATTGATTCCCGAGAGATCGATGGATGCGCCGAGTACCTTGAGCGTCAATCCGGTGAGCGAAACGCTGGAATTGGAAGTGAAGGATCCTCCCTGTCCGGCCACCGAGACATTCGTCGTCACGGTGGGAGCCCCCACGGAGACCAGCGGTTGCCCACCCAGAAGTTGGGCAACATCCAGCGAAAGATTGACCACCTGTGCGGTGGCAGCGGTCGTCTTGGAGCCGGGACTGCCGTCGACGTTGGAGGAGGCTGAGGAATTGATCGCGCCGTTTGCGCCTACAAGGTCGAGCACGAGGGGAACGCCGGTGTTCACATTCAGCGGAACGGCAGACTTGGAGACCGAGTAGGGCGCGGGAGCAGTGCCGGAGGACTGGCCCAGATTGCCCGTGTTGGTGGTGATCAAGCTGGCTATCGACAGGTTAATAGAGGCGCCAGTGCCGGAACTTGATCCCTTGGAAACGGGAACATCGGCACCGGAAGCGACTTGCCAGGCAAACAATGATACCAGGCAAGCAGAGCGGGAGGAGTATGAAGCAAGCCTCCTTACGGGGCTTATCTCTTTGGAATTCATGGCAGAGTGGGGATGGGGTTGCAGTTGTCTCAGAACACCGGGAGGTGATCTTCAGCCTCATCCATAAATCACCAAAATGGTGTAATTCTAACCGAATCTAAGCTCTGCATGATCCAATTATTTATCCCCTAATAACCAAAAAATCCGCGGCATTACAAAGGCTGCAGAAATTACATGGATATGGTCTAACTAACTGACTTTCGTGGCATTTCGCAATGAGAGGTCTACGAATTTTACCCATCTGCCAAGATGATGTAAGATCACCCGGAAAATCCGCGGTGCGGCTGGACATCGGCAGCAAGCAAGTCATTCCCACCCTGCGAGAACACAGCCCGGACGAGGCCCGCGACCTCGCCCTGGAGAGCAGCGATGCCAAGCTGCGGGAAGAGAGCCTCCGCCTACCAGAGCTCCCATCCCCGGGATGGGAGCTGCGATGATCCGCGGTATCAACGTGCGGCCACGAGATCGTAGCCGCGCCAGTCACCGATGGTGACATCGGCGAAGCTGCCGACCGGGATGTTCTCGTCGACGTGCACGGAGCCGTCGATCTCGGGAGCATCCCATTCGGTGCGACCGACGCCCTTTTCCTCGACGAGGACGCGGACCTGCTTGCCGACCTGTGCCTGGTTCACCTCGGAGGCGACCTTTTGCAGTTCGGCCATGGCGCGGCTCCAGCGGCCCTTGCGGGTCATGTGGTGAAGCTGGCCGGTCATCTTGTAGGCAGGGGTCCCCTCCTCCTTCGAGTACTGGAAAACGCCGGCTCGCTCGAAGCGGAACTCGCGGATGAACTCCAGCAGCTCCGTGAAGTCTTCCTCGGTCTCGCCGGGGAAACCCACGATGAACGTCGTCCGAATGCCGAGATTCGGGATGCCGGCGCGCATGCGGCGGAGCAGGTCGCGGATGTAGTCGCCATTCGTCTTGCGCTTCATCGCCGTCAGCATGCGGTCGGAGATGTGCTGGAGCGGGATATCGACGTACTTCGCGATCTTGTCGCACTCGGCGATGGTCTTGATGAGCTCGTCCGACCAGTGGGCCGGGTGGGTGTAGAGCAGGCGGACCCAGAACTCGCCCTCGATCTTGTTGATCTCGCGCAGCAGCGTGGCGAGCGATTCGCCGCGGGACGAGTCGACCGGCGAGTTCGGGTTCGGGCGCTGGCCCTCCCACTTGTCCATGCCGAAGTAGGTGGTGTCCTGGGAGATGAGGTTGATTTCCTTCACGCCGGACTTCACGAGTGCCTCGACCTCGCGGACAACGCTGTCCTGAGTGCGCGAGCGGTGCATGCCGCGGATCTTCGGGATGATGCAGAAGGTGCAGGTGTGATTGCAGCCCTCGGCGATCTTCACGTAGGCGAAGTGCTCCGGCGTGAGGCGGAAGCGCGGGGTGACGTAGTCCGGCACGTACTGCGGCTTGAGCGTGACGTAGTCGCGCGGGTCCTCGGTGGCGGAGTTCGCCTCCTTCGGCGCGGGGGCGGGTTTCTTGCCGACGAGGTTCTCAATGATCGGCGCAACCTTGGTGATCTGGTCGAGGCCGATGAAGGCGTCCACTTCCGGCATGATGCCCGGCAGGTCCTTAGCAAAGCGCTGCGACAGGCAGCCGGCGACGATGATCTTCTGGCGTTCGCGGTCGGGGTCCTCCTTGCGGGCATTGACCGCACCGAAGATGGCATCGATCGACTCCTGCTTCGCCATGTCGATGAACGAACAGGTATTCACGATGAGCACGTCCGCCAGCTCCGCCTCGGAGGTGAGCGACATGCCGGCTTCGGCGAGGTGACCCATCATGACTTCCGAGTCGATGAGGTTCTTCGCGCAGCCGAGAGAGATGAGACCGACGGTGGTGGACATGGGACGAATCGGAGAAGAAGCGAGAAACAAGGAACCAGAGACCAGAGGTGAGAGGCGATGAAGGGCTGCCGTGCGTGACGTGCAGCCCCTTGGGTCATCGTCTTTCGACGAGATGCTTAGAAGGTCGGGTCGAGGATGAGCTCGTCGCCGGCCTGCGGACGGGTTTCGGTGAAAGCGGAAACCGGATTGGCGATGGCGCCCTCGATATTCACGTCGCCGATTTTCAGGCGGCCGAGGATCCCGGTCTTGCGGCGCAGGCAGAGGATGGTGCCGGGCTGGACATTCTCCGGCATGACGATGTCCACGGTGGCGAAGGTGCCGGCATCAGGGCTTTCCACCCATTCCTTCACGCGGGCGATGACCAGCGCCTGGCTGATCAGGCGGGCGCGGCGGGCTTCCTTGTCATGATTCTCGATCTCCCTGCCGCCGACGAAGGCGGCTTCGCGGTCAGCGGTCGCGGCATCGCGCTCGGCCTTTTCCTTGTCGGCCTGGAGCTGGGCGATTTGATCCTGCATGGCGGCGACATCGGCGGCCGGAGTGGAAGACGGGGCCGGGACGACCACTGGCGGGGCTTGGGCGGCGGCCTGTTGGAGCGCGAGCCGTTGCTTCTCAATCTGCAGGCGATCCTGCTCAAGGCGGAGTTCCTCGATCTGGCGCATCAATTCCGCCTTCTCCACCGAGTCGGCCGATTGGGCCGGAGCCTTTTGGTTATAAAGCGAGACACCCAACGCGCCGAGCAACAAAGCCACGGTGGCGCCGAGCAGAATCTTCAAAGTATCCATGGGCGCGGAGGTTGCGCGGGGCCCGGCGGCTTGTCAACGCGACGCCACGGGGGTTAGACGGCGGACTTTCAGGCGCTTCCAGAGCTTCCGGTCGGTCGCATCCGGGAAAACCCGTAGCCAATCCCCCAGGGCGGAGACCGGGAGGACGTCCTTACCGGCGACCAAGGTCTCATTCATGCTGTCCGGAGTGGTGACCGAGCGGACCACCGGGAAGCCCGCGCGGAAGGCCGCGCGGGTGCGGATCTGCATGGCTCGGTGGCCGGGACCATTGACCAGATTGGCGGCGAGCAGGCCGCCAGGGGTGAGCAGGCGCTTCAGGGAGGAAATCTGGCGATTGTCGGACTTGCCGGGCCGGAAGACGTCACTGCGGCCGGCGAGGTAGACGTCATCGATGACCACGTCGAACTTCTCCTTGCAGGCGGCGATCCACTGGTAGGCATCGGCGATGTGGATCTCGATGCCGAGGTCGTCGAGTTTCATGTTCAGCTCGGCGAGGGCGACGATTTCGGAATCGATGTCCACCGCGACCAGCCGGCAATCCGGCAGGAGGTGGCGGAGGATTCGCATGGCGGTGCCGCCGGCGAGGCCCAGCATCAGGATCGAGCGCGGAGGGCCGGCGGGCCGCAGCAGGGCGGCGGCGGCGATATTGTCCCAGGCCAGACCTGTTAGGAACCGGCGCTCGTGCCACCACGCGTGGATCGCCCCGGCGACCCGGAATTCGCACTGGCGCTCCGATTTCCAGATCTGCACCTGCTGGTAGGCGGTGTCGACGACGGCGTGGCAGCGGAGACTCATCTCCCCCACTTCGTCACGGCGGGCGGCAGGATGGAAAGGAAAAGCTCCGTCTCAGGGCCCGCTCAGGCGGAGGAACTGCTTCGGACCGGCGGCGGGGACCTTGATCACCACGCGGGAGACGCCGGGGCTGACCGGGGTGACGGACTGGACGGTGTAGTCCACCGGCTGCAGCTCGCCCCACGCGCCGAGATCGTCGGAGAGCTGGACGTGATAGTCCTGGCCGAGGATGAAACCATTGCGGACGTTCCACCCGAGTTCCTGACCTCCATTGAGGACGTGGGTGAGACCGAGGGACGATGGCGACTCAGCGACGCTGGGATCCCCGCCGGACAGCAGTTCGAAGAACGCGTTCGTTCCATCGTGATCATCGTCGCCCGCGGGGTTGCTGATGCCGAAGGACGATTCCCAGGCATCGAAGAGACCGTTTCCATCCAGGTCCGCGGTGAGGTCGGGGCTGGTCTCGTCGATCAGATCGACGATGACCGTGCGGTGGAGGACGCCGGGATTCGGTGCGAAGTGGTCGGCCACTTCCACGGTGAGCTGGTGCTGCGACTGGCGCTCGAAGTCGATGATGCCATTCAAGCGCAGCTCGCCGGTGGCGGGGTCGAGGGAAAACAGGCCGCGATCATTTCCGGCGGTGATGGTGTAGGTCAGCAGCGATTGATCGGGGATGCCCTCGCGCACATCGGGGTCCACGGCATTGGCCATGCCGACGAGGTGACCGGCAGATTCGTTTTCGGAGAGGTTCGTCTGGCCGATGCTGCCTGCTGCCGGTGACGGGGCTACGTTGGCATGATGATCGATCCACTCGCCGATGAGTGCGAGGCCCTGCTCGTCGAAGACATTCGTGGCGAGAGGCGGCATCTGGGAGTAGCCGTTGAAGGTGCCATTGATCACGGAGCGGGCGTTGATCTTGTTCCAGAGCGCCGAGTGGGCCTTGTCGCCGGGGCGGATGATGTGATCGCTCAGGTCCGGGGTCGCCTCGCTGACGGGATGGGTGTAGAGCAGATGGGTCTGTTCCAAGGTGAGATGAGGACGGGCATCCCACGACTCAGGTGTGCCGCCGCCGGGCTGGTGGCAATAGGAGCAATTCACCGCGAGGTAGGAGCGGACGCGTTCCTCGAGGCCGGCATTGGTATCATCCGGCTTGTAGAAGCGGGGCAGGCTCGCGGGAGTTCCCGTGAAGCCGGCGAGGTAGCCGCTGTTAGAGAGCAGCGTCAGCAGGTTGCCGGTCTGGCCGTTGATGGTCTGCTGGAGATTGAACTGCCGCGTGTTCATGCTGAGCGCATGGCCGGCGGTGACGGTGTGGCAGCTGAGGCACTCGGCGCGGGATGGGATGTGCCAGCCGAGAGTGGCGGGCGCTCCATTTGCATCGGTGTAGTTGATGGGGAAATCCTCGCCGGTGTTAGGAGACAGTGTGGCCTCGGTGCCCGCCTCGTTCCAACGATAGGAAACGCCGTAGGCTCCGGTGGCGTTCCGCACCAGCACACGGGTTTCCAGCCGCTTCTTGACGGTGCCGGGATGGCTGCGGTCGAGGTCGAAGTCGAAGTGCTTCACCCAGACCATGCCACTCGGGAAGGTCCAGTTTCCATCCTGTGACCAGCCGATGATGTCGGTGAGGTTCTTGATGACGAACCAGCGCTTCTTCTCCGCGCCATCCGACCAGAAGGTCAGGTTTGGCGAATACGGGACCACACCGGGATTCGGCGTCAGATTGGAAAGGTCCGCAAACAAGCCGAGGTCCGAGAGCTTCGTCGGATAGTCTTCTGGACCGGGCGGCTGCACGGTGATGCGCATCACGCGGTTGCTGCCGCCATTCTCGAGCACGAAGATGTCCTTCGTCACCGGGTCCACGTGGAAGTCCACGATGCGATTGGTGCTGAGGCGCAGGTCGGCGAGCTCGATGACGGAGGAGCCGTCGCGGCTGATGCTCCAGATGCGGCCGGAGCCGTAGTCGCCGCAGATGTAGCGATTGGTCAGCGTGGGCAGAGCGGTATCGCGATAGAAGATGCCGCCGGTAGCCGAGTTGTTGCCATTGCTGTGCGGATAGGTGAAAAGCGGCTGCTTCCACGGCGTGGTGCCGGAGGGCTGCGGCGGCACGAATGCCAGCCCGGGAGTGACGATGTCCCCTTCGTAATAGGACCAGCCGCCGTTCTCGCCTTTCTTCAGGATGGAGAATTCCTCGCGGGAATCCTTGCCCACGTCACCGATCCACGCCTCGGTCGCACCGGTGCCATCCTCGGCATCGAGGTGGAACTTGAAGGGATTCCGCAAGCCGACGGCCCACATTTCGGTGCGGACCTTCGTGAGCTGGCTGGAGAAGTCGGTGCCATCGAAGCTGCCGGCCCAGGTGCCACCGAGGCTGGTGTGGATGAAGGGATTGTCGATGGGGACCCGGAAGTTCGGCGTCTGCGAGGTGCTGGTGTAGGGAGTGTTGGGGCTGTGAAGGCCATTCAAGGCACCGACGGCGATGGCGTAGTGCGGGTTCGGCTTCGGGTTGGTTGAGTTCGGATCGAGATCGATGCGGATCATCGAGCTGTAGAAGTCCTTCGTCAGACGCTGGCCGTTGCGGTGGGGATCCCCTTGGTCGCCTTCATCGCCGAAGGTGACGTAGAGATAGCCGTCCGGACCGAATTTCGCGTCGTTGATGCTGTGGAAGAGGTTCTGCTCGGCGAGATTGATGTAGGGCAACTCGGTGGCCAATGCGGCGGAATTCTCGGTCGCGGAAAGTCCGTCCGCCGCCGATGCGATGTGTGCTGGCGACAGCGTAAAGCGCGAGACGCGCAGGTCGCACTCGATGACGGAATCGGGCGCGCCGTTCTTGTCGAGGCCGGTCATCACGTCCTGCACCGTTTGTCCCGCACCGGGTGCAGGCAGCCGCGAGGAGTCGCCCTGATAATTCACCACGATGTGTCCGGTGGTGGCGAAATCCGGGAAGCACTCGATGGAGTAAATGCTGCGACCGCGGGTGAAATTCGAGAGCGATGCGACATTGAGCACCTGGATTTTCACCGGCGCTGCCGCGGTGGAGTCCGGCACATACCAGACGGAGCCATTGACCGAAGCCACGAGCAGTGCCTTCGGCGTGCCGGGCACGGAGGTCATCGCGACGGCATCGGGAAAGGTGAGACCCGGCAGGCCATCGATGATCGCCAAGCCTCCGGCGGCGGCAGCGGGCGGATTCGCCGGCACGTTTGCCGTGACATTGGCGAGGCGGAAATTGCTGCTGATATTCACCGTCACATTTCCCTCGGACTGGTAGGTCCCCTCGGGACTCTTGATCCGGTAGCGGAAGCTATCCGTGCCGGTAGTGACGCCGGTGTGGTGGTAGCGAAGTTTTCCGCCTTCAATGACGACCGTGCCGGAGGTGGGCCCGGTGACGATCTGCAGCGAGGCGGGATCGATCCTGCCGGTGTCATTGGCCAGAGGATCGAAGGCGATCGCACCGCCGACGCCGGTCTGGATCGTATCGGCAACGACGGTCGGCAAGAGGCTTGGAATCGGCGGAAAGGTCAGATCCTCGCTGCCATTGGCGACGTAGATATTGTCGATGTAGACATCCTGGCCGGCGGTCTGGATCAGCATGAAGCTGACCAGCGCGTTTGCGGCAAGGCCGTTGCGAAAACCGTAGCCGGTGGCGACTTTCACACGGCCCGTCGAGCCGACCGGTGACTGGACATGCATGTCCACGGTGTCCGTGGCGTTGTTTACCACCATCCAGACCTGCATCCATTCGCCGGTCTTGTGGTTGTATCCGGTGTCGGTGAAGTTTGCCCCATTGCGCGGAGAGATGTCCGTGTTCAACCAGCGGAATTGCGGCTCATAGGTGGCATAGTCATTCGGCGCGGCGATGTCCGACAGGCCGATGCTGATGTTTTCATCCCCTGCCCCGGCGGTCGGGATGAATGCCTCGAAGAACACGGTGCCGGTCGCGCCATTGGGAATCTGTAGGGAACCGAGCGTTTTGTAGATATCGTTCCGGGCACTGGGCACGGCACGGCACACCAGTCCGCGGCCGGAAGAGGCGGGATCGGCGGCGGCCGTGACGCTGGCGGGGATATCGGCGACCCAGCCGTGCACGCCATTGATGGTCGCATTCGCGGTAAAGCCGCTTTCGAAGTCCTCGAACTTCGACCACGCGCCATGGGCTGAATTCGCCAGTGCGAGTAATAGCGACGCAGCAAGGCACCGGAGAACAGAGGGGTTTTTTGGGTTCACCGATCCCAGTTACGCAGCATCCTGTATGACAACAATCAAAATCTGAGAAACTTGATGCATAAAATTGCATAGCCACCCGTCCGTGGGGGCGACTGGCCTCCAGCGGCTTGGGGCACCGCTGCTGTTAGTCGGCTGCGAAGTCGGAGTCGGGCTTTTCGAGATCGAGCTTTTTGATCCAGATGTTGCGGAAACGCACGTCGTGGCCTTCCGCCTGGAGCTTGAGGCCCTGCGGCGTATCGGTGATGCCCTTGCCGCCGTCATTCCCGCCGTCCACGCCGGAATTCGCGCCGCCCCAGACCTGATTGATGGTCTGGTTCACGTGCACCTTCTTGCCGTTGAAATACATCGTGACCATGGCCTTCTCGGTGAGCTTGCCGTCCTTGAAGCGGGCGGCGCGGAAGGTGATGTCGTAGGCGTTCCACTTGCCGGCGCCGAGGTATTGCTCGTAGGGCGACTCGGTCTCGTTGATGACCGCGGCCATGCCGTGCTTGGTCTTGTCGCCGTCGAGGACCTGGATCTCGTAGCGGTTCTGGAGATAGACGCCGCTATTGCCGCCTGGCTTGGCGATGTTGAATTCAATGTGGAGGCGGAAGTCCTTGTAGGCCTCCTTGGTCACGATGTCGGCAGTACCATACAGGCCACCTGCCGCCGCGGGGTCATCGCTCATGACGACCGTGCCCTTGTCGACCGGGTCATCGACGATCTTCCACTTGATCGGGAGTGAGGAAGCGAAACGCGGGCCCTGCCAGTAGGTCCACTTCGCATCGAGCATCTCGCGCGATCCGTCGAAGACAACTTCGGCTCCTTCGACGGGCTTGGCTCCGACACCGACTCCGGCGTGAAGGGACGAGGCGGAAAGGAGTGAGAAAGCGGCGAGAGTGGAAAGTTTCACAAGACGGTTACTCTCGCGGGAGAAAGACTCTTTCCAAGGAAGAAGAGAGGCAGAAGACTAGCAGCCTTCCTCCGATGAAGCGCGAAGCCATTCCCGCCGTCGCACTGGGCGACTACCGGCAGTCCCTGCTGCGGGGAGAGGGCTTCGTGGCCGTTCCCTATCAGGAATCGCGAGCGTGGAACCCCACCCTGCTCACCCCGCACTATCACGACTTTTTCCAGATGTCGTTGATCCGGGGTCCGGCACGGCTGATGCACGACTTCCGCGAGACGAAGGTCCGGGGTGACACGCTGTTTTTCCTGAGCCCGGGACAGATTCATGCGGTGCAATCGGGCAAGGAGACCGATGGGACGATCCTGTCCTTCACGCGTGAGTTTTTCGATGCGGGGGCCGCGGGTTCGACGCAGTTCCTGCTGGAGCTGCCGTTCTACTACACGGCCGACTTTCCGCCGTGGATGAGTGTGCCGGCCAGAGCGCGGGAGGCGACCGCTGCGCTGTTTGATGAGATTCAGGAGGAGTTCAACCAAGCACGACCCGGAGCGGCGGAGATCATTCGAGCGTTCTTGCGCATCCTTTTGGTGAAGGCCAGCCGCTGGAGGGATCACGAGCAAGCCACTGCGCCACAGCGGGCGGCCAGTCTGGTGCGCGACTTCCAACTGCTGGTGGAGCGGAACTACAGGGACTGGCAGGCGCTCACTCCTTACGCTCGTGAGCTGGGCGTCAGCGCGAATCACCTTAATGACGTGGTGAGCGAGGCGACCGGGCGTCCTGCGGGTGAGCATGTCCGGCAGCGGCGGTTGCTCGATGCGAAGCGGTTGCTGCTTTATTCGGAACTCAGCGTGGCGGAGATCGGCTATCAGCTGGGATTCAAGGATCCGTCGTATTTCGGGCGCTTCTTTCGCCGCTACGAGGATCGGACTCCGGCGGAGTTCCGGGATGAAATCCGAGAAAAATACCAGAAAGAGGGAGCTTAGTCCCGGTCGGAGAATTTGCCCGCGCCGGGGATCGGGTCGACGCTTTCCGGCCCATGAACGAAACCACTGCTCAGGACGAGGCCGCGGCCATGGCCGCGACACGCCCGCAGACGGATACGGTGCTGGCGCTGATCTTTGGGATCAGCGCGGCGCACTTGCTGAATGATACCATTCAAGCGCTGCTGCCTTCGATCTATCCGATTCTCAGGAACTCCTATCAGCTGGATTACACGCAGTTGGGGCTGATCACCTTCACTTTCCAGCTCACGGCTTCGCTGCTGCAGCCGCTGGTGGGATGGATCACGGATCGAAAGCCGATGCCCTATTCGCTGCCGATTGGAATGGGCTTCACGCTGATCGGCCTGATCTCACTGGCGAATTCCACCAGCTTCCCGACGATCCTGATGTCGGCGGCGATGATCGGCACGGGTTCCGCGGTCTTCCACCCGGGGGCCTCGCGCATCGCCTTCATGGCGGCGGGCAAGCGTCGTGGTCTGGCGCAGTCGATCTTCCAGGTTGGTGGGAACGCAGGCAGTGCGATCGGGCCGTTGCTGGCGGCGCTGGTCATCGTGCCGCACGGTCAGCGCTCGATCATCGCCTTCTCGGCGGTGGCGCTGTTAGGCGTGGTGATCCTGAGTTTCATCGGGCGCTGGCAGAGCCAGAACGTCCATCGCATGAAGCCGAAGGCGAAAGCCACGGGAGAGCACTCGGCCTATCCACCTAAGACGGTGGCGATCGCGCTGGCGGTGCTGGTGGCGCTGACTTTCTCGAAGTACGTCTACCTGTCCTCGCTGACCAGCTACTACACCTTTTACCTGATCGATCGCTTCCACATCCCGGTGCAGAGCTCGCAGTACTACCTGTTCCTGCTGCTGGCCGCGGTGGCGGTGGGCACCATTGCCGGTGGACCGATCGGCGACCGCATCGGGCGCAAGCGGGTGATCTGGGTTTCAATCCTAGGCGTGGCTCCGTTCTCGCTGCTGCTGCCGCATGTGGGACTGGGTATGACTGCTGCGCTGAGCGTGGTGATCGGTTTGGTGCTGGCTTCGGCGTTCTCGGCGATTCTGGTTTATGCGCAGGAGTTGCTGCCGGGGAAGGTCGGGATGATTGCCGGACTATTCTTCGGGCTGGCCTTCGGGATTGCGGGGATTGGCTCCGCGGTGCTGGGCAAGGTGGCGGACCACCAGGGGATCAACTTTGTGTTCCAGATCTGCGCGTATTTGCCGCTGATCGGGATACTGACGGTCTTCTTGCCGGATGTGGAGACGGAGAAGGAGTGAGCTTCTGTTAGGGAAGCGGCTTCACGTTTTCGATCAGGAAGACGGCGTCTTGGTAGTCGCCGTTGGCGGCTTCCTCGAAGCCGACGACGAATGCATTCGTGAGGTCGCGGCCGGCGAGGCGTTGGGCGGGGTAGACCCGTGCGGTGCGGGCGATCTTCGCTTCGGTCGGGAGGCCGGGATCGGTGAAGGAGACGTATTGATGGGCGTTCATGTAGAACGCGAAGCCTTCAGCGGGAGTGTCGATTTCGAGTGAACTTGCACCGCCTTCGAGCGGAGGAAGAAGGCACTGATGGGCATCGGGTATGCTCGCGGAGTCAGCAAGCTTGCCTGACTGGACGAGGGCAGTGGTGCCTTTGGCGACGATCCCGAATGGGGTCGCGCCCGGAGGCGAGAAGCGCGCGAGCGGCGTGATGCGGACCTTCCCCTCGCCTGCCTTCGTGAAGTAGCGGACGTCCTGACTTTCGCCGATGGTGTCAGCCTTGGTATCGTGCTCTAGGTTCGTGTCGCCCACGTTGATCGTCATTCCGAGCGCTTGGACGATGGATTGGAGAGGCGGCTCGTTCTTTCCTTCGAAGGCAGCGAGGCCGATGCCTTGGAGAATCACGAAGGTGCCGCTTTCCGGAGTGCCGATACGGAGGCCGGCGCTGTAGCGGTCGGCTCCATGGATCGGCTTGAAATTCACGCTGACCTCCATGCTTTCGCCGGGCTCGAGGGACATCTTGTCCGCTGTGGCGCTGAAGGCACCGGCGTCCTTGCCAGTGATCGAGATGTCCGCGGGCAAAGAGTGCTTGAGCGGATTCTTTACGATGATGGTTCCGCTGCGCGCGGGCTTGTCCTTCACGGCGCTCATGCTGAGCAGGGTCTTGTCCGGACGAAGTGGCTCTTCCAGTTCTCGGATCTCGACCTTGCGATACTGGATCTCGGCGCCTTCGAATTGCAGGCAGATCTTGCCCTCCTTCAAGGCACCGCCTGTTAGATTCTGCATGCCCTCGAGGCGCGAGCGGGTATGACCGTTGAGGATGTGCTCGGCGGATTCGTCGGCCTGCACGATGACCTCGGCGCGGTTCCAGCCCGGGTGATCGTATTCGGGAAAGCGACCGAAGTAGGTCTGGTTCTTCGCCTTGCGAATGAAGCCGCCATTTTCCGGCAAGAGAGAGGCATCGCCCTGCCCTTCCGGAGCCTGATCGGGATTCGGATGGGCCCAACTGTAGCCGCTCTCCTGAATGAAGATGATGTCGCCGCTGTCTCCCTCCTGAATTTGATACTCCACGGAGGGCGGCCAGATCTTTGCCGTATTCGACGCGTGATAGAGCAGGCCCGCGTCGCGGATCGAGTCCTTGCGGGGGGCGAACTTCTTTTCCATCCATCGATACTCCAGCGCCAGGTGAAAGCGCGAGTAGGAGGCGTCACTCGTGATCACGCCGAAGGGCACCTTCGTCGCCGGATCGGTGTCGGCATACATGTGGATCGCGCCGTCGCGGACCTGCACGATGTGGTCGGGATCCTGTCCCACCGGCAGCTTGTCCACCGTCACGGTCCAGCCTGTCAGGTCCTTGCCGTTGAAGAGGCTCTTCCACTCGCCCGATTGCGCGCTGGCGGCGGAGGCGATTACGAAAAAGGCGGCGCAGGGGGAGAAAAAGCGGGTTTCCATAGGACAAGGCAAAGCAGGAGTTCCTACGGAAGAGCAAGACCATGGTTGTCAGACAGATTGTCATGATCGGGGGAAATTGGGAGGTTGATGCAAAGGGGCCTGCCGCCCTCGCGGGACGGCAGGCAATGGGAACAAACGGGGGTCAGACCAAGCTGTGCAGGCCGACGACATTGCCCTCGGGATCGCGGAAGACGCCGATGAAGCCGTGGGGGGCGATGTCCATGCGGTCTTTCAGCACCTTGCCGCCGGCGGCGGGGATGCGGGAAAGGACGCCATCGAGGTCGCCTTCGACATTCAGGTAGACCATGGTGCCGCCGGCACCGGGGTTGCAGCCGTCCATCTGGGAGATCGCGCCGCAGACGCCCTTGTCGTGATCGCCGGGGAAGATCGCCATGCGGCAGCTAGCCGAGGAGTCCGGTGATTCCAGTTTGGTATTGAGGATGGTGCTGTAGAAGGTGGTGGCCTTCGCGAGGTCGTTGGTGAAGATTTCGAACCAGTTCAGGGAATTGATTTTCATGGTGGTAGTGATGTTGGTGGTTTGGAATTCCGCCCTCGCATCGGGGCGACACGCACACTCCAGCAGGCCCAACTGACAACCCTATGTCAGGAGTGTTTTGGAAACTTTCCTGCGACCCATCCGGGTCTTGTTGGTAACCGATGAGGGGGATTGTCACCGGAAAGCGCCCCGTGGGGTAATTCAAGGCACCTCGCCGTCCTCATTTTCACGGTCACTGCGGACAGCGAGCGCCCTCGCATCATGAAAAGACTCCTTACCGGGCTTGTGGGTGGACTGATGTCCTCCTTGGCCGCAAGCGCTGCCACCGACCTCCAGCTTACGCCACCGGTCGCGGAGGGTCTGCAGGATCCGATGGAGATCGCGGTTTCGGAGAATGGCGACCTTTACGTAGTGGAACGCGAGGGCCGGGTATTGCGGGTGCGGCCTTCGACGGGCGGCGTGTTTGAGATCGGCAAGCTGGAGGTGGCGGCCTTGCGTGCGACCGCGCCCGATAGTCCGGTCTCACGTGAGGACGGAATTCTCGGGCTCGCCCTGGACCCTGCCTTTGCGACGAACCAGCGACTGTATCTCTATTACAGCGATCCCAAGAAGCCGCTCAATCGACTGGCGCGCTTCACGATCCGCGATGGCCGCGTGGACGCAGCCTCCGAGCAGAATCTGTTAGAGATCCCGATGGAACGGGACAAGCGGGTCTCCCATGAGGGTGGTTCGCTCGCCTTCGGGCCGGACGGGCTGCTCTACCTGAGCACCGGCGACAACACGAGCGTCTATGATTCCGGCGGTGTGGCACCAGTGGATGATCGCGAGAACCGGAAGCACTACGATGCGCAGCGGAGTGCGGGAAATACCAACGACCTGCGTGGCAAGATCCTCCGGCTCAAGCTGACCGAAGAAGGCTACGAGATTCCCTCGGGAAACCTCTTTCCACAGGGTACGCCGCAGACCCGGCCGGAGATCTATGCGATGGGATGCCGGAATCCTTTCCGCATCTCGATCGATCCGAAAACGGGGACGCTCTACTGGGGCGAAGTGGGGCCTGATGGCAAACGCGATGGTGACGGCGGGCCGATGGGTTACGACGAGATCAATCAGGCAAAGCGTGCGGGCAATTTCGGGTGGCCATTCGTGATCGCAGACAACAAGCCCTACCGGCAGCCGAAGGGAAAAGACGGCCAATGGAACGATCCCGCCAAGCTGGTGAATCCCGGCCACCGCAATACCGGCCTGCACGAACTGCCACCCGCGCAGCCCGCGTTCCTCTGGTATCCCTATGGCGACAGCGAGCGTTTCCCGGAGTTAGGAAGCGGCTCGCGCAATGCGATGGCCGGGCCGGTGTTCTACTTCGATGAGACTCGCAAGTGGAACCTTCTGGGCCCGGACGATAGCCGCAGCCTCATCACCTACGATTGGGCGCGCGGTCGCATGTGGCAGGCAAAGCTGAATGAGAAGGAAGAGATCACCACTCTAACGCCTCTTCTCGAACGGCTGCTGCATCCGATGGACATGGCCATGGCGCCGGATGGCACACTCTGGCTGCTGGAATACGGGACGAACTGGTATTTCAACAGGGACGGTCGCATCCGAGGGATTCGTCCGGCGGGGAATGAAGCGCCGGAGCTGTTAGTGGAGGCCGTGCCGGATCGTCCGCTCACGTTCATGGTGAAGTCGCGAAGTGATCCGGATGGAGATCGCGTGGACTTCCACTGGTATCTCACCGATGGCGTGGATGAGTCTGATCTCGGCAGCGCGGAGCCCATCTCCGTGGAATCGAAATCCGCATCCGAACTGCGCGCCGTGGCGTCTGATGGCAAGGGCGAGGTCACGGTGAAGCGCTTTTCACTCAAGGCCGGTCCTGCGGAGCCTTCGCTGGAACTGACATTACCAGCGAATCCCGATTCGCTTGCGTTCGGGCAAAAGGTGGCGTTCCGGGTTTCCTTCTCCTCCGGAGGCGTGGCCACGAAAGCTGTGGCCGTTCGCAGCCGCTACATTCCACCCACCGGGCACGATGCCGGCGGACACCAGCTTCCGGGCGAGATTCAGGAACTGATCACCGCGAAGGCCTGCATCGCCTGCCATCAGGTGGAGCAGGCATCGATCGGGCCGCGATTCCTCGATGTCTCATTCCGCTTCCGCGAGCGGGAAGATGCCGTGACCTATCTGCGCGATCGCTTGAAGAATGGCAGCACGGGAGATTGGGGTGAGATGGCGATGCCACCCCAGGCGCTCACCGACCAAGAGGCCGGGCGGATCCTGGCGGCGGTCTTGGCTCTGGCCGATGGTGCATCCATTGAGCGGGGGAAGCTGGAGGGCGAGCTGGCCTTGCCCGCGGCCTCGGGCACCCGGGAGTCAGGTGGGGCGTGGGAGCTCATTGCAGAGGCTCCCGGGATGCTGCCCGCTCGCCTGCGATTGCCAGCGAAGTAAGGGTCTTGCCCGTCACGGGCTGCGGCCTTAAGTCCCGGGCATGGATCTCTCCGAATTCCGCAAGGAATACTCCGACCGCGGGCTGCGCCGTGACGACCTGGCCGCCGATCCGATGGTGCAGTTCGAGCGCTGGTTCCAGCAGGCGGTGGAGCTGAAGCTGCATGAGCCGAATGCGATGAGCCTGGCGACGGTGGATGAGATCAGCCGGCCGCTGCTGCGCACGGTGCTGCTGAAATATTTCGACACGAACGGCTTCGTCTTTTTCACGAACTACCAGAGCCGCAAGGCAAAGCACATCGCGGACAATCCGCAGGTTTCCCTGCTGTTCCCGTGGGTGATTCTGGAGCGGCAGGTGATCGTGCAGGGGCGAGCTGAAAAGATCTCCGCAGCGGAGTCGCTGAAGTATTTCAGCTCCCGGCCGCGCGAGTCGCAACTCGGGGCATGGGTGTCGGACCAGAGTTCGGTGATTTCCTCACGCAAGCTGCTGATGCAGAAGCTGGCGGAGATCAAAGACAAGTTCGCGAATGGCGAGGTCCCCCTGCCCTCCTTCTGGGGCGGCTACCGGGTGGTTCCGGAGACGATTGAGTTTTGGCAAGGCGGCTCGGCACGCCTGCACGATCGGTTTTTCTACAAGCGGAAGGACGGTGCGTGGCAGATCGAGCGGCTGTCGCCGTGACGAGGAGCCGCGCTTGGGGGGCGAGACCTAGCAGAAGTGATAGGATAGAATTTCCCAAGAGATTCGCGGGGGTGGCCGTTGGAGACAGCGAGACCCATGAGCGACCCCGATTCACCCAAACCCAAGCGACGCTTCGGCGCAGGAGCCTTCAGCATCTCGCTGCTCGTTCACCTGATCTTCGTGCTGCTCGCGATCTTCTACTTCGTGAAGTGGGTCGATCCGCCGCAGGAAAAGCTCGATTTCCTTCCGGGTGGTGGCGGCGGCGGTGGAAACGAGGGGCAGAAGGCCAGCCAGATCAAGGCGCAGAAGCGTATGATGACCTCCCCCGCGGTCTCGAAGCGGATCGCATCGACAAGCGCGGCGACCTTCTCGCTGCCGGACACTTCTCCGGAGCTTGCCGATGCGGCGCTGCCGATGGCCATGAGCGATGCCAGCTCGGGTAGTGGAGGCGGCGCGGGAGGCGGCCATGGCACGGGTCTGGGAACCGGCACCGGGCCTGGCTCGGGTCCGGGCAGCGGCCCCGGCGTGGGCAAGGGCTTCGTTTCCACGAGCTTCTTCGGCAGCAAGGAAACCCGCTTCGATGCCCTGGCGGGTCACCTCTACGACTTCAAGCAAACCAAGGCGGGCAAACCCGTCACTGACTATGACACCGGAAATCCTGAGCACTTCACCTCGCGGGTGCTGGAGCTCCAGAAGAGGCACTTCCGCGAAATCGCCTTCCGCGAATACTTCAAGGCTCCCGACACGCTCTACCTGACCCAGCTCGCCATCCCGAACCGGCCGGCTCAGGAAGGCCCCGCCCTCTTCGGCGCGGCGGACAAGATGAAGCCGTCCGGTTGGTTCGCCATTTACAGCGGCAAGCTGAAGGCGCCGAAGGACATGACCTTCCGCTTCGTGGGATCGGCCGACGACTACATCGGCGTCCAAACGAAAGGCAAGCTGCGCCTGATCGCCGCGCGTCCGGAGATTCAGAAAACCGTCCAGGAGCGCTGGGAGCCGGCGAAGACCGACCAGGAGTTCCCGGGGCCGATGGGCACGCTGGTCTTCGGCGACTGGATCCAGGTCAAGAAGGGCGAGGAGTTTGAGATGGATCTTGGCATCGGCGAGCGGCCAGGCGGAGTGGTCGGATTCATCCTGCTCATCGAGGAGAAGGGCAAGGAATACAAGAAGACGCAATCGGGCCGCCCCATCCTGCCACTCTTCACCACCGAGCCGATCACGGACCAAATCCGCGACCGCATTGGCAAGGGCTTCAGGGACTGGGAAATCGATTGGGAAGACGTTCCGGTCTTCACAAACGACAGCAGCCCCAATCCGCTGGCGGACCCCTTCAAGTGACTTCCCGCATCGCCGGCAGGTGGAGGAGATCTCACTCCTTCACCAACCGGATCCCATCGTCGCCGATGGTAATCTTGCGCTTCTTGAAGAGCGCGCCGGTCGCCTGCTTGAAGGCCTTCTTGCTCACGCCGAGGGCCTTGTGGATCTCCTCCGCGGGGCTTGAGTCGCTGATTGCCCAAAAGCCGCCGCGCTTGGTGAGTTCTTCCTCGATGAGCGTTTCGAGGTCATTGATGCGGGCGCGGCCGGGAGGATAGAGGGACAGGTCGATCTTGCCCTCGGGATGAACCTTCACGATGTAGCCCTTGGTCTTCTCCCCTGCCCGGAGACGGCGGAAGACTTCATTCGCGAAGAGCACGCCGGAGTGCTTGCCCTCGATGATCGCCTTGTAGCCGAGCTCGGTCTTACCGAAGAGCATCAGCTCGACCTCCTGGCCTTCCTTGTAGTCCGCGGGCGTCTTGTTGAGGAACTTGCTCACTCTCCGGGTGGCAACGATGCGGCCGCTCGGCCCATCGACGTGGACGTGAACGACGTAGGACTTGCCGGGCTCGATCCGCTCCTTCTGTTCGCGGAATGGGAGCAGCAGGTCCTTTGGCAAACCCCAGTCGAGGAAGGCACCGACGCTGGTGATCGAGAGCGCTTCGAGGTAAGCGAACTCACCGGGCATCACCTTCGGGTATTTCAGCGTGGCGACCGGCCGATCCTCGGAGTCGAGGTAGAGGAAGACATCGACGATGCCACCGATCTGCCAATGCTTCGGCATTTCGCGGCGCGGCAATAGCACCTCGCCGAGTTCATCGCCGGCATCGAGGAAGATGCCGAAGGGTTGCTCGCGGAGGATGGTCAGTTGGGCGCGTTGGCCGATGGCAGGCATGAGAAGAGGAATGAACCGCCAAGACGCCAAGTGCGCCAAGGAAGAGGATAGTGCGAGTTGATTTCGCGGATGCTGTCGAGTTTCGCCCGTCGGCCTACTGGGAGCGCGGAATTTATTCCGCCCGGCTGTTCGCTTCCTGCGCTCGCGGAATAAATTCCGCGGTCCCAGTGTATTAAAGCAGTTTCCGCTTCTTCGGGTTCCGCTTCTTGCCGCCGAAGACGACTTCCTTGATGTCGAAGGCTTCGGGATCGTATTCGCCGCGATACCAGCCGATCTGACCGGTGAGGGCTTCCATGTATTGGAAGGCACCGCCGAAGTCCTCGGGCGGGCAGGCGCGGGCGCCATCGATCATGATCGCCCCTGCTTCCTCGCCGTCTTCCCTCTTCTCAAGGACGACCTCGTGGATCCAATCCTCGGCGAAGTCGTAGCGATAGAGCAGGCGCATCGGCAGGCGCTTCTTCCCGATGAAATCGGCGAGAGTGACCTTCAGTTCGTCCTGGAACTCGCCGCCCTTCGGCACCTGGTCGGCGAGGCCGACGGGACCGATCACGTCGGTCAGCCGCTTGCCCTTGCCGTGGCGGAACTCGTGCGGGTGCTTGTTTTCCCAGCCCATGGCGTCCTGGATGGAGTCATTGAGCTGGAGGAAATTGAAGGACGCGGGCACCGAGAATTGCCGCCAGATCTGCGGCGTGATCTGGTAGAGGAAGACTTTGACGACGATGCGCGGCTGGGACATGCGCGGGAGCTTGAAAGACGACAGCGCTGCGTGCAATGCGGGAATCCCCGGTTGTAGAGGCAATTCCCCCGGCTATGGTGGCGCGGACGATGGGCGAGGCGGTCGAAACCGAACTGGAGAAAACCCGCCGCTACCTGCCGTGGGTGGTGGCGGTGGCCCTGTTCATGCAGCAGCTCGACGGGACGATCGTGAACACCGCGGTGCCGACGATGGCGGTCTCGCTGGGCGTGACACCCCTGAGCCTCAAATCGGTGCTCACCAGCTACACGATCGCGATCGGCGTGCTGATTCCGCTGAGCGGCTGGCTGGCGGATCGGTTCGGGACCAAGCGGGTGTTCGGCTTCGCGGTGGCGGTCTTCACGCTCGGGTCGTTGGCCTGCGGGCTATCGCGGAATCTGCCGATGCTGGTCGCCTCGCGGGTGCTGCAAGGCGTGGGCGCGGCCTTCATGATGCCGGTCGGGCGGATCGCGCTGCTGAAGACGTTTCCGAAGTCGGGCATCCTGCGGGCGATGAATTTCGTGATCATCCCGGCGCTGTTGGGGCCGCTGCTCGGCCCACTGACGGGTGGACTGATCGTCCACTGGCTGCCGTGGCGGATGATCTTCCTGATCAACCTCCCGATCGGGCTGCTGGGCCTGTGGCTGGTGAAGCAACACATGCCGGATCACCGGACGACCGAGGCCGACCGGCTGGATACGCCGGGCTTCCTGCTCTTCGGCAGTGGTGTGGCGCTGCTGTCGTGGGTGCTGGAGATCTTCGGTGAGCACTCCATGAACACGCTGTGGGTGGCGTCACTGGCGGCGTTGTCGGTGGCCTTGATCGGCGCTTATTTGTGGAGGGCGAAGAGGACGCCGCAGCCGCTGCTGCCGGTGGATCTTTTCAAGATCCGCACCTTCCGCGTCTCGGTCGCCGGTGGCTTCCTCACGCGACTGGGCATCAGTGGCATGCCCTTCCTGCTGCCGCTGCTCTATCAGCTCGGCATGGGCTTCTCACCGTGGCAAGCGGGCCTGCTGGTGATGCCGCAGGCGGGCGCGGCGATCGGGATGAAGCTTCTAACAGAACGAATTCTCGGTGCCTTCGGCCACAAGCAGGTGCTAGTGGGGAACACGGTGCTGATGGGCATTTTGATCGCGGCATTCTCGCAGGTCGGCCCCGGCACGCCGGTGTGGGCGATCCTGCTTTTCAGCGTGTGCCAGGGCTGTGTGTCCGCGCTGCAATTCACCGCGATGAATTCACTGGCCTACGCCGACACCAGCGATGCCGAGGCGAGCGACGCCAGCACCATCGCGAGCACGGCGCAGCAGCTTTCGATCAGCTTCGGCATCGCCTTCGCCTCGCTGGTCACCGGGGCATTCCTCGGCAGCATCGACCGCTCGAATCCCGCGCTGCTGGTGCCGGCGCTTCACAAGGCGTTCATGCTGTTAGGCGCGGTGAGCGTCGCGAGTTCGGTGACGTTCCTGACACTGATGCGTAGCGACGGGGCAAACGTCAGCGGCCATGGCCAGACGGAGCCGGAAGGACACTAAGCCCTGACTTCGCGAGTTGAGGAATCGTTATGATTTGGCGCTTGCCAGCCCCGGGCGCAAGGGCTTGATCTCGCCGCCAATGAAAGCATCCCCCATCGCTGCATTCGCCCTCGGAATGATGAGTTTGTCAGCTTCCGAGGTTCGCTGGACCGCCCGCGGAACGGTTTCCAACCTGACGGGAACCGTGCTCACCGGGACCGGCGTGGTGGCGGGAGACGCGGTCGAGATCAGCATGGGTTATGATTCAAACACCCAGGTCGTTACCAAAAGCATCTTCCCGCTCGGAGACGGCTTCGCGGGAACCGCATGGTTCTATGGCACCCCCAATCTGGAAATCACCGTGAAGATCCGGAACCAGGTGTGGACAGGACAGCTGCCAACCATCCTCGACACCGCCAACGTGATGGAGTCCTCCTGCCGGGATTACACGGGTGGCAGCCCGGATTGGTTCCGGGTGACCCTGGATGCCGCGCGAGGTGGAACATTCCCAAGCTTCCCCCAGACTGGCTCCGAAACCGTGCGTGCGCTCAAGCTGGAATTCCGCGACGACACCGCTCCGGCCACTCTCTTCAATGTGCTGACGCTGCCAACCAGCACGACAAGCGTCTGCGCCATGACATCCGGCACGGGCACGGTCCAAGCGGGCACTTCGGCCATCAATTTTTCCATCACGCCATCAAGCGTCCAGATCAGCCAGCCCACCGTGCCGACCACGATCTCAAAGACCGCGACGGGAATCCGCCTGAGCTGGAAAACGGTGCTGGGGAAATCCTACCGGATCGAGGGATGCACCAACCTCAGGTGCTGGAGCAGTGAGGGAGAGGAAGAAGGCACCGGCAGCACCTTGACCAAAGATTTCCCTCTCTCCGAAACTGACACAAAGTACTTCTACCGGGTCGTGGAACTGGATCTGTGAGATCTCTGGCATCCGGCGCTGAACTTGCGTTGTCACCGAAGCCATTTCTTCGCGGCCAGCCATAGCACGGCTGGCGCGAGCAGGCTGAAGACGAGCGCCCAGCCCGGCGTCTCGCGTCCGGCCACACCGATCCACGCGAAGAGATAGCCGACCGGCAGGCTGCCACACACCAGCGACGCCATGAAGCGACCGAACGGCATGCGCACCAAGCCGGCGGTGCACGAGATCGCCTCCGGAAGGATCGGTAGTGACCGAGACACCGCGACCATCCAGCCGCCACCCCGGGCGAAGAGCAGCTTGCCTTTTTCAAAATCGGCGTCGCCCAGCCAGCGCCGCGCCGCCTTCTCGCCGATCAGGCGACCGACGCCGTAGCCGCACACTCCCGCGGCGATGCAACCCGCCGACGCGACAAGGCCGCCGATCGCCAGGCCATAGACGTAGCCGAGAGCCGACATCACGACGGTGCCCGGAACCGGCAGCACCACGTCCGACGCCAGCAGGCCAATCCCCGCGGCCCATCCCCAGGGCCCCGCCTTGACCAGCCATGCCACCGAGCCCTCAAGGGAGAAGCTCTTCTCCAACGAGCCTCCCCACAGCAACCAGCTGACGAGGATCAGGACGGAAACGGCAATGAACCAAAGCAGCAGCCTCATGCGCGGGAGAGCCTTTCGAGCGCCACGAGTCTGCAACGCTCACCCGGAAGCGCAACCGCAAGGTCACTCCTCCTCGTCCCCGCCGACTTCGGCGAAGGCGGGCTCCAGCTTGCGGAAGTAGATTTGCCCCACGCGACGGCCATCCGTGCTGGTGACCTTGGCTTCCCAACCATTGATCTCCATGGTCTCGCCGATCTCCGGGAAACGTCCGAGCTGCTGGGTGAGGTAACCGCCGACGGTGGTGACTTCGCCGCTTTCGAGTTCGAGTTCCTCGTCCATGCTGGCGAGGTCGTTGAGGGTCATCGAGCCTTCGATCACGAACTCGTTTTCGTTGATCCAATTCGACTCGGGCTTCTCGTTGTCGAACTCATCCTGGATGTCGCCGACGAGCTCTTCGATGACGTTGTCGAGGAAGACGATGCCGACGGGTGTGCCGAACTCATCGACCGCCATGGCAAGGTGGGCGCGCTCCTTGAGGAAGAACTTGAGCAGCATGTCCAGCGGCATGGTGTCCGGGACCATCCTGAGCTCGCGCTTGATGCGCATGAGGTCGGGATCGGGCGTGCCGACCAGCTTGAGGATGTCCTTGATGTGGATCAGGCCGATCGCGTTGTCGAGATGGCCGCCCTTCACCAGCGGGAAGCGGGTATGCTTGGAACGCCGGGCAATCTCGAGGGCCTTCTCGAAGGGCTCATCGACATTCAGCACCACGACCTCCTGGCGCGGCGTCATCACGTCGCGGACCCAGAGTTCATTCAGCTCCAGCGCATTGATCAGGATCTCGCGCTCGGTCTCGGTGACCTCCTGGGCGCGCTCGCTCTCAGCGACCAGCAGCGCGAGCTCATCCGAAGAGTGGACGTGTTCGCCTTCACCGACCGGTTCGATGCGGAAGACATGCTTCAGGATCGCGTTCGCGGTGCCATTGAGCAGGCGGATCGCGAGATTGAAGGTCTTGTAGAAAACATGCAGCGGGCCAGCGAGGACCAGCGTGGCGGGGAGCGCCTTGCGGATGGCGATCGACTTCGGGACCAATTCACCAAACACCACGTGCAGGAAGGTGAACGAGCCGATGGCGAAAATGTAGGCGATCCACTTGATCGCATTGTCCGACATGCCGGTCATCGCCAGCAGCGGGCCCACCACCTTCGTCACGAAGGGCTCGCCGAGGAAGCCGAGGAACAGCGAGGCGATGGTGATGCCGAACTGGTTGGCGGAAAGGTAGCCGTCCAAGTGATCCACCACACGCTGGGCACGGGCGGCCTGAACGGGTTTCTCCTTGGCCACGGTCTCGATCTGGCTGGGCCGGACCTTGACGATGGCGAACTCGGACGCGACGAAGAACGCGTTCAGCAGCAGGAAGAACGCAATGCCGCCGAGGTAGAGAATGGTCTCCAGTGGAGTCGGCCACTCCCATTTCACAGGGCCCTCGGGCAAACCGCTGGCGAGGAGGAGGATGGAGTCGAATGCGCTCATCCCCGGTCAGAGTTTTTCGTAAACGCCCTGATCGCGGCGTTCGAGGATGGTGAAGCCCGCCGATTTGGCGTCGCTCACGGATAGCGGTTTCGCGATCCGCGGCGTGTTCACCTTGGAAATCACCTTGCGCACAGGCTTGCGGCAAAGCGGGCACTGGTCCAGTGCCGGACGGTCAATGGGCCGTCTCAGTTCAAACCCCTTGCGGCAGACGCGGCAAGATCGTTCAGGATCCTCGGGGTTTTCGGAAAGGTATTCGTAGATAGGCATGGATAAGACGGAAGGACGGGCAGTTACCGCCTTCCGTCAACCTAAGCGGGCGGCGTGCCGGAATTACCAGCTCGACTTCGTCACGCCCGGAATCATGCCGTGCGAGGCGAGCTCGCGGAAGCTGATACGGGAGAGGCGGAAGCGGCGGATGAAAGCGCGGCGGCGGCCGGTGAACTCGCAGCGGTTCACCAGACGGGTCGGGCTGGCGTCGCGCGGCAGCATGGTAAGGCCAATATAGTCCTTCTCCGCCTTCAACTTGTGACGGAGGTCGGAAAATTTAGCGACGGTGCGCGCTTTGCGCTCGTTTCTGGCGATCCAGCTCTTCTTGGCCATAATTCGGGGCGCGGTGAATACCCCACCAGCCGGGCGGTGCAAGCCCAAACTTGGGATTTTTCCGCAACGGGATCGTCACCGGGTCGCCAGCGGGCGCTGCCAGAACTTCGACGGAGGCAGGTCATTTGGCCTCAAAATCACGATTCCGGCGTGTTTGGAGCCTTGGTTCAGGTAGTCGGTGATCGGGCAGTCGATGATGACCATCCGGCCCTTGTCGCGGTCGGAGGTGGCGTGGGTGAAATAGGCGCGGCCTTGGATCCTGGTGATCATCCCGACGTGGGAGGTGTAGCTGCTGTTGTCGTTGCAGGTGATCGCGCAGACGTCGCCGTCCTGCAGGTAGCCCTCGATGGCACGGACTTTCCCCTTCGGGATGTGCCAGACCGGGAGATTCGAGACGCGGGCCTCGATGCGGCCCATTTCCGGGAGCAGCGAAGGATTATTCCGCAGGTAGCGGTAGCTCTTCCACTGCACGGTCATCTCGTGGATCTCGCGCTGGAGGCGGACGGCACCGGGCAGATTCGGGGTGATGTTCCTGGCGAAGCCCCGGCGCTGATTGTCCGAGAACACCTCCTCGAGCTGGTGCATGCGGCTGAGGTAGCCGCCGGTGCAGACGCCGCCACGGTAGCGCTCCACCTCGACCATGTGGAGCATGTCCTGCGGGGTGTACGGGCCCGGCTTGTAGCGGAGCATGCGGGCGAAGGCCAAGGCGTTCTCGTAGTAGGTCCAGCAGTCCATCGCGCCGAGGTTCACCACGGGCGACTCGATGCGGTCATCCACCTCCAGCGTGTAGTTCGTGTAGGGGGTGCCAACCATCGCGCGGGCGGCGCGGATGGTACGGGCGCCGAGCGGTAGCTGCCGCCAATTCTCCTTTTCCGCGAGCTGGATCATGGCGCGGAACTTTGCCTCGCCCTTGAAGACGGTCGCCATCGGCAAGCGCGGCGGGCTCGGTGGCGTGACAGTGTGCTGGGCAGCCACCGGCAGCACGGCGAGCAACAAGGCGGAGAACACGGCCAATTTCATTCCGCGCATCCTACGGAGATCTTAGAAAAAGCAAAGGAGCATTCCGATTCAACCGTCCCAATACGGGCAATTCCCCGTCGGAGGGACTGGCACGTTCGAGAGGGTGCGGAGGAATAAGGAGTTCGCCCTGCTACCGCCCGGTGGCGGCCTGATATCTCCGGATCCCGCTGCTGATCGATTTTGCAAGGGTCGCTCGATAACCCTCATTGCGAAGGAGCTTGGCGTCCTCGGGATCACTCAGGCAGCCCACACTAAAGAAGATCGCAGGGTGCTTCAGCTTGGAAAAGACGGCATCGTAGGAAGGCTGGATACCGAGATCGACCATGTAGGTCTTGGACTGCTCAGACGGCATCCTGAGCATTTGGGACGCCGATGAATGAACGCCGGAGGCGAGGGCCATGCTCGCGGGACCCAGGTCTCCTTGCACCAACTTGTCGTCCGCCGGGGCATCCTTGTGGAAGGAGAGAGGCGCCGTCCTGATGCCGCGCTTTCCATGCTCCCCGCTGTCGAATCGGACCCCGACGAACGCGGCACCGCCTTCCACCGCGTTTGCCAACTCAAGACGCTTCTCCGGTGCCACCGCGCCAGCCTCGTCGCGAGTCAGCACGACCTTGAAACCCATCGCTTCGAGGTCCCTCGCTGCCATCCTGGCGATCTGCAGTGCATCGCCCGCCGTGGTGCCGCGGTCGTCACCGCCGCTGTCAGGGTCGAGGATCACGGTTTCCAAGTGTCCGCTGGTTTTGATCAGCTCGGGCCGAAGCACGGGATCGAGAACGCGGCTGAGATCCGACCGGGAGATTTGGACAACGGAATCCGCTTCGATCACGGGAGTGATGAAGATGAACTTGAGACCGTTCATCACGCACTCGGGAGAGCCGACCTCCATGCTGATGGAGACAGCCTTCTTGTCGGCCAGCTTTTCCAAGAAGATCTTCTTTCCGTCGCGGCGGAGCTTCAGATCGTAGAAGCGACCGATCTCCTCGGCGGAGAGGTAGTCGCGGCCCTCCATTTTGAGGGGGTGCCATTCGAATTCCCTCTCGGCGTGAGCAATGACGGGAAGGAACCAAGTGAACAGGGCGGCAGCGCAGCCCAAGAGACCAGACCAACGAAGGGACGGCAGGGATTTCATGGAGGAAACACCGAAGTGTATCGAAGGCCGGATACCGAGAACCCGAGGCGGGGATTTCAGTTCTTGTAGGAATTCCGTTGGAACTCGATCGAAGTTTGCGGGACTTGTGCCGAGAGAAGGAATTTGCAACCTGCTGCCATGTCCCAGAGCTTCGAAGTACCCCGCAGTCCGCGCGATGAAATCGACGGTGTGATCTACTTTCCGCGGCTTTGTGACAAGGTGCGGCTGCACGCGTCCGGCAAGCTGCATCCGAAGTATCACGACAACCTCGGCTCGGGCATGGACCTGTGGACCTGCCAGTTCCTCGGCGTGGAATACCCGGCGCTGGCGGAGCAGATCCTCTCCGGCAAGTCGGATAGCGAAGCGCTCGCGTGGGCGCAGGAGAACGGCGTTTCCCGCGGCACGCCGGAGTTCACCTGGTGGACGTCTTTCATGCGGACCCGCGGCTTCCGGGATGACCTCGCCGAGAGGCTAATCCAGCGCAAGGCCGAGTCCGGTCTCCAGGATCGCCACGACATCGTGACCTTCATGGACTACATCGAGGCCGACGACAGGCTGCACTAACAGGTCACTCCATCAGGTGCTGGAGAGCTTTCGGGTCCATGGCGTGACGGACAGCCGTTTCGCGGTCGATGATGCCCTTGCGGACGAGGGAAGCCAGCGAACGCTCAAGGGTGACCATCCCCTCCTCCACCCCGGTCAGCATGGCGGTGCGGACGTAGTGATCCTGCCCTTCGCGAATGCCGGTGGCGACGGCGGACGTGACGATGAGTTTTTCGATCGCGGGCACCAACTTCTTCGCTTTCGTTGGAACGAGGCGTTGCGAGACCACGGCGCGGAGGGACAGGGCGAGCTGTGTCCGGATGTGCGACTGCTGGTAGCCGGGAAAGACATCGACGACGCGATTCACCGCCGAACTCGCAGTGCCGGAGTGCAGCGTGCCGAAGACCAGGTGGCCGGTCTCCGCCGCCGTGAGCGCCGAAGAGATCGTATCGAGGTCCCGTAGCTCGCCTAACAGGATGACGTCCGGATTCTCGCGCAGGGCAGCCCGCAGGCCGGTGCTGAAACTTTCCACATCTGTTCCAACCTCCCGCTGGTGGATGAGGCATTGGTTATCCCGGTGCTCGTATTCCACCGGGTCCTCGATCGTGATGACGTGCCGTGACCGGGTGCGATTCAAGTGATCGACCAGTGCGGCGAGTGTCGTGGATTTCCCCGAGCCCGAGGTGCCGGTGACGAGCACGAGGCCATTGGGGAAGGAGACGAGATCCAACAGGTCCTCGGGCAAGCCGAGGTCGGTGAGCGGCGGGATCTTTTGACGAATGGGCCGGAGCGCGGCAGCCACTCCGTCGCGATGGCGAAAGACATTGATGCGGAAACGCCGACTGCCACCGGATAGCTCCCAGCGGGCGGCGAAGTCGGTACTGCCGCTTTCCTCGAACTCGCGACGGGCTGCATCGTCGGGGATCAGCTCCAGGATCTTCGCGGCGTCGGGCGGGTCGGCTTCGAGGAAGGAAAGGGTGCCATTTCTCCGCACTCGCGGATGCTTCCCCGAAGACAGGAAGAGATCGGAAGCGTCGAGGGCAGCCGCCTGATCGATGAGCGCGAGCAGATCCGGACCGGAGCGGGCGGGCGGCGGACTTTTCGGCGTGGCAGGCTCGTGCGACTTGGCGAAGTCGGCCACCGCCTTGGTGAGAGGATCCTCCTCTTCCGCGGCTGGCGGCATTGCTCCGGCGGCGTGGATTTCGATCCGGAGTTCCCCTGCCGACGGAAGCACCGCATAGCCAAAGGCTCCATCGGCTGCGCGGAACGTCCCTTCCTTCCGTGCCGAAAGTTCATCGCCGGTGATCTCCTTCACCATCCGCGCCAGCATGTCCTCCCTGAGGGCCGGCATCGACAGCTCGATCGTTTCCCCGCCTTTCAGCAGGTACGGGACAGCGTCCGAGACCAGAACTAGGCGCTCGGCGCGCTTCTCTAACATCAGTTTCAGGAAGGTATCGATGACTGCCATGGCGCGCGTGCTTTTCCAAATGCCGCTCGGGGCACGGTTCGTCTCCAATCGATGCGCCCGCGAGCGGAAATGAAAGCTTGCGGATCATTTAGGATTTCTTAAATATCGCCTCACCTCCGCTGCACCGTCGGTCCAGTTCGCCGGTGCATCCCTCAAAACGATGCGGTTCCCCACGCTCACGACCGTTCTGTCTTTTGCCGCGCTGGCCTTGCCTGCGTTGGCCCAGACGTTGCAGCCGGATCTGGAGCAGCGTTATGAGTCCGGGCAGTATTTGATCACGCTCGGTGCCTCTTCGGTGAATCAATATGCCGGAGCGGATCTGCGGACGGGTCCGGGGGGCGCGTGGATCTTCGATTTCTGTGCCGACTTCGGCGCGGGCTTCAACGAAAGCACTCACTACGACGTGAGTTCGGGCTTCGGCAGCCTGACGCTTGCCCAGTCCGACGACATCTCCGCCCTGCTCTACAATACCCTGCCGGTCTTCGACGGCATGGTGCGCGACGCGATTTCCGCCAGCGGTGGCGATTGGCCGGACGCCGGGTATGGCGGCTACAATGATCTCCTCGCCTACTCGGCCGGCATGCAGCTCGCCTTGTGGGAAATCATCCACGATCCGGCATCGGGTAATCTCGACAGCGGGAACTTCAGCGTCGACACGGTGGCGGACCCGGACATCGCGCTGGGTCGGAGCAATGCCGAGACCTTCCTCGCCGGTGTCGCTGGCGGCTGGACCTACCAGCCCGGATTCACTTTCCAGTATGCCAAGCCGGTCGATGCCGGGAATGACCCCGTCCCGAACGGCCAAGACCGTCTCTGGGTCGTGGTCCCCGAGCCTTCGTCCGCCTTGCTCGGTGCCTTCGGCCTGCTGGCCCTGCTGCGCCGCCGCCGCGCCTGAAACCATCCTCCCCAACGGATCCCCGTCCGGCCCCGTGCCGGCGGGGATTCAATTTTTTCCCGGGACTGGACGCCCCGCGGGCCGTGCCTAAGCTCCCCCGCATGTCCGAATTCGTCTATCAGGATCCCTTCCCGCTCGGTCCCGACACGACCGAGTATGAGTGCCTCACCACGGAGCACGTGTCGGTCTCGGAATTCGAAGGGAAGCCGGTCCTGAAGGTCGCGCCGGAAGGTCTCGCGCTGCTTGCGAACGAGGCGATGAAGGCGATCAATTTCACGCTGCGTCCGAGTCACCTCGCGCAGGTCGCCGCGATCCTCGATGACCCCGAGGCGACTGAGAACGACCGCATGGTCGCGCTGATGCTGCTGAAGAATGCAGAGATCGCTGCCAAGGGCATCCTCCCCGCTTGCCAGGACACCGGCACCGCGACAGTCGTCGGCAAGAAGGGCCAGCAGGTGTGGACTGGCTGTGATGACGCCGAGTGGCTGTCGAAGGGCATTCACAAGACGTATCAGGAGGAAAACCTGCGCTACTCGCAGACTGCCCCGCTCACGATGTATGACGAGGCGAATACCAAGACGAACCTGCCGGCGCAGATCGACCTCTATGCCTCCGACGGTGACGCCTACAAATTCCTCTTCGTCAGCAAGGGCGGCGGCTCGGCCAACAAGACTTTCCTCTATCAGGAGACGAAGGCGCTGCTGAATCCGAAACGCCTGAAGGAATTCTGCGTCGAGAAGATGCGCTCGCTGGGCACGGCTGCCTGCCCGCCGTATCACCTCGCGATCGTCATCGGTGGCACTTCGGCGGAGACCTGCCTGAAAACGGTGAAGATGGCTTCGACGCGCTACTATGATGCACTGCCGACCTCCGGCAATATCCAAGGCCAGGCATTCCGCGATCTGGAGCTGGAGAAGGAGCTGTTAGGATTGGCACAGCAGATTGGAATCGGCGCGCAATTCGGCGGGAAATACTTCGCGCTGGATGTCCGCGTGGTGCGACTGCCGCGCCACGGTGCCTCCTGTCCGGTCGGCATCGGCGTCTCCTGCTCCGCCGACCGCCAGGCGAAAGCGAAGATCACCAAGGACGGGATCTTCCTTGAGAAGCTGGAGAAGAACCCCGGCCGCTTCATCCCGGAGAAGTATCGCGACTGGAAATTCAAGGGCGTGGAGATCGACCTCGATCAGGGCATGGAGAAGACCCTCGCCACGCTGAGCAAGTACCCGGTCACCACCGCGGTCTCACTGAGCGGCACCATCATCGTCGCCCGCGATATCGCCCACGCGAAGCTCAAGGAAGTCCTCGATGAAACCGGCGACTTGCCCGCCTATATCAAGGACTACCCGGTCTACTACGCCGGCCCGGCCAAGACTCCCGCGGGCTATCCGTCAGGCTCCTTCGGGCCGACCACCGCAGGCCGCATGGACTCCTACGTGGATCTCTTCCAAAGCCACGGCGGCTCGAAGGTGATGCTCGCCAAGGGCAACCGCTCGCAGGCCGTGACCGATGCCTGCAAGGCCCACGGCGGCTTCTACCTCGGCTCCGCTGGCGGCCCCGCCGCCCTGCTCGCGAAGGAACACATCAAGAGCCAGGAAGTCGTCGAGTATCCCGAGCTCGGTATGGAAGCCGTGTGGAAGATCCGCGTGGAGAACTTCCCCGCCTTCATTCTCGTGGATGACAAGGGCAACGACTTCTTCAAAAAGATCAACGAGTGCCCGGTGTGCGTGTGAGCCCAAAATCCCGGTTTGCCGCCAAACAGCATATCCTATAGTTTCGCACCATGACCGCTCTCGCGAAAGCATCGCCTCTTTCAATCGCTGACTACCTTGCCGGCGAGGAAGTCAGCGATGTGAAGCACGAGTATATCGGCGGCACGGTTCACGCCATGGCTGGCGCGACGAACCGGCACAATGTCATCGCCACCGATGCCCTTGTTCTCCTCGCCGTCCAGCTCCGGGGCAAGCCCTGCCAGCCTTTCAACGGCGACACCAAAGTTCGCATCGAGTTCCCCGATCACACCCGCTTTTACTATCCTGACGCGATGGTCGTCTGCCACCCCAACCCGGCAACCGACCACTTCCAAGACCAACCGGTAGTCGTGATCGAAGTCCTAAGTGAATCGACTCGCCGCGCTGATCTTGGCGAGAAGCGTGACGCTTACCTGACCGTCTCCTCACTCAAGGTTCTACTTCTCGTCGAGCCCGACGGGGCATCGGTCACAGCCTACCGCCGCCGTTCCGAAGGCGGATTTGCCGTAGAGCATTACGACGGTCTGGAGGCTGCCGTTCCCCTACCGGAAATCGAAGCCTCGCTGCCGCTGGCCGAACTCTATGCACGAGCGGAAATCGAGGGTTGATTTCCTCCTTCTTCCCTTCCGCCGTGGCTGGCGACTTCTACTGCGACTCCGTTCTGAGCGGCCGTGTCCCCGTCACCGTGGTGGCGGAGACGGACCGGGTGCTTGCCTTCGAGCACACCCGGCCGACTTGGGAGATGCACGTGGTGATCATCCCGAAGCAGCACATCGCGCGGCTGGTCGATGTGACCGATTCGACGTTGCTTTCGGAGCTTCTCGAGGTCGCGGTGTCGATCATCCGCGAACGCGGGCTTGCGGAGACGAACTACAAGATCATCACGAATGGCGGCAGCTATCAGAGCACGCCACACTTGCATATCCATCTGGTTTCCGGGGTTCCACTCGATCCGGCCAATCCCGCTCAGGCAGGCGAGATGACGGTCTAAACCGCTGGCTTGTCTTGAAGGCCAGTCAGGCTAGGCTCATCCGGATGAAATGGTCCGTTCTGCCCCTGCTCGCCGTCCTCGTTCTCGGCTCGTGCAAGTTCAAGGCTGTCGTCTCGACCGGGACGGAACTGAAGGGTCAAGGCATCACATTCCAAGTCCCCGACGAAACTTCATCCTCCTCGTCAGGGACGGGCGGGATCGAATTCAACGGGGAGAGCGTGAAAGCAAAGACCGACGGCAAGACCTTGACCGTGGATGGCAAGGACTACGGAGCCCTCAAGTCGGGCGACGTGGTCAATCTTCGGGACAAAGGAAAGGTGCTCGTCAACGGAGCCGAGCGGTCTCCGGTGACGCCCTGAGTTCGCCTACCGCGAGATCCCCCGCTGCGAGCGCTCGATGAACTCGATCAGGTGCTTCACCGGCTCGGAGTTCGCGGGGCGATCCGCTTTCAGCGAGCTGAGCAGGTTCGCGAGGTTGCCGTCCTTCTTGAGGAAGAGCTTCTTGTAGGCCTTCTTGAGCGCCTTGATGTCGTCCTCGGAAAATCCGCGACGCTGTAGGCCGACGAGATTGAGCCCGCGGGTCGCACCGGGATTGCCATCGACGATCATGTAGGGCGGCACGTCCTGCACGATCTTCGCGCAGCCGCCGATGATCGAGTGGCAACCGATCCGGCAGAACTGGTGGATGGCCGCGAGACCGGAGACGATCGCGTGGTCTGCCACTTCCACGTGACCGGCGAGGGTGCCGTTGTTGGAGAGAATGATGTGGTTCCCCAGCTGGCAGTCGTGGGCGACGTGCGAGTAGCAGAGGAACAGGTTATCGCTGCCGATCCGCGTCGGAGTATGGGCGTGAGTGCCGCGGTGAACGGTCGTGTTCTCGCGGAAAACATTGCGGTCGCCGATTTCGAGGTAGGTCGGCTCGCCCTCGTACTTGAGGTCCTGGGTTTTCCCGCCGATCACGGCGAACGGGAAGAACTCGTTGTCCTTGCCGATCCGGGACGGACCACCGAGCACGACGTGGGAGTGGAGCACGCAGCCGTCGCCGAGTTCGACTCCGGCCTCGATGACGCAGTAGGGCCCGACGCGAACGTTCGCGCCGAGCTTGGCTTCCGGGGAAATGATCGCCGTCGGATGGATCACAGGCGGGATTCCGAACGACCCGGCGCGGGATGGCGAACGTTTTTTGCGCTGCATTGCCTTCCGGTCCCCCTCGCCGCTAGCTGATTTCAGAAAATCCGCGCGCCTTTTCGAAACGGATGCGCAGCAGAAGCCCGCCCGGACTCCTACGCTCCGGGTCATGCTCGCCAGCAATCTACCCGCCTTCCATCGATGGTTCCTCGCTCCCCGGACCGCTGCGCCGGGCGTGGTGCTTCATGGCTTCCCGGAGCTTCCTGCCGGCCTCGCTCCTGCGATTGCCCGACATTTGAATGAGTTTGACGATGACGCAGCAGGCAGATGGACCGCCTTCGCCCCGGAATTGATCCAAGCCATCTCCGAAACGCCGACCCAGCGGAGTCTGCTGGGCATGGACGACGGCTGCAAGAATTGCCCGCCGAACAGCCCCTGCAGCCGCCGCAAGGTACTGGGGGCGCTCGCCCGGCGCGGTCATGCGGTGCTTGATGGCCTCCTTGCAGTCGAGGGATGCGTCGATCTCACCAACGTCTTCCGCGTCTCCTTGGGACCGGCGCCCGCCGACGGGAAAGGTCTCCACCTCATCCTGCGGCCGGAGCTTTTCAGCGACCGCTCGCTGCCATCGATCATCGGCGACACCTACCTTGAGTGGAGCACCACACGCGAGATGGCGGACACGGTTTGATAGAATCCGCGCACTCTCTGGCAAGCGGCGCGGGGACGGGTTCATGCGGCCGCATTTTACTGGCCGTGATGCCATGAACGTCATCGCCCTGACCATCCTCGTGAGCTCCTGCCTGGCCGGGATCTTCATCTTCTGCTTCGCCGGCGAGTTCCGCCGCTCGCGCCGTTCGTCGCCCGAACGCGATTCCCTGCTGCCCCTCGACGACGACACCCCGACTTCGAAATGAACACCGCGACCGCCAAGACCACCACTATCACCTACGACGACCGCACGGTGCGGCAGTTCATGATCGCCTCCATCGTGTGGGGCATCGTGGGTATGCTCGTCGGCGTGATCTGCGCCACCCAGCTCTCGTGGTGGCAGATGAACGGCAAGTTCATCGAGACCATCACCGGCGGTTTGTTCAAAGGCGAGGGCCTGCAATACATCACCTTCGGCCGTTTGCGACCACTGCACACGAATGCGGTGATCTTCGCCTTCGTCGGCAACATGGCCTTCGCGGGCATCTACTATTCCACCCAGCGATTGTGCAAGACGCGCACGGCCTCGGATCTCCTTTCCAAGATCCATATGTGGGGCTGGCAGCTCATCATCGTGGCGGCAGCGATCACCCTACCGGCAGGTCTCACCCGCGGGAAGGAATACGCCGAGCTGATCTGGCCGATCAATATCGCGGTCGCACTGGTCTGGGTGATCTTCGGGATCAACTTTTTCTGGACGCTGGCCAAGCGCAATGAGCCGAGCCTCTACGTCGCGCTGTGGTTTTACATCGCCACCATCGTGACGGTCGCGATGCTCTATATCGTCAATCACCTCTCGATCCCGACTTCGTGGATCCACTCATACCCGATCTTCGGCGGCCTGCAGGATGGCCTGGTGCAGTGGTGGTATGGCCACAACGCCGTCGCCTTCTTCCTGACGACCCCGATCCTCGGGATCATGTATTACTTCCTGCCAAAGGCAGCGAACCGGCCGGTCTATAGCTATCGTCTCTCAATCGTTCACTTCTGGTCGCTGGTCTTCATCTACATCTGGGCCGGGCCTCACCACCTGCTGAATACCTCGCTGCCGCGCTGGCTGCAGATGCTTGGCATGCTCTTCTCGCTGATGCTGTGGGCTCCCTCGTGGGGTGGCATGTTGAATGGCCTGCTCACCTTGCGCGGCGCATGGGCGAAGCTGCGCACCGATCCGGTGATCAAGTTTTTCGCCGCCGGGATCACCTTCTACGGCATGGCCACGTTTGAAGGACCGCTGCTTTCGATCCGCGCGGTGAATGCACTCTCGCACTACACCGACTGGGGCATCGGTCACGTCCACTCCGGTGCGCTCGGCTGGAATGGCTTCATGGCCGCCGGCATGTTCTACTGGCTGGCTCCGCGACTGTGGAAAACCAAACTGTGGTCGAGTTCGCTCGCCAACATGCACTTCTGGGTCGGGCTCGTCGGCATCCTGCTCTACGTGACGGCGATGTGGACGGCCGGCATCACGCAGGGGCTGATGCTTGGCGAAGTCGCAGAAGGCGGCACCACGCTGAAGTATGAGTTCGTGGAAACGCTCAAGGCGATCCAGCTCCCCTACATCCTGCGCTCCTTCGGCGGCGGACTCTACCTGCTCGGCTTCTTCTTCTGCGCGCTGAATATCTTCATGACCGCCCGCTCGGGCAAGGCGACCGATGACACGGTGGAAGTCGCCGTGCCGGAGAAGACCTACGATCGCCTGCGCTTCGGAGAAGCCCTCTTCAGCGATCCGGTCGCCTACTGCGTGGCCGCGCTCGCGATGATGATCCTGTGGTTCTTCCTGCCGCCGCATGCCGACAAGGCCGCGCTGCTAGCCACGATCCTGCTGGTGATCAAGGCCGTCCGCGTCTTCAAGGCCAAGGGCGGTGCCTGGGACCAGTGGCACGAAAGCCTGCTGCGGAACTACCTGCCCTTCACCTTGCTCACTTTCATCGCCGTGGCCATCGGCGGCAGCGTCCAGATCGTCCCGTCGCTGCTGGTAAACCGCGAGAAGAACATCGAAGGGCGCTTACAGGAACTCTACACACCACTCGAGCTCGCCGGCCGCGATCTCTACGTCAGCGAGGGCTGCTACAACTGCCACTCGCAAATGATCCGCACGCT
Organism: Luteolibacter sp. Y139; assembly: GCF_038066715.1. NCBI lineage: Bacteria > Pseudomonadati > Verrucomicrobiota > Verrucomicrobiia > Verrucomicrobiales > Verrucomicrobiaceae > Neoluteolibacter > Neoluteolibacter soli. The sequence goes on along the minus strand of NZ_JBBUKT010000008.1, from coordinate 210,816 downwards.
GATGCCGGATGTGATGCGCTACGGCCGTGCCGGCGTGAAGGACGACTTCTCGCACCTCGGCGAGTCGCTTTACGATTACCCGTATCAATGGGGCTCCAAGCGCACGGGGCCCGACCTCGCCCGTGAGGGCGGCAACTTCGTCCAGGGCTCGGACAAGGTCCGCTCCGGCAAGCGCGACAACAAGTGGCACTGGTTCCACTTCATGAACCCGCGTTGGGCGAATGACGACTCGAACATGCCCCCTTACCCATGGCTCTACGAGCAGAAGACCGACTTCAAATCGCTGCCGAACAAGATCGCCGTCCAACGCCAACTCGGTGTCCCCTTCCCGGCATGGACGAAGGATGAGATCGACCAGCAGGCCCGCGAACAAGGCATGGCCATCGCCCGCTCGCTCTTCGAAGGATCTTCACCCGTCGGCTACGAGCCGATGAAGGGCGCGAGCACCGAGGAACTGGTCCGCCATTTCTCGGAAAGCCAAGTCGTCGCGCTGATCGCCTACGTCCAGAAGCTCGGCACCTACCACGAGATCCACAAGGACGGCCCGCCCGCGGCAGTGCCGCTCGATCCGGACAGCTACCGCAACGTCACCGACAAGACCAAGGCCTTTGGCAAGGGCGAAACCTCCGCCAACCCGTGATACTGCCATGTTCAAACGCGTCATCCTCGAAGACTGGGCGACCATCGTCCCGATGATCGCCTTCGGCGTCCTCTTTACCGTCTTCCTCGTCACCACGCTGCGCGCGATCCGCCTGAAGCCAGACGAGCAAAAGCGCATGGCCGACCTTCCCTTGAACGATTCCGACAAACCTTCCGATCCATGAATCCCGACGACGAGATCAAACGCGGCGACTACGCCAAGGAGAAGGGCGAGGTCATCCTGCGCGAGCACGAGTACGACGGCATCCAGGAATTCGACCAGAAGCTGCCGAACTGGTGGCTCTTCACTTTCTACGGTGGCATCGTGTGGTTCGTTGCTTACTGGGTGCTCTACTACCACACGGCTGTCTACAAGACGGACCAGCAGCACATCATCGCGGAGGTCACCGCGCTTCAGGAAAAGAAGGACAAGGAGCTTGCTGCCACGCTAGCATCGCTCGATGACGCCACGCTGATCTCGAAGTGGTCCACCGATCCGTCGATCGTGACATCGGGAGAAGCGACGTTCTCGATCAATTGCGTCGCCTGCCACGCCGCCGACTTGAGCGCTACCATGAACGTGGGCGGCAACAAGATCCCGCTGCCCGGCCTGCCCCTCACCGACGGCCAGTGGAAGTATGGCGCGAAGCCGATGGACATCTTCAACCTGATCAACAAGGGCACGCCAGCCGACTCCCCCGGCAACAATGGCGCGAAGATGCAGGCCTGGGGACAGATGCTCACGCCGAAACAGATCGCCGAGCTGACGGCGTTCCTGATTTCGAGGAATCCGAAGGACTTCGGCGGCTGAGTGCTGCCTTTACCGATCCCCCCAAATGAAAACCAACGAAACCGACCACCACCACGATCACCCACGCTTCCGCGAACGACTGTTCCAAGCCATTGTTCAGCCTGTTCCCGATGGTTTGGCGCTCTGCGAATTCGAATGTTCGAAGACCGAATGTTCGATGGATGAATGGCGAAGCTGCAAGAGACGGCTGGAAGCGCTCAGCCCATGTAGCGGGAGGGCTGCGCTCTTCCGGCGGGGCGATGCTTGAAGGGGAAGCGCCGCTTGAATTGCTGATGCGACCCGTGCCCAGCCGGAACGACGCAGTCGTTCCGCTACAGGTGGAATCCGCGGACTCTCTGCGAGAGGATGCGCAGTCACGGAGCCGCCGGCCTGCCACCGTTCCCCTGTCCGCTCCATCATGTCTTCCCCGGTCCAGAAGCGTCCGAACCTCGATTCCGTCACCACGATCAATCAGGATGGATCGCGCTTTTTCCTGCACACTGCGGACGTGTCGGGAAAGTGGACCACCGCGCGGCGGATCTTCGGCGCTTTCTTGATCGCCATCTACATCGCGCTGCCGTGGATTCCCATCAATGGCAACCCGGCCCTGTTCTTCGATGTCGAACAGCGCCGCTTCCACGTCTTCGGCCTGACGCTGGTCCCGCAGGACCTGTGGGTGATGTTCTTCGGCGTCACGGGACTGGGCTTCACGCTGTTCTTCGTGACTGCATTGTTAGGCCGGCTGTGGTGCGGCTGGGCTTGCCCCTACACCGTCTTCCTTGACCACGTCTTCCGCCGCATCGAGCGCTGGACCGAGGGCGATGCGGTCGCGCGCCGCAAGCTGGATGCCGCGTCGTGGAGCGCTGGGAAAATCGCCCGGCGCGGGACGAAGCACCTGCTCTACGCGATCTGCTCCGCGCTGATCGCCCACGTCTTCCTCTCCTACTTCGTCTCGATCCCGCGGCTCTACGAGCACATGCATGAGGGACCGTTGGCGCACGCGACTTCGTTTGGCATCGTCATCTTCCTCACCGCATCGTTGTGGTTCTGCTTCGGGTGGTTCCGTGAGCAGTTCTGCGTGATCATGTGCCCCTACGGCCGCTTGCAGAGTGCGCTGACCGATGACGACACGGTGAACGTCGGTTACGATGAAAAGCGCGGCGAGCCCCGTGGTTCCAAGGGCAAGGTGACGGGCGACTGCATCGATTGCCGGCGTTGCGTGAATGTCTGTCCGACCGGCATCGATATCCGCAATGGCCTGCAGCTCGAGTGCATCGGCTGCGCCGCCTGCATCGACGCATGCGACGACATCATGACGAAGATCGGCCGGCCGAAAGGACTGGTCCGCTACGATTCGTTGAATGGCCTCACCGGGAAGAAGCGCCGCCTCATCCGCCCGCGCGTGATTGCCTACACCATTCTGGGAGCGCTGGGGCTGATCGCCTTCGCGATCGCGGGCTGGAGACAAGCGCGGCCCTTCACTGCCGACTTCACCCGCATGCGCGGCCAACCCTTCTACACCGATGCCACGGCGGTGCGAAACCACTACCAGGTCCGCTTCTACAACAAGCGCAACCAGCCCGCTCGTTTCACGCTGCATCTCTCCAACGCGCCGGAAGGCTACACGCTGAGCGGCGCCGATACCTCCATCGAGGTACCGCCGGGCGGAGAGATCACCCGCCCCGCCATCGTAGTGGCTCCCACGACAGCTTATCGCGGAGCCGCCGACCTCGAAATCGAAATCCATGCAGAGCCGGGTGACGTGGTGCTGCGTCACCAGATGCGTTTCCTCGGCCCCGAGCCTTCCACTCCTCAACCCTGACCCATCATGAACTCCGAACGTCCCGCCTTCTTCGTCCGCCATCCATGGATCTTCGTCTGCTTCGCCTTTCTGCTGCTGATCACGGCATGGACCGCTCTTATCACCGTGGCCGTGAAGCAAGCCCCGCAGCAGATCGAAATTAAGGCCGAATGACGAATTTCCGAATGACGAATGAAATGCCCTGAACAGGAGCCCTTCGACATTCGGACATTCTGAATTCGTCATTCCCCACACCATGGACTTGACGCTCGCCGGAGCCCTCGTGGCCGGACTAGCCACCAGCTTGCACTGCGCTGGCATGTGCGGTCCGCTGGCGTGCGGAGTCGGCATGATGGCGAAAAGCGAGAGCGAGCGCATGACCGCGGCTTCGGCCTACCACGCGGGACGGCTTTTCGCTTACAGCACGATTGGCGCATTGTGCGGGGCACTGGGAAAAGAGCCGCTCGGCTGGTTCTTCCATTCGCCGGCGGTGCTGCTGCCGTGGGCACTGGTGGCAGCGCTGCTGCTGTTAGCCACGGGCTTGGAGAAGAAGATCCCACGCCCCGCCTTCCTGATGCGCTTCATCGCGAGGCTGCGTTTCAGGACGATGAAGCTGCCGGTGATTGCCGGCGCGGGATTGACTGGCCTCTTCACGCCATTCCTTCCCTGTGGGCCGCTGTATGCGGTCTTCCTCGCGTTGCTTGCCTCGGGATCCGCGGCGCGTGGCGCGGAGGTGGCGCTCGCCTTCGGCCTCGGCACGGTGCCGCTGCTGTGGGTGGTGCAGCATCAATTCCAGCGACTGCGGAAGAAGCTCACGCCCACCGGCATGGCTCGCATCCAGCGCGGACTGGCCCTGGTCACCGCTCTGGTGCTGGCGTGGCGCTTGCACGATACGCTTCCGGTCCGAACCCCGGAGGTAGTGCAGGAAAAGGAACTGCCATCGTGCTGCCACTGACCGGCTTTAGTGGCCGATCGTGAACCTGCTAAAATACCATTCGGCGAGCTTCCATCCGCCGAACATCCAGGTCAGTGCGCCAAGGATCAGGAAGGGGCCAAAAGGAAGCTGCTTGCCAAAACCGATCCGACCCAAGACCGCGGCCACGATCGCAAAGAGGGACGCCGAGAAGAGGCTGAAGAAAACACCGGCCCAACCGAAGAAGGCGCCGATGGCTCCCATGAGGTGCACGTCGCCCATTCCCATCGCCTCGCGAGGGATCACGGCGCGGGTTCCCTTTCCTTCCAGCGACTTCAGCTCATCCAGCGGGATCACCGTTCCCCCGGGCAGTTCCACGCTCTGTTCCCGGATCGTCACTTCGCCAGCTCCATGGCTCTCGCCATTGGCAATGACTTCCGTCGCGGTGAGGATCAGCCGGTCGGTCTTGCGGTAAAAGATGTCCCACCATGCGGTCTTCTCGTCATTCATCTCGAAGAAGATCGGGTCCACGTCGTTCTCCGGCTCGATCAGCTTCCATGCGACCGGCTCGGCGAATTCCATCTTCTTCTTCCCGAAGGCGAGCTTTCCTAACAGCACCATGCACCAAAGGCCGCAGAAGCCGATGATCCAGCCGAGCACGGACTGCTTCAAGCCATCGGCCAACAACGGATCGAGGCTGGCCCAGCCGGAGAGATCCGGCAACCGGGGCCACAGTGCCGCCGCGCCCAAGCCCACGATCGAAATCGCCGTGGTGAACGAGGTCGGGATGATCAGGTGCTCGATATCGATGAAGGCAATCGCCACGAACAAGCCGGCCATGATCCACAGCGGCAGCAGTGCGCCGAGCTCCGGCTTGAGGAAGAGACCGAGCGGCACCGAGGTCTGGAGAAACCACCAGATCGCCGCGAAGAGCACCGCCGTCAGCAGTTCCACCCCAAAGTAGCGGAAGGCGATCGGAGCCCGGCAGTTCGCACATTTCCCGCGCAGCCACAGCCAGCTGATCAGCGGGATGTTCAGGCGCATCGGGATGTCCGCCTTGCACTTCGGACAGAAGGAGCGCTTCGGCTCATTTACCGACAACCCGATGGGCACGCGATAAATGACCACGTTCAGGAACGACCCGATGCAGGCGCCGATCAGGAAGGCCGGCACGTACCAGACGGGATGGGCCAAGGATGGGAAAATCTCGATCAAGGTGGCGGCATTCAATCGCAACAAAAGCATTTCGGAAATCCGAAATTTCTGCCGGTTCCGGCCCCCTCCCCGGGCTTGCCTCGCCGTCTCCAACAGGCATTGTTCGCCGGGTGATGCGGCGACTCGGCTTATTGTTATGTTTTTGCGGGGTTTTGCAGGCCCTGCCCGCACCTCCCGAGCCCGCGTCGGTGGCGGTGCTGTTCAATTCCACGTCCGAGGATTCGAAGGCACTGGCGGAGTTCTATGCCAAGGTGCGCGGCATTCCCGCGGACCATCTGGTGGGCTTGGAACTTCCGGATGCGGAGGAAATCTCCCGCAAGGATTTCGATGACAAGCTGCGCAACCGGCTGATCCGCGAGTATGACCGCCGCGAGTGGTGGGTCCGCGGCCGCGATGCCCAGGGGAACTTGTCGCCGACGCAGTCGAAGATCCGCATCCTGGTCTGCATGCGGGGCGTGCCGAGCCGGATCGCCGGCACTGGACCAGCGCTTCCGCCGCCGCCGGGAAAGCAGCCCTTCACCGACACCACCCAGGCCGCGGTGGATTCGGAGCTGGCCCTGCTGGGGAACGAAGGCGTGCCCGTCGAGGGCATGGTGAACAACCCCTACTTCAAGCAGGAGAAGACCGCCGCCGAGGCGAGATTGCCGATGACCCTGGTGGGACGCATTGACGGGCCGACCAAGGAGATCTGCGGGCAGATGATCAAGGACGCGATCGAGACGGAGCAGACCGGCCTGTGGGGAATGTCCGTCGTCGACCTGTCGCAAAAGTATCTCGAGAGCCCGGAAGGTGACCCGGCGATGGAGAAGGTGGCCAAGGCCCATCGCGATGCTGGCATTCCGGTGATCATCGACCGCTTTCCCGATACCCTGCCGACGAACTACCCACTGCATGACACGGCCCTCTATTTCGGATGGTATGACTGGAATGTGAACGGGCCCTTCACCAACCCGAACTTCAAGTTCAAGAAGGGTGCGGTGGCGGTGCATCTGCACTCCTTCAGTGCCACGCAGCTCCGCGATGCCACCAAGAACTGGTGCGCCCCGCTGCTGGCGAAGGGTGCTGCCGCCACGCTCGGCAATGTCTACGAGCCCTATCTGCCGCTGACCCACAATTTCGACATCTTCAATGCCCGCCTGATGGCAGGCTACACGCTGGTGGAGGCCGCCTACATGGCGGTGCCGGTTCTTTCCTGGCAGAACGTCGTAATCGGCGATCCGCTCTACCGGCCCTTCATTCACCTGGATGGCAGCGGCGAGAAGGCCGACGCCGACCGGGTCTACCGCGCGATGCGGCTGGCGGCCCTGCGCTGGAAGGATGACCCGAAGCAGCTGGAGGCGATGCTGCGGGAAGCGGCGGACCGGATGAAAAGCGGTGTCTTGTTAGAAGCGGAGGCCCTTTCACTCGCGAACCGGAAGGAGGAGACGGCAGCGGCCGAGGAGTTCCGCAAGGCCAAGCTCTACTACGCGGACAAGCCGGACCGGCTGCGGATGGACCTGCACCTAGCGGCCATGGAACGCGAGGCCGGCAAGAAGGCCGAGGCGATCAAGGTGCTGCGCGGCGCGCGCACCCTGTATGCAGACATCCCGGAGTCGCTCGCGGCAACCTCGTGGCTGAATATCCTGGATCCCCCACCCCCGCCGCCAGCCCAGCCGCAGCCCCCTCAGAAATGAAGAACTACTCGGGACTGCTCGCTGCCGTGTGGGACCGGTCCGGCGTGGCCGAGCCATCGGCGTTTGCACTACCTCCGGAGCTGGAGCTTCAGGCGCTGTGGTTCGCCGGGGCCTTCGGGCGGGATTTCAGCGACGCAGCGGGAAATACGGTGCGCATCGTACAATTCGGCGAGTGGAACCGTTCGGCCGGGCCGGATTTCCTGCACGCGGCGGTCGAGATCGCCGGGGAGAGGCGCGAGGGGCCGATCGAGCTGGACTTGCGTCCGGCGGATTGGGAAGCGCACGGTCATGGAGCTGATCCGGCTTTCGAAGATACGGTATTGCATGTGGTTTTCGGCGACGGCGGACCGAAGAGCTTCACCCGCACGCTCGGCCATCGCGACGTGCCGAGGGTAATCATTCCCAGGGATTTGTTAGAGGAAGCGCTCCAACATCCGCGGAGCGAGACGGCGATCGCAAAGCCGGGACGCTGCGTGCATCCGCTGGCGGCGATGCCACCGGTGGCCGTGGCCCATTTATTGCGCGAGGCAGCGGAGCATCGGGCGGCGCGGAAGGCGGCCCGTTTCGCAAGGATCGCCGATGCCCATGGTCGCGATGCCGCACTCTATCAGGCGGTGGCGGAAACACTTGGCTATCGCGCGAATGCGCTCGCGATGAGGCTGCTTTCGCAGCGGATGCCGCTCTCGGCACTACGCGAAGATCCTGCGCACACCGAGGCGCTGCTGTTTGGTGCCGCCGGCTTTCTCTCGCCGGATCTCCATGAGAAGGCACCGGCGGACACCCGCGAGCACCTGCGCGGCTTATGGGAAACCTGGTGGAAGGCGCGCGGCCAGTGGGAGTCCACCCATGCGATCCCGTGGAAGGCGGGTGGCCAGCGGCCGGCGAATCATCCGCACCGGCGTGTGGCGGCGCTCGCTGCGGTGGTCCGCGAGTGGCCGAAATTCCGGAAGCTCGCCACGTCACGGCCGCTCGATGCGGATGCGCTGGTGAAGTTCCTGTCGAAGCTCGATGACCCGTTCTGGACGAAGCGCTACACGCTGGCGTCCGCGGCGACGGCACAGCCGCTGGCCTTGTTCGGAAAGGCGCAGGCGGTTGAATTGCTGGCGAATCACTTGTTCCCGCTCGCCTTGCATGAAGGCGAACCTTTCGACTGCTACTTGAAGCTCGCCGCCGGTGCGCGGAATGAGAAGGTCCGGCGTTGTGCGATCCGGCTATTCGGCAGCGAGGACGCCGCGGCGACGTGGCTGAAGAAGGCCGCGCACCATCAAGCGCTGCTGCAGATTTACCGCGACTTCTGCCTGGAAGACGCGAGCGATTGCGCCGATTGCCCGTTCCCGGAACAGCTCGGGCAGTGGCGATCCTAGTTTTGGTATCCTTGTCTCCCCCATGACCCACCTCGAAGCCCTCGTCGCCCTCAATCTGCTGCCGAAGATCGGACCGGTGCGGGTCCGCCGTCTGTTAGAACGATTTGATTCCGCCGAGGACGTGCTCAGCGCGACGAAGGACAAACTGATGCAGGTGGATGGCATCGGAGCGGAAACAGCGGGCATTCTCCTGAAATGGCAGGATCACGCCGATCCTTCGAAGGAGCTGCTAGAAGTGAAGCAGCGCGGGCTTTCGCTGGTCACCCCTGCGGATCCCACGTTTCCCCCGGCATTGCGACAGGCTTACGATGCGCCTCTTTTCCTCTACGTCTGGGGGAAGTTGGAAGAACGCGACCGCCATGCGATCGGCGTGGTCGGCACGCGGCGCATCACTCACTACGGCCGCGAGGCGACTAAGAAGCTCTCCTATCAACTCGCGCACGCCGGGTTCACGATCGTGTCCGGCCTGGCCCGTGGTGTTGATACGGTGGCGCATGAGGCGGCGCTCGCTGCGGGCGGCCGCACGGTGGCGGTGCTGGGCTCGGGATTGGCCAAGCTCTTCCCCGCCGAAAACCTCGGGCTTGCCGAGAAGATCGCCTCCGGCCATGGCGCGGTGGTAAGCGAGTTCCCGCTTCACACCGCGCCGGACAAGCAGACCTTCCCGCAGCGAAATCGCATCGTGGCCGCATGGTCGGAGGCGCTGCTGGTGACCGAGTGCCCGGCGTGGTCCGGCTCGCTGATCACCGCGAATCTCGCCAGCGACTACGGCCGGCCGGTCTATGCCGTGCCGGGGCCGATCAATGCGCCGACCTCCACCGGCTGCAACAAGCTGATCCGGGACGGCGCGACGCTGGTGATGGACGCCAGCGACATCGCCGACGACCTCGGCGAGCTGCCCTTCGCCCGGCAGTCATCCGTCAAGGAAGCCGACAGCCAAGCCGTGCCCGAGCTTCCGCCGGAGGAGGCGAAGGTTTTCTCGGCACTCGGCGAGGGAGAATCGGGCGTGGACCGCTTGATCGAACGGACCGGACTGCCCGCCCAAACGGTCTCGGCCACGCTCATGAAGCTGGAGATGCGGAGGTTGGTCCGGGCGCTGCCGGGGTTCCGTTACGTGAAGCGATGAATTCGACGCAGTCATCGCTCTTCAGGCGCTCGATCTTTGTTCTCTTCTTGGGATGGCCGGGAATGATCCTCTGGCTTTGCGGCTTTGTCACCTTCATCGGCAGCGTCGCTGCCACGTCGGTCGGCTTGGACATCTTTTGGCCTGACGGAGCAATCCACATTGGAGCATCGGCGGCGGTTTCCTGCGTTGGCTTCCTGATGTTCCACGCCGGCAGATTTCTCACCGGGGCGCACTACGAACTCCTTCCCACCAGACGACTTCCCGCACTCATCGGCTACCAATTCACGGCGTTTCTGCTCGGAGGAATCTTCATAGGTTGCCTGTCTGGCCTAGTAGTCGACCTGTTCAGCGGAACCTTTGATTTGCGACTGGCCGCCATGATCCTCGTCGCCGCCTCGGGTTGCATTGCCATTACCGTGTTTTACCGTTCCCACAGAAAAAAATGGGTCTCGGAAGAGAAGGAAGAACGCTTCTGAAACCACCCACCTGCCGGGCGATCCGGGTCCATTTCCGCAAATTTTTCCCTACGGGATCCTAGCCGGTCTCAGGAAGCCGTTGCCAAGTTGCCCCCGGCCCGCCTAGCGCCTTACCATCAGACGCCATGCCTCCGTTTGTCCGCGCCATCGCATTCCTCCTCATCGGGATTCCCGGCGGCCTCATGTGGATTGTCGGGATGGTCTCTTGCCTCTTCTCCTCTTGGGCGCTCGTGAAATGTCCGCCCGGCGAGCAGCTCCCGGCGCTCATTTTTTTGGCAGGATCAGTCGTCTGCTCTGCGATCGGCTTCGCCATGGTCGCCACCGTGGAGATGATCAATGGCGGCAAGCGGTATCGGATGCCACGTGCGAGGCTCCCCGGCTATCTCGGCCTCGAGCTACTCGAGGGGTTGCTGGCCGTCGCAGTCGTGGGCGGTGCCCTCGCCGCAATGTGCTCGCTTGCGGACAAAAAAGCGATGCTCTGCTTGGTTTGGACGTTATTTGAGGCAATCATGATTCTCTTGCTGGTGACAACCCACCGAACCCTCCGGTCAAAGGGGAGCATCTGGCGCGCGGAATCGACTTCCCCGATTGGCACCGGCAGCTAGGAAGGAGGGCCCGGGATGGACAGGATCGAAGAAATAGAAGCACCAGTCGCGATGCCGCGCGCGATTCGGGTCATGGCCACCATGCTGCTCGGCCTGCCCAGCGTGCTCATGTGGCTGGGAGGCCTCTTCGCCACGATGGCGAGCATGGTTTACCTAATCGCCATGCCCTCGGCAGGACGGCTCATCAGCTTGAAATGGCTCTGGGCATCCCTCATGACAAATCTCATCGGCTATACGATGGTAGCAACGGTCTCGTGGCTGAATGGTTCCCACCACTACCGGATGCCGGGCCACCGGCTGCCAGCCTATGTGGCCATGGAAATCCTCGATCAGCTCCTCGCCGCGGTCTCGGTGGGGTTTTTCGTCCTGTCCATGATTTCCCTTTTCACCGGGGAGCCGGCTTTCCCGCTGCTCTGGATCTTGTTTTCGGTGTCGGGATTCGTCCTTTTGGGGTTCTCCATGCGATTGAGGACGAAATTGGCGAATGGCTGGCGGGACGAGCTTCTGGCGGGCCCGGAGGGAGCAAAACCGCTGTATTAATAAGGGGAAATGCCGGCGGGCAAAATTTTCATCCCCTACGGGGATTGGCCGCCGGTTTCAGGAATGCCCTTGCCAAGTTGGCCCCGGCACGTCTAGTGCGTCGCCGTCGACCGACCTGCCGAATTTCATGGGTAAAATCCTTATCATAGCTGAAAAGCCCTCCGTGATGACCGACCTGAGCAAGGCTTTGGCCAAGGCTCTGGGGAAGTTCGAGAAGGAGGGATCCGGCCGTGATTCGTGGTTTGAGAACGACAACGCGATCATCACCTCGGCCGTCGGCCATTTGGTCGAATTGCGCATGCCGACCGGCCCGAACGGCAAGAAACTGCCTTGGAAATTCGAGGTTTTGCCGGCGATTCCCGACCGTTTCGAGCTCGATCCAATCCCGGATTCCGAGGCCCGATTGAAACAAGTGCTCAAGCTGGCCAAGCGCAAGGATGTCGACCAAGTCGTCAATGCCTGCGACGCCGGCCGCGAGGGCGAGCTGATTTTCCGCTACATCATGGACATCGGCGGGATCCAGAAGCCGGTGAAACGGCTGTGGATGCAGTCGATGACCAACCAGGCGATCATCGATGCCTGGGAAAAACTCCGCTCCGACGAGGAAATGCGCCCGCTGGCCGATGCCGCGAAGTGCCGCTCCGAGTCCGACTGGCTGGTCGGCCTGAACGCGACCCGCGCCCTGACTTGCTTCCGCTCCCGCCACGGTGGCTTCAACATCACCGCCGCCGGCCGGGTCCAGACGCCGACGCTGGCGATCCTGTCCGCCCGTGAAGCCGAGATCCAGGCCTTCAAGCCGAGCGCCTATTATGAAGTGCACGCCACCTTCGGCGTCGCTGCTGGCGACTACCTCGGCAAGTGGATTGACGAGGCTTTCAAGCGGAACGAAGCCAACCCACACGGCCGCCCGGAGCGGATTTGGGACCTGACCGCAGCGGAGGCAGTCAAGGCCCGCTGCGATGGGAAGACCGGCACCGTTTCCGAGGAGAAGAAGGCGCAGTCACAGATCTCCCCGCAGCTTTACGACCTGACCACGCTGCAACGCGAGGCTCCGTTCACCGCAAAGGGCACGCTCGCCATCGCCCAGGCGCTGTACGAGAAGCACAAGATGATCACCTACCCTCGTACCGACTCCCGCTACCTGCCGGAGGACTACGGGGACACCGTGCGCGAGACCTTGCGCGACATCGCCAGCTCCGACCTCGGCGTGGCGAAATACGCCCGGGCCGTGCTTGATGGGAAACAGGAGAGCGGGCCGCGTTTCCACAAGTCGAAGCGCGTGTTCGATTCGAAGAAAGTCTCCGATCACTTTGCGATCATCCCGACCGGCAAGTTCGTGAAGCTCAGCGACACCGAGGAGAAGCTCTACGACATGATCGTGAAGCGTTTCATCGCCGTGTTCTTCCCGAGCGCGGAGTTCGAGCAAACCACCCGTCTGACCCGCATCGCGACCGGCGACATCACGGACACTTTCAAAACCGAAGGCCGCGTGCTGGTGAAGCCCGGTTACCTCGAAGTCTACGGTCGCCGCCCCGGTGTCGCTTCCGGCAAGGACGAGCTCACCCAGGTCGCTGCCGGTGAGAAAGCCCCGGTGAAGGAAATCGAGGTGAAGCACGAGCAGACCAAGCCGCCCGCCCGCTTCACGGAATCCACGCTTCTTTCCGCCATGGAAGGCGCCGGCAAGCTCGTCGATGACGAGGCGCTGGCCGAAGCCATGTCCGAGCGCGGCCTCGGCACGCCTGCCACCCGCGCAGCGATCATCGAAGGCCTCATCGCGCAGAAATACATCGTCCGCGATGCCCGCGACCTGCACGTCACGCCGAACGGCATGCGGCTGATCCACATCCTGAATGAGATGCAGATCGCCGGCCTGACCTCGCCCGCCATGACCGGCGAGTGGGAGTACAAGCTGCGGCAGATGGAACACGGCCAACTCCAGCGCGCCGCGTTCATGAAGGAGATCGAGGACTACACGAAGGACATCGTGGTCCGTGCCAAGTCTCTCGCTGCCGAGATCAAGAATCGCGCCTTCCCCGACCTCCAGGCCACCTGCCCGAAGTGCGGGACCGAGGGACTCAAGCAGACCGACGAATCCTACGAGTGCCGGACGCCCGACTGCGGCTTCAAGGCGAAGAAGTACATCGCCGGCCGCCTGATTTCGGAAGACGAGGCACGCGAGCTTTTCAGCAAGCGCCTGGTCGGCCCACTGGAAGGCTTCAAGAGCAAGTTCAACAAGCCCTTCGATGCGGCGCTGGAGCTCGACGACAAGTTCAAGATCAACTTCGTCTTCGGCGACAAGGACGAGCCCGATGTGGAACTCACCGACGAAATGATCGTCGGCACGGCATCGCTGGCGGATGGCCGTCAGGTGAAGATCTACGGCACGGAGAAGGCCTACTTGATTCCCGAGCTGAAGACCAAGAAGGACCCCGAAGGTGTGCGCATCGGCAAGACCATCCTCCAGAAGGAAGTCCCGCAGGAGCAGGTGGTCAAGATGCTGGCCGAGGGCAAGACCGAGCTGATCAAGGGCTTCGTCTCGAACAAGACCAAGCGCGGCTTCGATGCTTTCCTGACCTTCTCCCTGGCCGACGGCAAGGTAGGCTTCGAGTTCCCGCCGCGTGCGCCGAAGGCGGCGAAGGGAAGTTGAGCCTGGCCGGTCGTTCGGATGGCGCGCGGAAGCACTCCGCTAATCCGGTATGCCTATAGGCGGAATTAGCGGAGTAGCGGAATTCGCACCTCCCTGAAGATCCTTCGGTTTTCCTTTAGCCGAAGAATTGTGTCCCTCCAGTTGGAAGGAATCCCCCACTTGATCGCCGCCCACATTGCCGGTGCGGTCCGCACCCAGCCGGAACGACGCAGTCGTCCCGCTACCATCTGCGGGAACCCCGCGATTCGAAGCACATGGTGGGCAATGGGAGAATTCCGCATTACGCGATCACGGTATTGTCGTGATCTAACGACTCCGGCGTTGGCCCGATTTTCGCTCTGACGACGCCTGAGCTCCGCTTCCGTTCAAAATCCGCCGATTTTGGACCTCACACGGGCTCTATAAGATTCACTTGAATCAAACATCTACAGCAGGTCGACATAATCTAACATTTAACACACCTTAATAAAACACTCGGAAACCCTTATTCCACGTGGAATCAAGGCCTTGAAATACCTCATCCCCGGGAATATCGGCCTCCCGTCATCATATACCATGCAAGGCTTTTTCTCTCACAAAAACGTCTTGCTAGTTAAACCATTCTCCCCTCTACTCCGCCCGTCCCTCACCGGACACCCGAGCGAAAGGTTCCCCCCAGCCCGCCGCGAAGGAACATATGGACTGACCGACGGATTCCCCCCAATCCCGAGAGAAGTTCCGAGACACCCGGCAGCTTGATTCCCCCCGATCCACGCCGCCGACTTCCCCCCCGAAGTGTGTGTGTCGACCGTGTCAGCCGCCCGGCGGGTCAGCTCCCCGATCCGCCGGGCGGACTGCTCCGGAAAATCCAGCCGCCCTTTGCCGGGCGGCTTTTTTTGGCCGGGTGACCTTTTTAGCCGAGGCGGGCGCGGCCCTTGCGCCGGGTGGGGATCCGGTCTTTCCTCCGGCGCCCATGGTCCGTTTCACTCTCTTCGGCGTCCCGGTTGAAATCCAACCGTGGTTCTGGCTCGCCACCGCCTACTTCAGCGGAGGCCTCTTCAGCGCCACGCCGGAGGCGATGCAGTACGTGCTGATCTTCGTCCTCGCTGCCACGATTTCGATCCTGGTTCACGAGTTCGGTCACGCCCTGACCGGCCGACGGCTGGGCGGTGGCTACGCGACGATCCAGCTGTGGGCTCTGGGCGGCTTGGCCACCAACCATGGTGGACGATTCACGCGAAGCGGCCGATTCTGGATGATCGCCGCAGGCCCCGGGGCGGGCTTTCTCCTGGGGGGCCTGATCTTCGTGATCCTTGTGTCCATGTTCGGCGTTCACGACGCCGCCACCTTCGCGGGTTTCTCGCTATTCGGAATTACCGACTCTGCCGTCTCCTCGGAAACGATGGAGTTCATTCAGAACCGCCCGCCGCTGATGTCGCTGCTCAACAGCATGCTGTGGATCAACTTCTGGTGGGGAATCCTCAACCTGTTGCCGATCCTGCCCCTGGACGGCGGCCAGATCGCCCAACTGTTCGTGACGCCGCAGAAGCGGGCCTTCCAAATCAGTGTGGCGACGGCGGTGGCCGCAGCCATCCTGGGATTCGTGTGGCGGGACTCCACCTACACGATCTTCTTTTTCGGCTACCTCGCCTGGAAGAACTACCAGGCGATGAAGGAGTATCACTGGCAGTGATTCGACTCACGCCAGCAGCAGGCGGGCGGCGACGAGGAGCGAGAAGACGATCACCATCCACTCGAAGATCCGCTGCGAGACGCGCTGGACCAGCCACTTGCCAACCCAGATCCCGACGAAGATGGCAGGCAGGCACTTCAGGTTGTCCAGCAAGGTGGCCCGGGTGATGAGGTTGAAGCTGCCGCTGAGCGGGACCTTGATCAGATTGACCAGCAGGAAGAAGCGCGCGCCGATGCCAAGCAGCTCCATCTTCGGGATGCGGCGGGAAAGCAGGTAGAGCTGGATGACGGGCCCGGCCGCATTCGCAAGCATGGTGGTGATGCCTCCCGTGACGCCGGCAGCGGTGCCGAAGGCCCGCGAGTTCGCCATGCGCTCGGCGAAGTCCGGCTTCCACGCGCGCAATGCCTGCAGGGCGACCATTCCCATGATGCAGCCGCCGATCACGCGGCGGGCGATCTGATCGGATCCCTGTTGGGTGAGGATCACTTTCAGCAGCCAGATGCCAATGGCCAGCCCGACGAGTGTGGCGGGCAGGAGTTTCCAGACCGGCTTCCACGAGGCGTGCTTGCGAAAGGCCGGATAGACCGCGAGGTCCGCGGCGATCAGCAGCGGCAGCATGATGCCGGTCGATGGGACAGCCCCATACAGCTCGGCCATGATGAAGACGGCGATCAACGAGATGCCGCTGAAGCCAGCCTTCGACATGCCGATGCAAAAGGCCGCCAGCATGGCGAGGGCTAGGGCAGCGGGACCATCGGGCACGGCAAGGCCTTACGTGGCCACCTCAAGCGGAGCAAGTGCCGCGCATGGCACCTCAGGGAAGAGTTACCTCCACGATGCCAAAGACCCGCGGCGTGATCGCCGGATTCCGAGGCTCGGACATGATCACGCGCTCCCAACCGGGGCTGACGGGAGTGACGGTGACTGTCCCCACCATCGGGACGAATGATCCGGGAGAAACGGAGGTCGAGGCCTTCGGGGTGTAGGTCAAGCCACTGCCGATCCGCCGCAGATACTCGACGCGCAGCACCGCCTGCGCCCCGCTGCCGACCAGACGGAATGCCGGCAGTCCCACGGTTCCCGTCCCGGGTATCAGGCACCGCGTATCGGCACGGTCGCCATCGAGATTGAAGGCGTATTTGAGGAGATTCGGCACGCTGTCTTGGAAAGGAATAGCCGTCGATTGCGCCGCGGGCCCGGTCAGGCCCTCGCCTGCCGCCCAGGCGGGATAGAGATCGGCGGCGGCCATCATGGTGGCCGTGAAGGGAACCTCGAACGGCGACTCGTCGGCATCGTTGCTCGGGATCTCCAGCGTCGCATGATAGGTGGCGATCGACGGTGCGGTGAAGGTCACCACCAGCGTGCCCTCCTGACCGCTGGCGAAGTCGGTGGGCAAGCCGGTGAAATTGACGGAAAAGCGCGCCGCGTCCGGACCGGTGATGACCGGGGTGCCGCGCAGCAGCGTTTCGCTGCCGATGTTGCGAATCTTCAGGGTGCAACTGAGACTGGTGCCGCTGATCACGGGCTCGAAGGTAACGCCGGCCCCGGCGTCGAAGAGCTCGGTGGTCTGATGCCACATCGCGATCTCAGGGACTCCGAGCACGGGAATGGTAAACAGATAGGCCGCTCCCGACCACAAGGCCGAATTATTCGACTGGAGACCTTGGATGCCGAGGGCATTGCTCGACTCGCGGGCCGCGCCAACCACCACGATGCCATTGGCCATGGCCAGCGACTTGCCGAACTCGTCCCCTGCCCCGGTGTTCGAGGCCTTCAAATAGGAATACTGGCTCCACGAGCCATTGACCCTCGAGAAGGCGTAGGCGGCGCCCGATGAGGCGGCGGTGTTGTCCGCCTGATTGCCATCCATGCCGGTCGCGGCGCTGTCCTCTCCGGGCGCGCCGACGAGCAAGGCGGAGCCTTCCAACGAAACCGTGCGACCGAAGCCATCGCTCGCCGCGGTGTTGGAGGCCTTCAGATAGGCCTGCTGGGTCCATGTGACGCCAGTCCGGGTGAAGGCATAGGCGGCGCCCGCGTCTTGGGCGGAGGTGTTGGCTTGGTTGCCATTCACGCCGGTGGCGTTGCTCGCCTCGCCGGGGGCACCGGCCACCACGGTGTCGCCGGAGATTCCGACCGCCTGGCCGAACCACGAGGAGGCCGCGCTGTTAGACGCTTGCAGGCGGGCTTGCTGGCTCCACACCGTGCCACTGCGAACAAAGACATAGACAGCCCCTGCCCCACCCGCCGCCAAGGGAGAACCCACCACCATCGACTCCCCCGAAATCCCGAGGGAGGATCCGAACTCGGCTCCGGCAGCGGTGTCCGATGCCTTCACGTAGGCCTGCTGGGTCCACGTGTTACCGCTTCTCACGAAGACGTAGGCCGCGCCGGAAGCGTAGGCCGCGTTGTTAGAGGCATCGCCATTGATCCCGGTCGCCTGGCTCGACTCACGGTTCGCGCCGACGACCGCGGTGTCTCCAGCCAAGGCTACCACCGAGCCGAAGAGATCCCCTGCCCCGGAGTTTGAAGCCTTGAGGTAGGCCTGCTGCGTCCAGGTGGTGCCGCTGCGGGTGAAGACATACGCCGCGCCTGCTGCGGAGGCGCTGTTGTTAGAACCACTGCCATTGATCGCGGTGGCGTTGCTATCCTCCTGGTAAGCGCCGACCACGATGGTGTTGTTAGAGATGGTGACGGACCATCCGAAGCCGTCGCCATCACCGGTGTTGGAGGCCTTGAGGTAGGCTTGCTGGGACCACGTCTCGCCATTGCGAACAAAAACGTAGGCCGCGCCCGAGGCCGGTGCGTTGTTGTTGAAAGCGTTGCCATTCACGCCGGTGGCATTGCTCGACTCCAAGGGAGCGCCGACCACGACGGTGTTTCCCGAAACGGCCACTGAGGTTCCAAAGCCGTCCTCGCTCTCGGTGTTAGAGGCCTTCACGTAGGCCTGCTGGGCGATCGGATCGATGGTGACCGGATAGCGCGCTCCGGCATCGTCCACGGTTAGCACGAGCTGGCTGGCACCTTTCAAGGTGAAGCTGGCGGGCAGATCGCGGCCATCCGCATCCCACGCCTTCAGGCCGCGGTAAGTGACCGCATTCTCCCCATGGGCATCCTGGAAAGCGACGCCGAGCCGGTCCGGGTCCAGCTGAGGCTTGAGACCACCGCGCACACGGAGCTGCAAGCACAGCGCTCCTTTTGCCGCTGGCTCCCGGATCGTCCATCCCTGCTGGAGACCATGTCGGTCATTGACAAACCACTCGGTGATCCGGTCATCGCGACGGTGAGTGATGCTGCCGCCTTTGGCTTCGATGGCGCCGCGAGCCGCCCCCGAAAGCTCCAGTCCCCAAGTCCAGGTGCCGTGATCCGGGGTGACCGTGAAGCCGGAGGCATCGAACTTCGCCTGCCATTCCTGGCCGGGATTCGGCGCGCGAAAGCCGCTGTCCGCCTCTGGCACGATGGCATGGCGAGCCGCCTCACGGGCTGCACGGATCTCCCGCCAATCCGAGGATCGCAGTTCCGCCGGCTTCCCGCCCGACTGCACTCCGGGGGACTGCGCCTGGGTTTCCGGCGCGAGCAACAGGGGGGACAGACAGAGGAGGAGCAGTTCGGACGGGGTCATAACCAGCGGCCTTCTGTCGGGGGAGAGACGAAGAGCCGTTTTATCAGTTCTGGGGGGGGAACTTATCCGCCGTTTCGCTCCCTTCGGCCTTTTCCAATGACGTCTCGGAAAAATTCGGGAGCGAGAACGGCAGATCTGACCGAGTGATTAAAACCGAGCTGCCGGTGCGGCAAGTGTGGGGTCGGGCATCGCTGGAACGGTTTCGCCACGCTTCAATGAAGCGACCACTTGTGAACTCATTACCAGCAACTTGTGAATAACCCACGGACCGGGGGGCAGGCTTCTGTTAGGCCGCGCGCAGAGCATGGGGAATATCATCCCAAGCGAAACGATATGCAGTCTCAGTAAGCTGCCCTTTCAGAGCCCGCCGGTCCTTTGAGCAGCAGCATGCCGCTCCTCGCGAATGCGGCGCAGGCGTACCTGAAGATCGCCGAGCGCGTTCATGAAGTAAATGTAGGCGTCGTAGGGCGTGCCATACGGCGAGAAGTACTGGTGCACGCTGCCGTCGGTGCCGCCCTTGGTGGACATCCAGTAGAAGTGATCCGAGGTCTGGAGTTTCGCCCAGACGTGCGCGAGGTCCGGGTCCTTCGCGGCGAGGACCTCCTCCTCGAGACGGTGGATCTTTGCGATGGCCTCTTGCTGCATCACATTGCCGGTCCACGCGCTGAGGTCGCGCTCGGCATCCGCCCATGAGGTCGGCCAGTGGCAATCATACTCGCGGGTGGCGCTGAAGAGATCGACGACCTCGCCCGGGGTCACCCAATGGATGCCCTCATCGAGCATCGCTTCCGGAAGTTGCTGCCAGAACTCGAAGACGCCGGTGTCCTTCCACTGGTGCTCGCCGATGGTCTCGTAGTCCATGAAGAGGTTCACCACGTCGCCGGGTGCCCCTTTCACCCAAGTGGCGAACTTCTCCGGGGTAAGCGGCCACTCATTCCAAGTCTT
Source organism: Luteolibacter sp. Y139 (assembly GCF_038066715.1). NCBI lineage: Bacteria > Pseudomonadati > Verrucomicrobiota > Verrucomicrobiia > Verrucomicrobiales > Verrucomicrobiaceae > Neoluteolibacter > Neoluteolibacter soli. Next base: position 190,794 of record NZ_JBBUKT010000008.1, on the reverse strand, counting down.
GTCGGAGAAACGGAAGCCGAGGTCATCGGACAGCGCGGAATTGCGAAGCAGCGTCTTGAGCCGGGTGACGTAGGGCGCGCGATAGACGTAATTCGGAGACTGGCCATTGAGGACCCATGGCACGCCCTCCGCCATGATGCCGTCGAAGCCCATGGTCTCGGCCTGCGCGGCGATGGCGTTGTTGTAGATCAGCTCGGTATTGCGGAACACACGGGGCCGCACGTGGAAGACCGACTCGAGGATTTCCAAGTGCCGTTCGACCTGGCGCTCGAATTCCTTCTTCGAATGGAGGATCGCCAGCGAGTGGTAGTAAGTCTCCGCCAGCAGCTCGACGCTGCCGGTGGCGACGAGATCCTGGAAGGACTTCAGCACATCCGGCCGGTGGTGCTGCATCTGCTCGATCACGGTGCCGCTGATCGAAAGCGTCATGCGGAAGCGGCCGTGGGTTCTCTCGATGACCTCTTTGAAAAGGGCATTGGCCGGCAGGTAGCACTTCTCGGCCACCTTCGAGAGAACCTCCGCGTTCAGGCCATCGTCCTCGTAGAAGGCGTGCTGGCCGATGCGGAAAAAGTCATACGGGATCAGCCGGTTCGGCTGATGCACCTGAAAGTAGAGGCAGGTGTGCATGGCTTGGGTGGGGAGAGGGACCGTGCCGTCAGTCCCGGAAAAGGCTCAGCGGGTCGGCAGTCCCGGGTGGGCGCGGCGGACGTGCGACCAGCTCCTTGTAGATCGCGACCACCTTCTCGGCGGCGGCGTCCCACGTGGCGGCGGCGATGTCCTGCTCCGCTTGCTTGACGACGCTCGCACGGAGTTCGTCGTCCTCTAACAAATCGATGATGTGCTGTGCCATCACGTCGACGTCCCAGTAGTCGGCCTTGAGAGCGCCCTTCAGCACCTCGGCGACGCCGGACTGCTTGGAGATGACGGCGGGGATGCCGAACTGGGCGGCCTCCAGCGCGGACAGGCCGAAGGGCTCGGAGACGGAGGGCATGCAGTAGATATCGGTCATCGAGAGCAGCTCGTTGACCTTCTCCTTGTTCAGGAAGCCGGTGAAATGCATGTAGCCGCCCAGGCCACGGAAGGCGGTGCTCTCGGCCAGCGGCTTAAGCCGCTCGCCAGTGCCGGCCATGACGAAGCGGACGTTCCGGGTCTTCTCCAGCACCTTCGCGGCGATCTCCAGGAAGAACTCCGGGCCCTTCTGTGCGGTCAGGCGGCCGAGGAAGAGCACGAGCTTCTCCGGGAACGGCTTCTTCGTCGTGAAGGCTTCCACCGGCTCGGCGCCATTGTGGACCGGGTGGATCTTCGCGGGGTCGATATTGTAGTGACCGGCGCAGATCTGGCCGGTGTAGCGGCTGACCGGGATGATGGCGTCCGCCTCTTCCATGCCGTACTTTTCGAGATCGTAGATCCAGCCGCGGGCATCAGCCCCGGCGCGGTCGTACTGCGAGGCATGGACGTGAATGACCAGCGGCTTGCCGGTCGCCTTCTTCACTTCCACCCCTGCCAGAAAGGTCATCCAGTCGTGGGCATGGACAACGTCGAAGTCCATCAGCATCGCCATTTTGGCGGCCACCTTGGAGAACTCGATCACCTTGTCGCCGAGATCCGCGCCGTAGAGCTCGCCCTTCTTGAACTGGTCGAGCTGGGTGCGCGTGGTCTGGGAAAAGCGAATCTCTCCACCGGGCTCCCGCACTATCTTTGAAGCGGTCGTTTCATCCGACTCATAGGGGTCTAGATGAATCGGAACCCGCTGGATCTCGGCGAAGCTCTCGTAGTGATATTTTCCCTCCACCGTCTGGAGGTCTTCCACCCGCAGGTTGTTCAGACCGGTGAGCTTGAAGTCCTCAAAATCGGCCTCCGGGGCTGAGCGTGGCACGATCACCTGAAGGTCGACGTGCTTTGCCAGCGCCTGTGAAAGACCGAGGCAGGCCACCCCTAAACCGCCATTGATCAACGGGGGAAACTCCCAACCGAGTTTGAGAACACGAATGCGATTCATCGAGGGTATGAGACCGATGGGTGCCTGCATCCACAGGTCAGACAGGCCGCGTTCCGTCGTGAGCAATGGCCGGGCCAAAGTCGAGATCTTTCCCGTGACGCAGGGGTGACGGCCCGGGTTCCTATGCGCCTCGCGTACGTGGAATCGCAATGACTCCAACAGTTAGTTGATTTATCTCGATTCGCGTCTACGGGAGATTTTACGCAGGAAGCGCTGGCAGGTCGGCACGCTGACTGCTGATTCGGGTTATTCACAATATCGCCACCGTGTTTGAGTGGCCCGAGCCTCGGAGCAACGCCTTATTGTCCTGCCGCGCATTTCCCGTCACCCCTCCAGCCTCTTCCGTCGCCCCGCCCCATGTCTGATTCATTGACCGCCAAGCCGCCGCGCATCCTGATCGTCACGCCTGAAATCACCCACTTGCCCTCAGCGCTCGGCCCTGGTGCCAGCTTGATCCGGGCGAAAGCAGGCGGACTGGCGGATGCGACCGCGGCACTGGTAGCTGGCTTGGTCGATCTGGGGGCAGAGGTGCATGTGGCGGTGCCGAATTTCCGACGTCTCTTCCAACGCGATCATCTCGGCCGGCTGCCGGATGAAATCATCAACTCCTCGGTTCATCCGCGCGACCAGCGCATCCACCTCGCGGACGACCTCGCCTTCCACAATCTCGACCGGGTCTACAGCCACAACCCGCACGAGTGCCTGAACACCGCGCTGGTCTTCCAGCGGGAGGTGATGCAGCAGATCGTCCCGAAGGTTCAGCCGGACATCATCCACTGCAATGACTGGATGACCGGGCTGGTGCCCGCGATGGCGAAGCGCCGCGGGATCAAGTGCCTCTTCACGCTGCACAATATCCACAGCCGCGACGTGACGCTGGAGCGCATGGAGCAGTCGGGCATCGGCGCGGCCGATTTCTGGAACCAGCTCTATTTCCTCCGCCCGCCGGGCCAGTATCACCAGTGCCGCACCACGGTGCCGGTCCACATGCTCGGCACTGGCGTCTATGCCGCCGACCACCTCACCACCGTCAGCCCGGGATTCCTTCAAGAGTTGGCGGATGGCAAGCACCACGGCGGTGCCTTCCTGCGTGGCGAGATCTGCCAGAAGATGGGCTCCGGCCGCGCGTCCGGCGTGCTGAATTCTCCCGACCCGTCCTATGACCCGGAGTCGGACCCGTCGCTGGAGATGACGTATGCCGATCACGACCACGTCCAAGGCAAGGCCGCGAACAAGCTCGCCCTGCAACGCGAGCTCGGCCTCGAAGAGGATCCGGAAGCCGCGATCTTCTTCTGGCCCTCTCGTCTCGATCCGATCCAGAAGGGCCCGCAGCTTCTCTGCGACATTCTCCAGCGCACCGTCTCGGACTACTGGGATCGCAAGCTTCAGGTGGTGGTCGTGGCCGATGGTCCGCACCAGCACATCCTGCATCACATCAACAATCACCACCGCCTCCACCAGCGGGTCGCGATCCGTGACTTCGACGAGCGCCTGGCGCGGCTGGCCTTTGCTGGCTCGGACTACATGCTGATGCCCTCGCTCTTCGAGCCCTGCGGCCTGCCGCAGATGATCGCGCCGCTCTACGGCTGCCTGCCGGTCGTTCACAACACCGGCGGCCTGCGCGATACCGTGCGCCGCTTGGATTCGGAGAACTCGGTCGGCAATGGGTTTTCCTTCAACGATCCGAACGCTGCCGGCCTGCGCTGGGCGATCGACGAGGCGATGTGGTTCCACCTCCGCCCGAAGGAAATCCGCGAGCGTGAGATCGCCCGCATCATGCGCCAGAGCCGCAGTGAATTCGACCCAGCCCGTTTCACGAATGGCTATGCCGAGATCTACGAGCGCCTGATTGGCAGGCCGCTGGTCGAGCCGAAGATGGACGAGATTCTTTCCGAGCCGGAATCGCGGCCTGCCGCGAAGCCTGTCATGCCGGCGGCGGGCATGGCGTCCCGCTCGCGTCCTGCGGCTTGATCGTTTGGCAGCGGGATTTTGCTCCTTCAGCGACGAAACGGATTTCCCTCCGCGGCCAAGCGGCTAGGGTCGTCGTTCTCCAACCCCTTTCCCCTTGAATCCCATGCCCACCTTGGAAACTCACATTCCCGCGATCTGCGGCGATGAAGAAGCAGTCGCCGCCACCATGGCCAACAGCGGCCCGGTCGCGTTGCCGAACAGCGACATCGATTTCGGCAAGGCGCGCGCCGCTTTTGCGTGCGCCCTCCACATGCACCAGCCGCTGATTCCGGCGGGCGGTGGTGACCTTCGCACGGCAGCGGTGATCGGAAATCTCCAGGCGATGATGGAGAACCAGGGTGTCGGCGATAACCACAACGCTCCGGTTTTCGAATGGTGCTACAAGCGGATTGGCGAGTTCGTGCCGCAGCTGGTCGCGCAGGGGAAAAAGCCGCGGATCATGCTGGAGTATTCCGGCTGTCTTTTCGATGGGCTGGTCTCGATGGGTGCGACGCAGGTGATCGATCTGCTGCGCCCGCTGACCAGCAATCCGGCTTACTCCCGTTGTGTCGAGTGGCTCGGAGCGCCGTGGGGCCATGCGGTCGCGCCGTCGACGCCAGTGCAGGATTTCCGCCTCCATGTGAAGGCGTGGCAGAATCACTTCGCGGCGCTCTTCGGTCATGAGGCGCTGAATCGCGTGCGCGGTTTCTCGCCGTCCGAGATGGCGCTGCCGAATCATCCGGATGTCTGCTACGAGTTCGTGAAGACCCTCAAGGATGCCGGCTACCGCTGGGTGCTGGTGCAGGAGCACACGGTGGAGGAATGCGGCACGGGGCATGGACTGAAGGCTCCGCATTTCCCGCATCGGCTCGTCGCGAAGAATTCGTCGGGCGAGGAAGTGAGCATCATCGCCATCATCAAGACGCAGGGAAGCGACACCAAGCTGGTCGCACAGATGCAGCCTTACTACGAGGCGAAGAGCCTTTCCAACGTCGAGTTCAAGGGCAAGGCGGTGCCGCGCCTGGTCACGCAGATTGCCGACGGTGAAAACGGCGGCGTGATGATGAACGAGTTCCCGCCGAAGTTCCTCGAAGCGATGGCCGAGGCCTCCGACAGCGAGACCCCGGCGGTCAATGTGACCGAGTATCTCGAATACCTCGAAACGCTCGGCATTGGCGAGGCGGACTTCACGGCGATCCAGCCCTCGATGCAGAAGAAGATCTGGGACCGGATGCCGGACGGCGGCGGGCCTGAAAAACTCGCGGAGGTCATCGAGGACTGCAAGCAGCACGCCCAGCCCTTCCACATGGACGGCGGGAGCTGGACCAATGACATCTCGTGGGTGAAGGGCTACGACCACGTGCTCGGGCCGATGGAGGAAGCCTCCGCGCTCTTTGAGGAGAAGATCACCAAACCGGGTGTTTCCTCGTCCGATCCGCGCTACAAGAACGCGCTGTACCACCTGCTGTGTAGCCAGACGAGTTGCTACCGCTACTGGGGCGAAGGCCAGTGGACCGACTACGGCCGCGAGCTGTGCCGCCGGGCGATCGAGGTGCTAAAGAACGATTTCTAGTGGCCCCTTGGGCAGAATTTCGTCTTTTTACGTCTGGAATCTGAAACAAAAGAAGCTTTTATGGCGTTTTCACGCCATGAAGCTCCGTCACTCCCCTTGCCTGCTGCTCGCTGCCTTGCCAGCGACGGGGCTTGCCGCTGTTTCCCTGCCGGAATCGGAAGCGGCACTTGAGATCAGGGCCGAGGATCCCGTCTTCCGCCGCCAATGGGCGCTGGAGGAGCTTGAGCGCGTGCTGGGGCCGAAGGAATGGAAGGCGCTCTCCAACGGCCCGCGCTCGACCTTCTTCCGCGACATGCAGGGGGCACTGCTGGAGGAGCTGATGTTTTCCGGTCCTCTCCCCGAGGATCCCGCCAAGATGCTGCGGATCGCCGAGGCGCTGTGGAAGGAAGACCGCGGTGGCATGGCCGACCGCAACGAGCTCACTACCGCAGCGGCGGTGGCGCTGATGTATGCGAAGAAGGATTGGCCGGAGGACCAAGCCGACGAGCGCTACCGCTACTTCCGGGATTCACGGAAGGCCGGCAAGTTGCACCCGGTTTTCGACACGCTGGCGACTTGGGAAAAGCGTTACGTCGTTTCTGCCGGCGGCAATGGCGGCTGGGCGGGTCCCGGTGGCTGGGGCGAAGACTCGCTGGTCTGGCTGCGCGACCACGTGAAACTCCCGATCAAGGATTACACGGGTGCCTGCTGGCAGGCGCCCTATCGACTCGAGAACGTCTTCGGCGACTCGATTCACGGCAGCAATTACTACGCGCCCTTCGACAAGATGATCCACGCCGAGCGGGTGCGCGAAGTCGGCGGAGTCTGTGGCTCGCTTTCCCACTACGGCGCGACGGCGGCGCGCGCGAATGGCATTCCTGCGATCACGATGGGCGAGCCCGGCCACTGCGCCTATGCGGTGCGGACGGCACGGGGTGAATGGACTCCTGCCTATTCGCTTTCCTGGGAACGCGGCCTTCATACCTCGCTGTGGGGGAAGACGTGGACCCAGCTCGTCCTTCAGGAGAAGGTGCTCGATGAGAAGTACGCCACGGACCGTAGTTCGCTCCATCTTTGGCAGGCGCGGGCACTGAAGGACAAGAATCCGGAGCTGGCGGAAAAGGCTTACCTGCTCGCGTTGAAAGACCAGCCGCTCGATCAACCGCTATGGTCCGAGTATGTCACCTGGCTGCGGGATGCCCGCAAGCCGGCACCCCTGGCGCTGAAGAAGGTCCACGACGACGTGCTCGCTGCCTTGGCCGACTATCCTGAAGCGGCCTGGGATGTGGCGCAGGTGATTGAGGCTGCGATGATCGAGGCGGTGCCTGCGGATGAGCGCATTCCTTTCCTGCTGTCCTTCCATAATGCGATCGCCAGCCACAAGGGCCCGGTCATGTGGGATTTGCCGAAGGCGCTCGATCAGCAGGTGAAGCTGTTAGGCAAACCCGGCGCGGAGCTGGAGTTCTTCGAGCAAGTGGTCTCGCTCCAATCGAAGTCCGACTGGCTGGCGCCGGTGGTTGCTTGGGGCAGCGAGCGTTTCGGCAAGGGTGGCAACACCGCTTGGTATGAGGTGCTCGGCAGAGGACTCGCCACCGGCGGCAGTGCGGGAGAATCGACACGCAAGGCCCTGCGCCCGGCCATCCTCGCCGCCGCGGCCACGAACAATGTGGAAGCCTTCCAGGCGCTGGCCAAAGCGGTGGCCACGCCGGACGGCCCGAAGCTGCCAGCACTCCCTCCTTTCCCCGGCGAACTGCTGTCCTCGGGCGGCTTGATCCGGCTCTCCACCACCTCGAACTGGGACGCACCGGAAAGCCATGCAGCCGTGCTGGAAACGAGAGGCGGCCGACTCCACACGGACTCGGAAGTCCATCCGAACGTGGTGGTCCGGTTGCCGAAGCTCGGGGAACTTTCCGGCATCGTCGTCGCTGATGCCTCCACGGGTTACAATGCGAGCCGGATCGTGCCGATTAAAGTCTCCATCTCGGAAGACGGACAGAGCTGGCAGGAGGTCTTCCGCAGCGAGAAGCCCGGCGAGCCATGGCGAGTCGATCTTGCAGGCAAGGCTCCGCGCGCCAGCTGGGTGAAGGTCGAGCGGGACGACAATCGCAAGGAGGTCTTCCACCTTTCCGCCATTCACGTTTACGGACGACGACTCCAATGAAGCTTTTAACTACTATCTTTCTCGTAGTTTGCCCGGCATTGTTCGCCGCCGAGCGTGTGGCCGATTTCCCCGCTGCGGTGGAAAAGGCCAAGGCCGGCGGGCAGGACATCGCCGTGCTCTTCCACGGCTCCGACTGGTGCACGGCGGGCAAGAAGCTCGCGGGGCTGTGGACCTCGGAGGCTTTCGAAAAGGCAGCGGGAAAGGATCTGCTGCTGGTGGACATCGACCGCAAGGAACGCCCCTCCCCTGCCGACGAGGCATTGGCGAAGCTCAATGAGGCCTGTGTGGTGAAGCCGCGCAGTCTTCCTGCCATCGCGCTTTTCGACAAGGAAGGCCGGCTCGTCGCCCTGCGCGAGGGAACGCCCGAGCTCGACTCGCTCGGCCGCCCCGATCAAGCGATCCAACGCGCCGTCGACGTCCGCAAGAAGCGCGATGACCTGTGGCAGAAGTCCGAAGGGATGCGCGGACCGCAGAAGGCCGCGCAACTCGCCTCCGGGCTCGATCTGCTCGGCCTGGGTGCGGGGCCGAAGAACGTGTATCAGCCGGTGATCGAGGAGATCAAGAAGGCCGACCCAGAGGATCGGTCCGGCGCGCTGGCCCGCTATTCCTTTCCCGGTCGCAAGCTGCTCGACCTCGCCGTGGACCAGGGCAAGGCCGGAAAGTTCACCGAAGCGGACGATGAAATCGGCGGATGGCTGAAGAAGCCGCAGCTGACCAAGGCCCAACGTCAGGAAGCACTTGCTGCCCGCTTCGCCCTCTACCAGCGCTGGCCGGAAAAGAAGAGCGGAGTGGCCGCGGTCTTGAAGGAAATCGAGAAGCTCGATCCCAAGTCGGAACTCGGGAGCGCTGCCACGACCTACCTCACCATGCTGACGAAGGAGAAGTGACTGCGTTTCAAGCGAACCAGCGCTTTTCCAGCTTCTTCAGGTAGCGGTCCTCGGTGGCGGAGATGCCATCGGCACCCAGCACCTTGTAGAGCCAGGTCAGGGCGGTGGACTCGGCTCCGGCCTTCTTGATCACCTCGGCCCGGACGGCCAGATACTCCTCGGTCTTCAGATCGCAGCTGTGCGCTTCGCGGGCCTTGGAGAAGGCGTTGAGGATGCAGATTTCCCGCGGATGGGGCGAGTCCCAGCCGATCGAATTGAGCGCGTCGGTGATCACGCCGTCCTCGGCCAGCGACAGGTGGTCATCCAAGTAAAGCGCGAGGAAAAGCAGCTCGATCAAAGCTTCCCGGGAGTCTTGCGTCATGCCCCGTTGAACTACCAGTCCCATCGTTTTTGACAACCTGATTCCCCGCCCGACGTATCTGCACGGTCTCCCCCGGGCTCCCTGCCGGAAACCCACGGCATTCTGTGAAAACCGTGTGAAATCAGCTGTCGATTCCATAAAACGCCGAATTTTCCGGGAACAGAGGATCGACATGAAAGGTTTCACTGATACACGCTTGCACTTATGAAATCCTCCTTCCCCGCTCTCTTGGCGGCCCTGCTCCTGGTGCCGCTGCATGCGCAGGACACAGACAACAAGGACAAGATCCCGGCGACCTCGCTGGATGGCGTGATTTTCGACGAAGCGCTGTGGACCAAGTCACTTGAGGATCTGCAGACCGCGACCAAGCCCGCGCCGGAGGTCATCAAGAAGACCGAGACCGGAAGCGTCCGGCGCATCCTCCAGGGCATGGAATGGCTTTCCACTGCCAAGGACGGCCTGCGTGCCGATCCGGCGTCCTACCAGCTTCTTGGCAAAAAGGTCGGCGAAGTGATCATCCGCGGCCGCGAGGGCAAGGCTGGCGACGCCACCGTCTCCCTCTTCAACCGCGGCGACGATGGCGAGATCCCGATCAAGACCTACCAGGCCAAGCTCAACGAGTGGAAAACCCTGCTGGATGAAAAGCTCGCCGTGCGCTCCGAAGTGCGAAACCAGCAAACTCCCGTGCCGCTGGAAGGCTGGGTGTGGAGGAAAGGTGACACGGCCGTGCTGCTGGAAGGCAGCGTGACCCGCTCGGAGAAGCGCGCCGAATTCATCCGCCTGCGCCTCACCTCGATCAGCGCGTCCAAGAACGCTCCGACCAAGATGGCGCGCCGGGACAGCTTCTCCGCCAATGTGAAGAAGGACGAGAAGGGCTTCACCTACGTTGACGGTGTTCCGATGGTCGACCAGGGCCAGAAGGGCTACTGCGTCGTCGCCAGCGTCGAGCGCGTGGCCCGCTACTTCGGTGCGGACATCGACCAGCACGAGATGGCCCAGCTCGCCAATACCGGCGAAAACGGCACCACCGGCGATGGCATGGACAAGGCCTTCCAGAAGATCACCGGCAAGGTCCACCTGCGCACGCTCAAGCACATCGAATACGACGACAAGCGGGCCGAGCGCGACCTTCGCGCCTACAACGCCGCGGCAAAGAAGGCCGGGGTCAAGACCATCGATATCGACACCGACATGTTCTACGTCGATCCGCGCCAGTTCTGGTTCAATGCGAACAAGGAGACCTTCCGCGACATGAAGCGGGCCCAGCCGGGCTACGAGCACTTCGAGCGCAAGATCAAGGAATACGTCGACCAAGGCATCCCGCTGTGCTGGACGCTTTACCTCGGCATGTTCCCGGAGAAGGGCCTGCCGCAGAGCTTCGGCGGCCACATGCGCCTGATCATCGGCTACAATTTCACCTCGCCCGACCCGAATGAGCACCAGATCTACTACACGGATTCGTGGGGTTCGGGTCACGAGAAGAAGGCCATGCGTGCCGACGAAGGCTTCTGCATGACCATGGCGCTCTACACGATGGTGCCGAACAAGTAAGAGGTTGAGATCGGATCACCCGGTTTTCCGTCCCAACGGGACGACTTCTAAGAGCCCGGCACAATGTGCCGGGTCACCTTGGCCGAGGGCTTCCTCTCCCACAGGGAGACCTCATGCGGGGTGCGGCAGTTTCCACGTGGATCTGCCACGCACTCGGTCCGGTCCGTATTCGTGAGACGCATGAGGCGTCCCTTCAGGACGCAATCCACCTCCCCATTTAACCCGGCACTTCGTGCCGGGCTTTTATAAGTGGTCCCGTTGGGACCAAAGCAGTGGTGCCGTAGGGACCGAAGCCTCATCACACTCTGCGGGGCCCTTAAAGCAGCCCCGGCGGGAGCTTGTCGGAGAGCTTCTTGATCGCATCCGCCTGATGGCGGTTGGCGATGAGCAGGGCATCCTCCGTTTGCACGATGATCAAATCATCCACGCCGAGTAGCGCGATATGGCTGCCCTTGCGGGCGTTGAAGACGATGTTGTTTTCCGAATCGATCTCGGACACCGGGGCGTTCACCCGGTTGTCGCTGCCGACCTTTTCGAGGTAGCCGGCGACGGAAATCCAGGAGCCGACATCGTCCCAGTCGAAGGTTGCCTCGATATTGAGGACGCGGCGGGCCTTTTCCATGAGGCCGTAGTCGATCGAGATCGGCGTGAGCTTCGGGAACTGCGCGGCGACGGTGGCGGCGACGTTTGAGGAACGGCGGAGTTCGGAAATGAACGAGGCGAGTTCCGGCTGGTGGGTGGTCAGCTCGCGGATCACATTCGGGATGGACCAGACGAACATGCCGGCATTCCAGCAGAAGCCACCTTGGGCGAGGAATTGCTCGGCGAGATCGGTGCTGGGCTTTTCACGGAAGCGCTTCACCTCGGCCGGCATCTGGTCGCAGACGAGGCCCGGAATGGTAGCGCGTTGGCCGCGCTCGATGTAGCCGTAGGACGGACATGGCCAGGTGGGCTTGATGCCGATGGTCACAAGACCGTCCGACTTTTGTGCGGCAGCCAGCGCGTCCCGCATCACCGCGTGGAAGGCGGCAGTGTCCTGGATGAGCTGGTCGGCCGGCAGCACCATCATCAGCGCGTCGGGATTCCGGGCAGCGACGAGACCGATGCCGAGGGCCACGGCCGGGGCGGTATCGCGTTTGGCGGGCTCGGCAAAAATGTTCTCCGGCGGCAGCATCGACGCCACCTCGCGGACGCCGGCTTCCTGCTGGGCATTCGTCAGGATGAGGATGTTTTCGACCGGCACCAGCCCTTCAAGGCGGGCGATCGTCTGCTCCAGCAAGGTGGTGTCGCCGAAAAGATTGAGCAGCTGTTTCGGCTTCGCATTGCGGCTGAGCGGCCAGAAGCGGGTGCCGGAACCTCCGGCGAGGATCAGGGCGTAGGTGGACGAGGGGTCGGGCATGCCGGGAGGAACCTAACGTGCCGGGGCGCGGGGAAAAGGGTGAATCGTGCCGCATTTTCAGGGATTGTCTGCCGCCGCGGGGATGTTAGGCTTTCTTTCATGAACCCCGACGACGACGGCGAGCGCGACTGGACGGAAGCAACGGCCTTGGCAGCACCTGCCTTGCTGGGTGCGGCGGCCGGTCTGATCCTCGGCGAAATGATGCATGCCCGCGCGCGCCGCGGCGTGGCCATCGGCTTCGCGGTCATGGGTGTGGCGACGCTGCTGCCGCTGGCCATCGGCGGAGTGGTGAATCTTGTCAACGGGCCGGAGAGCAAGTTCGGCGCGCGCCGCCGTCTGCGGAAGATCCGCGACACCGGGGCTCACGGCGACTACGACGAACCGCTTGGCATCTGATTGACCGATGCGGCTGGCGATCACCGGGACCACGGGCCGCGTCGGCCGGGCCTTGGCCGACCGCTTGGCGGGCTGTCACGAGATCGTCGAATTGCCACGCACCCGGCTCGATCTGGGCGCGGATGGCTGCGAACGCGTGCTGGCGGAGCTGGACTTCGACGTCCTACTGAATCCCGCCGGGCTGACGAGTCTGGAGCAGTGCGAGGATGATCCGGAGCTGGCGCATCGGGTGAATGCGGAGGCTCCCCTCAGGCTGGCCGAGGCATGCGGCGGCCGACCGATGCTTCATTTCAGCACGGACTACGTCTTCGACGGTGTGACATCGGGCCTGCGGCATGAGGATGAAGTTCCCTCCCCGCTTTCGGTCTATGGCAAGACGAAGGCTGCGGGCGAAGCCGGCGTGTTGGCCGCGGGAGGCACGGTGATGCGGATCTCGTGGGTCTTCGGCCCGGAGAAGCCGGCGTTTCCCGATCAGATCGTGGCCAAGGCCTTGGCAGGTCAGGAACTCGCGGCGGTGGCCGACAAGTACTCGCTGCCGTGTTTCACGCCGGACCTGTGCGAATGGGTGGATGGCTGGCTAGACGCTGGCTGCCCCGGCGGAATCTTCCACGGCTGCCAGAGCGGCGAGCCGGTGAGCTGGCACGGCATGGCCTTGGAAATCGTGGCGTTGCTTGGGGAGAGAGGCATCGCCGCGCCTGAGGTGAAGGCGCTTTCCATGGCAGGAATGACCGCTTTTCGCGCGCCGCGGCCCCGTCACACGGCGATGGCCACTGACCGGCTGACCGATCTGCTAGAAAAAGCGCCCAGGGACTGGAAATCAGCCCTAAGGGATCATGTGGACGCGCTCCTGATATCCCGTTGACCCCTCCATGGGTGCGTGGCAGCGTAATGGCATCTTCATGAATCGTTATTTCCTGACCCTCGCGCCGCTGGCGTTCGTCATGGCGTCCTGCGAAACCAGCACCGTGGTTTCCGGCGGCAGCTTCGATCCGCTGGCCACTCCCGGCTCGACCCGCACGCCGACCGCCTCCGCACGCGGCCTGAAGCCAGGTTCCTTTGTCCAGGCCAGCATGGAGACGGCGTTCTTCAAGGGTCGTCCGAGTGGGAGCTCCACTGCAGAGAAGATGCTGCCCGCGAATACCGAAATGAAGGTCATCAATGACGATGGCAGCTACGCGAAGGTGGAGCTGACGAGCGGCGAGGTGGGCTTCGTGCCATCGGTCCTGATCGGCAACCAAGGCGCCCAATCGCAGGTTTCTCCGAACGCCATCCAGGTTTATCCAGCCGCCCCGGGAAGCATCCCGCCGGTGGTGGATCCGGGCGCCCCGACGATCGCACCGGTCATCGATCCCGATGCGCCGATGGTCGTTCCGGAGAATGTGCCGGATGTCCCGCCGGTCCCGGATGCCGGGCCCGCGCCGCTGCCGCCGGGCAACGAGGCCCCGGTCGAGCGCTGATCCGATTTCTGAAAACGAAGAAGGCCGCGGGTGCTCCCCGCGGCCTTTTGCTTTTCCTTTTCAGGAGAGAATCGATCAAGCGAGCGACTGGAGGGTCGCCTTCACCGCCTCGAAGTTCGGCAGGTCCTTCGGGTGATCCTGTGCTTCGGAGTAGCGGATGACGCCTTCCTTATCGATCACGAAGGCGGAGCGCTTTGCCACGCCACCCATGATCAGGTTCGCCTCGGGCAGGAATTGCTCGTAGGCGACGCCGTAGGCCTTGGCCACGGTGTGCTCATAGTCGCTCAGCAGCGGCAGCGTGATACCGGCCTGCTTGGCCCAGGCTTCCTGCGCGAACGGGCTGTCGCCGGAAATGCCGAAGACCTTCGCATCGAGCGCTTCATACTCGGAGATGCCGCCGGAGATGTCGCACAGCTCGGTGGTGCAGACGCCGGTGAAGGCCATCGGCACGAAGAGGAGCACGAGGTTCGATTTGCCGATCTGCTCCGACAGCTTCACGAGCTGCGGGCCTTCGGCGGTCTTGGTCACGAGGGTGAAGTCGGGGGCTTTTTCGCCAACTTGGAGAGGCATGTTTTTCAGAGGTTGTTCTGGCAAGAGCGGCCACTATAGGTTCCGTCACCCGACGGTCAACGGCACCCGCGATATGACACAGGAATTCTCCAACTTCGGCCGGCAACTCGCCGGCGGCAGCGGCATCGAGGAACTCATGGATGACCTGGGCCACGCCCTCGCCACCGGTGGCCCCGACGTCTGCATGCTCGGCGGCGGACAGCCCGCGCACATCCCGGAGGTGAATGCCCTGTGGCGCCGCCGGATGGAGGAGATCCTCGCCGAGCCGGGTACGATGGAGCGCATGCTGGCAAACTATGATCCGCCGCGGGGAAATCCGAAATTCATCGCCGCGGTCGCCACGTTGTTCCGCCGCGAATTCGGCTGGAAGATCGGCACGGAAAACGTCGCCGTGACCTCGGGCGGCCAGACGGCATTCTTCTTTCTCTTCAATCTGTTGGCCGGCGAGATGCCCGACGGCCGCCGGAAGAAGATCCTGCTGCCGCTGGTGCCGGAATACATCGGCTACGCGAATCAGGGATCCTGTGGTGATCTCTTCCGCGCGGTGCCGCCGAAGATCGAGAAGACCGGCCCGCATGAGTTCAAGTATCGCGTGGATTTCGAGGCGCTGAAGGTGACCGACGACATCGCGGCGATCTGTGTTTCACGTCCGACGAATCCGACCGGCAATGTCCTCACCGACGAGGAGATCGCGCGGCTTTCCGATCTGGCAAAGGCGCACGGGATCCCGCTGATCATCGACAATGCCTACGGTGCGCCGTTTCCGAACATCATCTTCACGGAAGCGAAGCCGGTGTGGGATGAGCACATCATCCTGACGCTGAGCCTGTCGAAGATCGGGCTTCCCGGAACGCGGACTGGCATCGTGATCGCGAATCCGAAGATCGCGGCCGCTGTGGCCTCGATGAGTGCGGTGATCGGCCTCGCCAATCCGAATATCGGCCAGGCCATCGCGCAGCCGTTGGTGGAGAGTGGCGAGATCCTGCGATTGGCGAATGAGACGGTGAGGCCGTTTTACATCGAGAAGTCGCGACAAGCACGGGAGTTTGTGGCGGAGAGCTTTGGCGAGGATTTCAACTACTACATTCATCGTAGCGAAGGCGCGCTCTTTCTCTGGCTGTGGTTCCCCGGCCTGCCGATCACATCGCGTGAGCTGTATGAGCGACTCAAGAAGCGCGGGGTGCTGATCATCTCAGGGCACTACTTCTTCTTCGGCCATGATGATGAGTCGTGGAGGCACCGCCACGAGTGCCTGCGGATGACGTTCACGATGGATGAGAGCATCGTCCGGCGTGGGATCGGGATCATCGGTGAGGAGGTGCGGAAAGCGCACGAAGAGGCGGCGGTCGGGGTGTGAGGAGCGTGGACATCCTGTCCACCTCGCGTCGACGGAACGTCGACACCCCTTATTTCACTGGCAGCACCGCGTAGTCTTCCGGCGGGCGGCAGTTGCGGAGCATGTACTTGCGCATGAAGCTCACCAGACCGCGGCTGTATCTCCGTCGTGTGAAAGCACCCGAAGCCATCGAGGCGATGTGCTTCGTCATGTGGTTCTCGACGAAGTTGATCCCGGGCCAGCCCTTGAATTGGGCTGAGAAGTTTGTGCCGGTCTCATACATCGAGAAGATGCCGCCATCGTAGAAGTGGCGGATGAGTTCCCACCAGCTCTCGTGCCAGTCGTGGAGCTCGGCTTCTGCTGCGGCGAATCCGGCGGCAAGCTCCTGTGGCTGATCGAGCACAGCGGCTCCTTTTGAAAACACGTGCACGTCGAACAAGCGCGCGGCCTCTAGTGCCATGAAAAGGCCCGGCGAAAGCATCGGATCGACGAAACCGAACGAATCGCCGCATGCTGCCCAGCCCGGCCCGTGGCCACGGTCGGAAACAAGTTGGTAGTTCGTGTAGGTCATCACCGGCGTCACTCGCCTCGCGTCCTTCGAGTGCTCCTTCAGCAGCGGCTCGTTCTTCAGGGCATACTCCAGCCGTTCCTCCGGCGTGTTGCCATAGGTCTTCGCCGCGTCCTTGTGAACGACCACGCCCACGGAAAGCCGGCCGGGCAGCGGAATGCGCCAGCTCCAGCCTTGCTCAAGGATGGTGATCACGACCTGGCCATCCGGCGGGAAGTCGTGTTTGAAGTTCTCGTAGTGGGCGAAGTAGGCGACATCGCTGCGTTCGCCGGTCTTGGCGCCGATACCCAGCGTCCGCGCGAACAAGCGTGCCCGGCCCGTTGCATCGATCAAAAGTCGAGGATGTTCGGTCAGGCCCGCAGCGGCGAGGGACTCTGAGGAAAGCTGGATCTCACGTGTCCCCTCCCCTTTCTCGACCCCAGCCCGGTGCGTCACGAAGCGTGCGCCGAGTTCCTCTGCCCGCTCACGCAGGGTATCGTCAAACTGAGGGCGCGGGATGTTGTAGGCATAGGGCACGGTGCCGGCTACGACTCCGAAGGTGAAATCCACCCGGCTGCCGTGGCGGTGCAGGAAGGTGACGCCGGGCTTGTGCTGCGAGTAGCTCTTTACCTTCTCCTCGATCCCCAGCCGCTGCATCACCGGCACGGTGGCTGGCACCAGCGACTCTCCCACTAACAGCTCGGGGCGCTTTGCATCGTCGAAGACCAGCACCTTGAAGCCGCGCTGCGAGAGCAAGGCTGCCAGTGTCGAGCCCGCCGGCCCGGCTCCGAGGATGGCGACATCGGGAGTCATGCGGCGGCAGGGTTGCCGCCCGGTCCGGGTCTGCGAAGCCAAAAAGTCCGGACCTGAAGAATCGGTGTAACAGCCGCGACTCATCGTGGTAAGGAAGGCCGAGCCATGTCCGCACACGACGCCGCCTTCTTCGCCACAACCCGCTGGACCATCGTGGCCGACGCGGCCCGCGGCGGCGATGCCGTGGCGACGGAAGCCCTCGGTGCGCTATTCCGCACCTACTGGCAGCCGCTCTATCGCTATGCGCGGCGGCGGGGAAAATCAAAGGAGGACGCGGAAGACCTAGTGCAGGGATTCTTCGGCCATCTGCTGGAAGCCCAGGCCCTGCGTGACACCAGCCGGGACAAGGGGCGGTTCCGTGCCTTCCTGCTGGCATCGTTCAACCACTGGATGATCAACGACTGGAGGCGGGAAACGAGGCAGAAGCGCGGCGGCGGAGTCCCCCTACTTTCGTTCGATTGGGAAGAGGCGGAGTCAGGCCTGAAACTGGAAGTCGCCGATGAGCGGAGCCCTGACCGCCTTTTCGACCGGGAGTGGGCACTGACGCTGTTAGGCAAGGTGCTCGACGACCTTGAAGCCGCCTGCCGCGAAGAAGGAAGTGTGCAGTTCGAGAAGCTGAAGCCCTGCCTGACCGCTGACTCCAGCAAGATCCCCTATGCATCCCTGGCGGTGGAACTCGACATGAGCGAGGGCGCGCTGCGCGTCGCCGTCCACCGGCTGCGCAAGCGCTACCGCGCCCTGCTGACCGATGAGATCGCACGCACGCTTTCCTCGCCCGAGGCAGTGGAGGATGAAATGCAGGCTCTGTTCGCGGTGCTGGCGGGTTGAGAAGTTTTTCCGTAACAAATTCCGGCGCGGCTTTTTGACGGAGGCAGAACACCATGACCGAATCCCATTCCTGCCCCGACTGCGGAGCTCCCCTGCCCGCCGATTCCCCGCAGTCGCTCTGCCCCGCCTGTCTGCTTCGGCAAGCGCTGGCGTCCCGGACCATCGTCGCGGGGCAAGAAAGCACGCCCCCTCCTCCGCCGCCGACTCCGGAGGAAATCGCGGACAAGTTTCCCCAATTCGAAGTCACCGAGTGTCTCGGCAGCGGCGGGATGGGTGTGGTTTACAAAGCGCGCCAGAAGTCGCTCGACCGCTGGGTGGCGATCAAAATCCTGCGGCCGGAGAAGACCGGTGATGAACGATTCGCCGAGCGCTTCGCCCGCGAGGCCCAGACCCTGGCCCGGCTAAATCAGCCGAACATCGTCACCGTCTTCGACTACGGCGAGACGGACGGGCTCTTCTACATCGTGATGGAGTTCGTGGACGGAGTGAACCTCCGCGACCTGCTGCGTGAAGGGAGGCTCGAGCCCGAACAGGCGCTGGCGATCGTGCCGCCGATCTGCGAGGCGCTGCAATACGCGCACGCAAAGGGCATCGTTCACCGCGACATCAAGCCGGAGAATCTTCTGTTAGATCGCGATGGGCGACTCAAGATCGCCGACTTCGGCATTGCCTCGCTAGTCGGGGCCACTGGCGAGACCTCAGGAACGCCGCCCTACATGGCACCCGAGCAAAAGGGACCGAGCAAGGTCGATCACCGGGCAGACATCTACGCACTCGGCGTGGTGCTCTACGAGATGCTCACGGGCGAGCGGCCGGCGAAGGAACTCGTGGCGCCATCGAGGAAGGTGCAGGTGGACGTGCGACTTGATGAGATGGTGTTGCGCGCCCTGGATCAGAATCCCGAGCGCCGCTATCAAACCGCGGAAGAGTTTCGCACGGTGGTGGAGACGATCCAACCGGAGCCAGCTCCACCGCCATTTCCCCCAGCCGACTCGCCCGCCCCCGTAAAAGCGCCCGGCATGTGGCGGCGATACTGGTGGCTGATTCCCCTGATGATCCCCATCGGCATCCTGATCGGGCTCTGCGCTGGCATCCTGCAGAGCAGCTTGACCCCGAAGCGCTACGTTTCGCAGACGGTGATTCAGGTGGTCTCCAGTGAAGATCCGTTGAACCCCACGCCTGCGGGAGCACTGCCGGTGAAGCTGGGATTGATCACGTCGCCTCTGTCATTGGAGGAGGTCGCAAGCCGGCTGAACTTGCGACAACGTTGGGGGGGCGATCCCGAGATGATGGAGTATCGGCTGCGGGAGATGATCGAGGTCCAACCCATCACCGGAACCAGCCTGGTCGCAATCCGGGTGACCGACACCGATCCGACGGAAGCCGCTGAGATCGCAAACTCATTGGCCCAAGTCTTTCTCACAAAGAGCAAGGGATTGATCCATGAGACCGCGATTGCCGCTAAAACACCTATCCAGCCGGTTGTGCTGCTCATCTTGGTGAAATCGTCGCTCGTTGGAGTGCTGGTCGCTTTGATCGCAGCGGTCCCGCTGATGCTGCTCGCGCATCGCCGCTCTCTCCGGAAGAACGGCATTCCAACCCGCTCCCGCGGGCTGAAGATCTGCGCCAGCATCCTGCTGTGCCTGCTGGCGCTCTTCTTCGCCAAACAGCGGATCTTTCCTACCCGCCTCGTCCGCGGAGATGAGGGGCCGTTTCTCGGGCGGGTTAAATTCGAGTTCCATCATCCGGAAGCGGTTTCCGGCGGTTTTTCCATTGGCTTCCCGGTGAGGCAGGATGAGACGAGCCCATTCCGGCCGGGGCTCGGCCAAAGGGAGACGCTGAAAGACGGCCACACGGGATGGATGCGGGCCCGGGTGGTCTCGCATGGCCCCGCTTCGCCCGTGGTGGTCGCGGCAACGTCGCTCGATGGAGAACACTGGGAAGCCAAGGAAGCCGTGCTCGATTCATGGCCAACGGGCAGCAAGTTGAACTTGGAATTTGCCAACGGCTACAAGGCGCAGGTGTCGTGGGACCGTGGCGCAGAAGGTCCGCCAGCGGCCACGCAAGGACCGAGGTGGCTCGTCGTGATCCCCGTTGTCTTGCTGCTGGTTCTCGTCGGATTGGTCTTGCTCATCATTGCGATCGCGAAAACCAAGTCAGGAACCGCCAAGGTAGTAGGAATCATCGTTGTGATCCTGCTGATCCTCGGGATTTTCGTGGCCGTGCCTTTGATGTGGATGGTGACTTATCGTGCGCATGAAGGGCCCCTGCCGATCCCCGTGCAGCAAGGCATGAAGCCTTCGGGGGAAATCGAGCTGCTGCCCGAGGGCAACTGACCCATCTTGCCACGGGGCGGGCACTCCATTACCACCATGGCGTGCCCGATGCCCGTTCGACCGCGATTGCCCTCGCCAAGCGTCTCAAGGAGGCGGGGCATACCGCGTACTTCGCGGGCGGCTGCGTGAGGGATCGGTTGTTGGGCAAAGCTCCGAAGGACTACGATATCGCGACCTCTGCGATTCCGGAGCAGGTCTTGAAACTGTTCCCCGGCTCGAATGAAGTTGGTGCGCATTTCGGCGTGGTGATCGCGAAGTCGCATGGCCATCACGTCGAGATCGCGACCTTCCGGACCGATGGCTCGTATCGCGATGGCCGGCGGCCGGAAACGGTGAGCTTTTCCACGCCGGAGGAGGATTCACAACGGCGCGACTTTACGATCAATGGACTCTTTGAGGATCCGGAGACTGGAGAGGTGATCGATTTCGTGGGCGGTCAGGCGGATTTGAAGGCGGGTGTCTTGCGGGCGATCGGCGATCCTACCGCGCGCTTCGCTGAGGATTCGCTGCGGCTGATGCGTGCGGTGCGGTTCGCGGTGACGCTGGGATTTGAAATCGAAGCCGCGACGTGGACGGCGATGTGCGCACATGCCGATGGCTTGGCGCGGATCTCGCCGGAGCGGATTCGCGATGAGTTCTCGCGAATGATCGTGCTGCCGAAGCGAGCGAGGGCGTTGGAGCTGCTTGTGGACTCCGGCTTGATCCATCATTTCCTGCCGGAGGTGCTGGCGTTGATGGGCTGCGAGCAGCCGCCTGAATGGCATCCGGAGGGCGACGTGTTCACGCACACGAAGATCATGCTCACGATGTTAGAGGATGATGCTCCGCTGGAGCTATGCCTCGCCGTGCTGCTGCACGATATCGCCAAGCCTCCCACGCAAACCCTCGATGGCGATCGAATCCGGTTCAATGGCCACGATGCGCTCGGAGCGACGATGGCAGAAGAAATCCTGCGCCGGATGAAGTATCCGAACGACGTCATCGAGGCGGTAAGCTTCATGGTGTCCCGGCACATGCAGTTCATGAACGTGCAGCAGATGCGGGTGGCGAGGCTGAAGCGGTTCATGGCAGAGCCGACCTTCCCGCTTGAGCTGGAGCTGCACCGGGTGGATTGCGCGTCGTCGAACGGATTCACGGAGAACCTGGACTTCGTGAAGGGGAAGCAGGCCGAATTCGCCGCCGAGCCCTTGATTCCCCCACCCTTGGTGACGGGACGGGACCTGATCGACCTCGGCCTGAAACCCGGGCCGCCGTTCAAGGAATTGCTGGAAGCCGTGCAGACGGAACAACTCGAGGGTCGCCTGACGGAGCGGGACGAGGCGTTGGCGTGGGTCAGGGAGCGGCTATGAGCAGGTTTGGCGGCTGAGCGGTTCGGCCGCCCGGCTTTCTTTCACTGGCAGTCCCCTCTCCGGGGGCAATTTTGACGGCTTGCATTTCTGTCATACAAATTTTTGACTTTCCGCTGCGCTTTAGGAAAAATCCGCTTCGCAAACCCGTATTTCCGCACACTCATGCGTCCGCACACCTTCGTCGCCGCACTCCTCGGCACCCTTCCGCTCGCCGCCCAGAATGGCGACAAGAAAGACCACGACAACATGGCTCCGGTGGTGCCGGAGAAGGACATCCCCCCTTCGCCGGTCCTGTCCGTGGCGGACGCGTTGAAGAGCTTCAAGATCGCGCCGGGGTTCGTCATCGAGCCGGTGGTCACCGAGCCTCTCATCGAGGAGCCGGTGTGCATCGACTTCGACCCCGCCGGACGGATGTGGGTCTGCGAGATGCGTGGCTACATGCCGGACATCGATGGTGCCGGTGAAAGCACGCCCGAAGGCCGCATCTCCATCTTGGAAGACACCGATGGCGACGGCAAGGCGGACAAGAAGACCGTCTTCCTCGACAAGGTGCTGCTGCCCCGCGCGGTCACCGTTTTCGAAGACGGTATTCTCTTCCTCGACGAGCACCGGCTGCTCTGGTGCAAGCGCGATGGGCTGAAGGCGGTCGGCGAGCCGGAGGTGATCGATGCGGACTTCAACGGTGGCGGCAATGTTGAGCACAAGCCGAACGGCCTGATGCCGGACCTGGACAACTGGCTCTACCTCGCGAAGTCCGACAAGCGCCTGCGCCGTATCGACGGCAAGTGGAAGATCGAGCCGACCACCTTCCGCGGCCAGTGGGGGGTCGCCCGCGATGACTGGGGCCGTCTTTACCACAATCACAATTCCGCCTTCATGTTCGGCGAGAGCCTCGCGCCGAACCTGCTGCAGGCGAATCCAGCGGTGAAGATGAAGTACAACGACACCAACGCGCTCGGCAGCAACCGCACGTGGCCGATCCGCGTCACCCCCGGCGTCAACCGCGGCTACATGTCGAAGTCCAACGGCTACAACGAGCAGACGCTGGACCCGAAGACCTACAAGCTCATCAACTGCACCGCCGCCGCCGGCATCACCGTCTATCGCGGCACGAATTTCCCGAAGGACTATTACGGCATGGGCTTCTCGACCGAGGCCTCGGTCAATCTGGTGAAGGCAATCAAGATCGAGGAGAAGGACGGCAAGCAGAGCGGTACCCATCCCTTCGGCGAAAAGGAATTCCTCGCCTCCACCGACGAACGCTTCCGTCCGGTCAATGTCTACACGGCTCCCGATGGATCGCTCTACCTGGTGGACATGTATCACGGCATCATCCAGCACAAGACCTACCAGACGAGCTACCTGCGCCAGCAGCACTTGTCGCGCGGACTGGACAAGCCGGGCCTCGGCAATGGCCGCATCTACCGGATCCGTAGTACTTCCGGAAAGCTAGAGCCGAAGGTGGACATCGCCGCCCTGCAGGGAGTGGAGCTCGTGAAGATGCTGATGCATCCGAACGCCTGGCACCGCGAAACCGCCCAACGGGTGATGGTGGATCGCAAGGATCCCGCGCTGGTTCCCCTGCTCGCCAAGCTGGCGGCCAGCGGCACTCCCGTGGCACGCGTGCATGCCTTCTGGACCCTCGAAGGCATGGGTGCCTTGAAAGCCGAGCATCTCACCGCGGCACTCCGGGACAAGGATCCCAAGGTCCAGTCGTCGGCACTGTGGGCCTGCACGCGACTTGATGCTGCTGAGCTCTCCAAGCTTGAGGCCGGTCTGGTTACCCTGAAGCCCGCCGCGCCGGAGGCAGCCCCTTACCTGGCCCGCGTGCTCGGTTCGCTGGGCACGGCGAAATCCCTTGATGCCCTCGCGGCGCTGCTGAAGGCCGAGTCCAAGGAGCGGTTCGTTCGAGAAGCGGCGGTTTCCGGCCTGCACGGTCATGAAGCCGAGTTCGCCAAGCTGGCCGATCCGAAGGACAACGCGCTGGTCGCCTGGCTCGACCAAGGCGCGAAGAATGCGACCACCGCTTCCGAAGGCCCATCGCTCAAGGGCGAGGAGCTTGCCTCCTTCAATCGCGGCAAGGCGCTTTTCGCCGGTGAAGCGGTTTGCTTCAGCTGCCACGGCCCGGATGGCGGTGGTGTCACCGCCCTCGGCCCGCCGCTCGATGGCTCGGAATGGGTCACCGGCAAGCCGGAGCGGTTCGTCAGCATCCTGCTCCACGGCATGACCGGCCCGGTCACCGTGGCTGGCCAAAACTACACCCCTACCGCCGACATGCCATCGCTGGGGATCAATCCGATGTTCACTGACCAGAAGCTCGCCGACATCGCGACCTATGTCCGCAACGAGTGGAGCAACAAGGCTACCGCCGTGACACCGGACCTCGTGAAGAAGCAACGCGAAGCCACCAAGGCCCGCACCGGCCGGCCGTGGACGGCGCCGGAGCTGAAGTAACGGACGGCTCTTTCTGATTTACGGCCCGACTGGAGATTCCGGTCGGGCCGTTTTCTTTTGGCAACTCAAGCGGCTGACCAAAAGAAAGCCCGGAGCACCTTGCGGCGTCCGGGCTTGAAAATGGTTGGTGGCTTCTT
The DNA here is from genome assembly GCF_038066715.1 of Luteolibacter sp. Y139. Lineage (NCBI taxonomy): Bacteria > Pseudomonadati > Verrucomicrobiota > Verrucomicrobiia > Verrucomicrobiales > Verrucomicrobiaceae > Neoluteolibacter > Neoluteolibacter soli. The sequence goes on along the minus strand of NZ_JBBUKT010000008.1, from coordinate 166,711 downwards.
TAGCCCGTCACGCGCATCGGCATGATGACGTAGAGGAAGCTGCCGTCGATGCGGACCACGCCGGGGCTCATCTCGTCAATCAGATCGAGGTAAACGGTGTCACTCTCGAGGTTGCGCAGCGGAGCCATCAGGAACTCCGGATTGAAAGCGATCTGCATCGCCTTGCCGCCGTAGGCGACTTCCATCGTTTCGCGGGCTTCACCGACATCCGGCGAGTTGGCGGTGACTTCCACGACGTTCGAACCGAAGACGAGCTTCACCGAGTTCGACTTGTCGGAGGACAGGAGCGAGACGCGGCGGACGGTGTCGAGGGTGGATTCGCGTGGCAGCTCGACGCGCTCGGTCGAGTCGCCCGGGATCACCTGGCGGTAGTTCGGGTAGTTGCCTTCGATCAGCTTGCTGATGAGAAGGTGTTCGCCGATGGAGAAGGAGATCTGGCTGTCCGAGAGGCGGATGAGCACTTCGCCGGCATCGCCGAGCAAGCGCTGGAGTTCCTGAACGGCCTTGGTCGGCACGATCACGTCGGTCTCGTGGCTGGCCGGGAAATCGAGGTCGTTCTCGACCATCGCGAGGCGGCGGCCGTCGGTGGCGACGAGCGTCAGCTTGCCGTCACGGAAAGAGGTGTAGATGCCGTTGAGGACGTAACGGGTCTCATCGGTCGAGATCGCGTAGGAGGTCTTCTTAAGGCCGTCGCGCAGTTGCTGCTGCGGCATGCGGAATTCCTTGGCTCCCTCGAAGTCGGGAAGCGGCGGGAAGTCGTCTTGGCCGAGGCCGATAATCTTGAAGAAGGACGGGCCGCTCTGGATCGAGGCGATGTTCTTGGCATCGACGGTGATCTCGACCTCGCTCGCCGGGAGCTCGCGGACGATGTTGACGAGGCGCTTGGCCGGCAGGGTGGTCGCGCCTTCCTTTTCGATCTTGGCTTCCACCGAGCCGGTGATGCCCACATCGAGGTCGGTGGTAGTGAAGGTCAAACGGCCGTTTTTCGCCACCAGCAGCACGTTCGAAAGAATCGGCAGGGTCGTGCGAGTGCTGACCACGTGCTGGACCTTCTGCAGCCCCTCAAGGAGGGCTTCTTTGGAAATGCTGAACTTCATGGGGAAAAGCGGGAGACTCGTTGGCTGGGGGTGATGCTCTCCGCAATCTCCGACCCTTGGCAAGCCAATCTATCGGGAATGCCATGGAAGGTCGCCCGCCTCGGACGACCTCCCGGAATTTCAAAAAATCCCCACCGTTTTCAGCGTCGCAGCGAGGCCTCGATGACCGCGACCGCGTCCCGTGTGGAGAGATCGGCCTCCATTTGTGCCGTGATCCGTTTCACCGCGTGGATAACCGTCCCGTGATCCCGTCCGCCGAAGGCCTCCCCGATCTCCATGAGCGACTGCTTGGTGAGCGTGCGGCTCAGGTACATGGCCACCTGGCGGGGAAAGGCGATGCTGGCCGGACGGCGGCGGCTGGTCATGTCTGCCAGACGAACGTCGAAATGATCGGCCACGGCGCGCTGGATCGAATCGACCGTCACCTGCTTGCCGGTTTCCTCGCGCAGGAGGTCGCGGAGAAGGTGCTCCACGCGCTCCTCGGTCACCCTCTCCCCCGCCAGCGAGGCGAAGGTGGCGACGCGCATCAGCGCACCTTCCAGGCGGCGGACATTGCTGCGGATGCGGTCAGCCAGGAAGCGCATGATGCCCTCCTCGACCTTCACCTTCCACTCGTCGCGCTTCTTCTGGAGGATCGCGAGGCGGGTCTCGAAGACCGGCGGTTGGATCTCCACCGTGAGGCCGCATTCGAAGCGGGATACGAGGCGCGGCTCCAGATTCTTGATCTCGCTGGCCGGGCGGTCGCTGGTGAGGACCACTTGGCAACGGCCATCGAGCAGCGAGTTGAAGGTGTGGAAGAATTCCTCCTGCGAGCGCTCCTTGCCGCCGATGAACTGGACGTCATCGATGAGCATCAGCTCGGCCGTGCGGTAGCGCTTGCGGAAGCGCTCGAGGTCGCCCTTGCGGACGGCGTCGATGAACTCGTTGGTGAACTTTTCGCAGGTCAAATAGACCACGCGGGAAGCAGGCATGCTGCGCAGGAATTCCTGGCCGATCGCCTGCATGAGGTGGGTCTTGCCGAGACCGGAGCCACCGTGAATGAAGAGCGGGTTGTAGCCCGGCCCCTTGCGCTTGCCGACGGCCTCGCAGGCGGCGTGGGCGAACTGGCTGTTCGCGCCGACGACGAAGTTATCGAGCGTGAATTGCGGATTGAGACCGGACGTCTTGAGACGCTTCTCAAAGCTCACTTCACCGCCCATCGGAGCGACCTGCGCCGGGCGAGCCGGCACCGCGCGATCGATGTCCGAAGCAGCGGGCTCGAGGATCTCGGCGAGCTTGTCCTCCACCACCAGCCTCACCCCGCGAACGCCTTCGATCGTCTCTGCCACCGCGGTGGCGAGTTCCGGCATGTAGTTCGTCTCGATCCACACCTGGTGGATGTCATTCGGCACGGCAACGACCGCCTTCGAATCCTCCACCGCCACCAACCGCGAAGCCCGGAACCAACGCTGGTAAGCATCCTTGCTCACCAGACCGCCGAGAACTTCGCAGGTTGCTTCCCATTGTGCAGCCACGTCAGCGATGGCCGTCATTGCATCCTCCTCGAACTCCTCAGATTCCATGTTTGTCACGTGCGTAGTCAAAAAAGGTTTTTGCGCCGAACCACAGCCGGAGGGGAAATTTGGGAGCCCTCCGGTGCGCGACGGGTTGGAGGGATAACGCGTGCCGTGCGGGGAGTGGGACTCAAATTTTACCCGCTCTAACAGGTCTCACGTCTTCGCCCCTTTTCCACAGGCGTTCCACGCCGAAATTTTTTTAAATCTTGACCCAACCTTTCGTTAATTTTCCCGAACCATCCGAGGTTTAATCCGCCTCGCAAAAAGGCGCTCGCCGTTTGAAATCAACGGTTTTCCCCGCCCGAACTGAGGCATAAAATTTCATTCGGAAACGTTCAGGACGCGGAAGTCCTTACACCAGAATGAATCCCTCCCTTACGCCTGTTCATGAGGTCACACCGCGATGGCTCGCGGGGGTCCTGAAGCTGACCGCGATGAGGAACGTGGTGATGGTTCCGAACATGATCCGCCATGGAAATTCGATGACCGGCATCCAATCCGGGCGACCCAGTCCCTCGGCCTTGAAGAGCGCGCAAACGTCGCGATCCAGCCCGGAGAGGTAAGCGACCACGAGGAATCCGACTGCCATGGCGATGATGTTTCCGCGATCGTTGCCGCGGGTCTTGGTGAAGAGCCCGACCATGAAGACGCCAAGCAGCGAACCATAGGTGTAGCCGAAGATGCCCAGAATGATGGGCAGGATCCGCAGCTTCGGATTGTGAGCGCTCACCCACGCGGTCGCGAGCGCCACCGTGATCAGCAGCACGGCGAAGAGCACGGTGCCGAAGCGCAGCACACGGACCTTGCCCTTTTCGTCCGGCGGCTCACCGAACCAGCGGAAGTGGAAGTCCTTCACGTAGCTGGTCGCGAGTGAGTTCAGGGCCGTGCTGAGCGATCCCATGGTCGTCGCCAGCACCCCGGCGATCACCAGCCCTCGCAGGCCGGCCGGCATCACCGTGAGCACGAAGTGGGGAAAGACCTTGTTCGATGGGACGACGCCTTCGGCATTCCGCGGCAACAGCGGATCCGGCATCTGCTGGTAAAACACATACAGCAGGATGCCGATGCCGAGAACGACCAGCGTGATCGGCACATCCGCGAGACCCGAGAGAATGGTGGCAACAGCGCTCTGGCGCTTGTTCTTGGCGGTGAGCATCCGCTGCACCATGTCCTGGTCGGTGCCGTGGGTGGCCATCGTCACGAAGGTGGAGCCGAGGAAGGCGGCCCACACGGTGTATTCCTGTTCCAGGACGCCCTTCACATTGCCCCAGAAGCCAGCGCCCTCCTTGATGCCCCAATCCCACACGATGAGGTCTTTCGGTCCCTGCAGCATCTGCGTGGCACCGCCCCATCCGCCGGGGATGTGGCCGAGCAAATACATCAGCGAGAATCCCAGCGCGCAGACCAGCACCACGATCTGGATCACGTCCGTCCAGATCACGGCGCGGATGCCGCCCACCGTGGTGTAGATCGCCGTGGCAAAGGTCACCAACAGCAGCGCCACCGCCGTCAGCCAGAACTCCGTCGACGGGGAGATCGTCTGCTGCGGATGCTGGAGGTGCCAGAATAGCACCAGCAACATGGTAGGCACCCACAGCCGCGTCCCGCTGGCGAGCAGACGGGTGACCAGGAAGACCCCGGAGGACACGCGATGCGTCTTCGGTCCGAAGCGCAGGCCGAGGAATTCGTAGATGCTCACCACCCCATGCTTGTAATAGGCGGGAATGAAGACGGCGCTGACCACGACACGGGCCAGCAAGTAGCCCACGATCAACTGGATGTAGGTGAAGTTTCTGAGCGCATAGCCTTCACCCGGCGCGCCGAAGAAGGTGCCGGCGCTGATTTCCGCCGCGAGAATCGACGCCAGCACCGCCCACCACGCGATTTGCCGGTCGCCGAGCGCGAAGCCCTCCATGGAGCCGCTCTTGGAGCGCTGCGAGAATCCGATCGCGAAAATCAAACCGAAGTAGGTCAGCAGCACTACCCCGTCGATCCAGTATTGTCCCATGCCGGGCTCTATCCGTCCGGCTTCGCGGCGTCGATGCCGCAATTGCCGGGCATGACATTTCGGGTTAGGGCGTTCCCATGCACGATGACCTCGCCACCCTGCTCCGCCGCCGAAAGGAAACGATCGCCGACCACGCCTTCCGCGACCGTAATCCCGCCGCGCATCTGGAAGCACTGAAATCGGTCTCCGAGGAAATCCTCGCGTGGCACCAGGCCCATCGCGGCGAAATCCCGGCAAGACTGGAGCATTTCCTGACGAATTGCTCGTTCGATAAAGCGCTCGTTTACCTTGAGTCCGGAGGGACGTGGACCGGCCACTGAGGAATTTCCACACGGCTCTTGCCGCGCCGGTGAGTCGCCCCGTAGTCTCCGCCCCGAGCGATTTTCATGGGCGGAGGGGAACCACACATCATCGGAATTCTTCCAGCGCGCTGGGGGTCCTCCCGCTTCCCCGGAAAGCCCCTCCACCTCATCGCCGGCAAGCCCCTCGTCCAGCACGTCTGGGAGCAGTGCCGCAAGTGCACGAGGCTCGATGACCTCTACATCGCCACCGATGACGAGCGGATTTTCGCGGCCGCTGAGAGCTTCGGTGCGAAGGCGATCATGACCTCGCCCGAGCATCCTACCGGCACCGATCGACTTGCCGAGGCCGTGCGTTCGTTGCCTCACGCCGACATCATCGTGAACATCCAGGGCGATGAGCCGCTGATCGATCCTGAGCTCGTTGACGAACTCGCCGCCGCGATGGCTGCCGATGCCACGCTCGACATGGCGACCGCCGCCAATCCACTCGATCCCGCCGATCCCGCGGTGCAGGACCCGAATGTGGTGAAAGTGGTCACCGCGCTCGATGGCCGCGCACTCTACTTTTCCCGCTCTCCCCTGCCCTACTTCCGTAACCCGGTCGAGGGCCTGCCCGTCTATCGTCACAAGGGGATCTACGCATACCGCCGTACTTTCCTTGAGCGCTTCGTCACCTGGCCCCCCTCTCCGCTGGAGAAGGCCGAATCGCTCGAACAACTGCGCGCGCTGGAAAACGGCGCGTCGATCAAGGTTCTCCCTACCAACGACACCTCGCCCGGTGTCGACACACCCGAACAAGCCGCCCACGTCGAATCCATCCTCACCAGCCAACTGTCCCACCCATGAAATACATCTTCGTTACCGGCGGCGTCGTCTCGTCCCTAGGAAAAGGTCTCGCAGCGGCCTCGATCGGCGCGCTGCTCGAGCACCGCGGCCTCAAGACGCTGATGCAAAAGTTCGACCCGTATCTCAACGTGGACCCGGGCACCATGTCGCCTTACCAACATGGTGAGGTTTACGTGCTCGACGATGGCGCGGAGACCGACTTGGACCTCGGTCACTACGAGCGCTTCACCTCCGGCGTGATGTCGCGACTGAACAACCTCACCTCCGGCCAGGTCTTCGACGCCGTGATCAAGAAAGAGCGCCGCGGCGAGTATCTCGGCAAGACGGTGCAGTTCATCCCGCACGTCACCGATGAGATCAAGGCCCGGCTGCACATGGTGACCGACAGCAATCCCGACGTGGACGTGCTAATCACCGAAATCGGCGGCACGGTCGGCGACATGGAAGGACTGCTCTTTGTCGAAGCCCTACGCCAGTTCGCGCTCGAAGTGGGCAAGGACAACGTCTGCTTCATCCACGTCACCCTGCTGCCCTTCATCAAGGCCGCCGGCGAAGTGAAGACCAAGCCAACCCAGCAGTCGGTGGCCAAGCTGCGCGAGCTCGGCATCCAGCCGGACATCATCATCTGCCGCACCGAAGCCGATCTCGACGAGGACAACCGCAAGAAGATCGCGATGTTCTGCAACGTCGAGAAGAAGAACGTGGTCGCGTTCCGCGATGTCGCCCACACCATTTACGAGTGCCCGCTCGACCTGCGCCGCGACAAGATCGACCGCCTCGTGGTCGACAAGATCGGCCTCGGCCACACTCCCGCGCCTGCTCTTGATGACTGGGAGCATTTCGTCCGCCGCGTCATCCATCCGAAGAACAAGGTGACCATCGCGGTCGCCGGCAAATACATCGAGCTGCAGGACGCGTACAAGTCGATCTACGAATCGCTGATCCACGCCGGTGCGCATCACGACACCAAGGTGAACATCGTCCGCGTCGAAGCCGAGGCGATCGAAGACCACGGTGCGAAGGCGGTGATCGGTGAAGTGGACGGCATTCTGGTTCCCGGTGGCTTCGGCGACCGCGGCATCGAGGGCAAGATCCTCGCCGCCCAGTATGCCCGCGAGAACAACATCCCCTACTTCGGCATCTGCCTCGGCATGCAGATCGCGACCATCGAATTCGCCCGTAACATCTGCAAGCTGCGTGGTGCGAACTCCACCGAGTTCGACAAGAACACTCCTTTCCCGGTGATCTGCCTCCAGGAAGAGCAGAAGGGCGTGGAGGACATGGGCGCCACCATGCGCCTCGGCTCCTGCGAAAGTGTCGTCTTCGCCGGCACCAAGGCTTCCGATCTCTACGGCAGCGCGGATCGCATTCACGAGCGCCACCGCCACCGCTACGAGTTCAACTCCGACTTCCAGGACAAGCTCCAGGATGGCGGCCTCGTCATCTCGTCGGTGTCCGAGAAGGAAGGCCTCGTCGAGATCATCGAGCTGCCGAATCACCCGTTCTTCGTCGGCGCGCAATTCCACCCCGAGTTCCAATCGAAGCCGAACAAGCCGCATCCGCTGTTCGCCGGCTTCGTGAAGGCCTCGCTGGAGCGCGCCCAGGCCCAGTAAGCCCGGCTCAAGGTCCTTTCCTGCAAGGGCGGCGGCGAAAGATGCCGCCGCCTTTTCATTGATCCTCCGGCTCCACCAGCTTCGCCCCGCGGATCAACCGGCAGAATTCCTTTTTCGGCAGCACCTGATGCTCGCCTTCCTTCGTCGACAGGTCGGCCATGGTCTTGTAGGCCACTTCGAAACGTTCCAGCCGCGTGATCCGGATGAACTCCGCTCCCTTCTTCCACAACTGGTCTTGCTGCAAACGCATGCCGCAGCCTGCGACACACGCGCCGCAATGACCAGCTTCGTGACGCCATGAAACTCGCGGTCATTGGTGGTGGACCAGCCGGCCTCCGCGCCGCGGAGGTGGCGGCCTCGGCCGGTGCCTCGGTCACGGTGTTTGACGCCAAGCCCTCGGTGGGCCGCAAGCTGCTGGTGGCAGGCCGCGGCGGACTGAACCTCACGCACGGTGAAGAGCTCGACCGCTTTATCTCCCGCTACTCCGGTCCGGCGGAGTTCTGGCAGCGCGCCATCTCCTCCTTTACCCCCGCGGATCTCCGCGAGTGGGCCGCGGGTCTCCGCATTGAGACCTTCGAACAACGGACCGGCCGCGTTTATCCGCGCGAGATGAAAGCAGCTCCCCTGCTCCGTCGCTGGGTCGACCGCCTGCGCGGACTCGGAGTTACCTTCGAGATGAACCATCGATGGATGGACCTCAAGCCGGGCTCTCCCCATCTACTGGAGTTCTCCATCCACGATAAACGTAGTACTTTCACCGCGGATGCCGTTATCCTGGCACTCGGCGGCGCCTCGTGGCCGATCACGGGGTCCGATGGCGGATGGACATCGATTCTTACCCGTCTCGGCGTCGAGGTAAACCCGCTGGTTCCGGCGAACTGCGGTTGGGAAACGCAATGGCCTGCGGAGGTCCTCGCAGTGGCCGAAGGCAAACCTTTAAAGAATCTGGAAGTTCATGCGGGAAACTACGCAGCAAAGGGCGAGCTGATGGTCACCGCTTACGGCCTTGAAGGCGGTGCTCTCTATCAGCTTGGTGCAGCGCTTCGCAGCATGCCGCTTCCTTCGATTCATATCGATTTCAAGCCGACCTACTCGGTCGAGCAGCTGGCAGCCAAGCTTGCGGCGTCGAAACTATCCGCCACCGCTGCCAGTCATAGGTTTTGGAAGCTCTCCGACGCCGCCCACGTGATTCTTTGCAATGGATTGCCAGAAGCAACGTCCGCGCACGAACTCGCGGTCAGAGCTAAGTTCTGCCCGGTGACCTTCACTTCCCCCCGCCCGATTGATGAAGCGATTTCATCTGCGGGCGGCGTTTGCTGGGACGAACTTGATACGAGGCTGATGCTGAAAAAATTTCCCGGCATTTTTATCGCTGGTGAAATGATCGATTGGGAGGCGCCCACCGGCGGCTATCTGATGCAAGGATGCTTTGCTACTGCAACGTTGGCGGGCCTTGCAGCGATTGCTTGAAGCGTGCGAACCGGGCAGGCCGTCCGTTTGAATTTTCACAAACGGACTAAACCTACATCGTGTATCGTACGTGATGGCAACGAATGATCCGCATGCGTTCATCCGGAAGTTTCAAAGCTTCTGTTAGCCGCCGACTTGTTTCAACCGGCATTGGCTTACCTGATCAAATGATCGCCGATGACCAGCCTGCATGAAGGCACGAACGCGCACCGAATCATCCTCATACATGCCCTCGAAGCTCCCATGAAAAAAACACTCGAACCCCGTATCGGCGGACGCACTCTGCCCCTCATTCCAAGCCTGCTCGCTCTCGCCGCCGCCAGTACGGTGATCAGTCACGCTGCGGAAGTTACTTTCCAGTATTATCGATTCACGCCTACCAAGGTCGACGGCGGTGATGCTGCAACGGCAACTCAAATGTCCGAATTCGAGTTTTTCTTGAGAGGCAATAAACTCGATGTCTCCTCTGTGGTCGTGACCGGCGGCGTCACTTTCCCGAATCCGGGCGATGCCGAAAGTGCGCAGAAGTTGGTAGATGGCAACGTCAACACGAAGTGGTTCGACGGAAACAAGGTGCCGGTCACTTTCAACTTCGGCACCCCGGTGAAGATCGATGCCTATCGTTTCGCCACCGCGAATGATTCGCGTGACCGCACACCGGTGCGCTGGTTGATTCAAGGCAGCAATGACAACGTGAATTTCGTGCTGATCGACGACCGGACTGGCGCCGACAACGCCGCGGCGAAGTCCTACTTCACCTTCGGGCCGCTCTTCACTACCACGCCACCCGCCAGCAGCGGCTATCCCACATTCGCAAGCTTTCAAACCACGGCTTCGATCGTGGACAACACCGTCGCCGGGCAGGACGTCTATCAGGCCTTCCCGTTGATCGTGAAGAACGCCGGGCCGGAGACGAGCATGAGCTGGAGCGTGACCAATACGCCGACAGGCGTCTCGTTCAATCCGGCCCTTCCCGCACCCGCGATCAATTTCACCGACACCCGCCTGATCACGCCGATCATTCCGAATGCCTTCACTGACTACACGCTAAGCGCGACCACCGCAGCAGGCACGGCGGCACTGACGCAGAAGATTCGCGCCGTTCCAGGTGGCACGGCGACCACCCGCTACGTCCGCTTCAAGGCGAACGAGCTGCGCAATCCACTCGGCAATATCGCCCAGATGGGCGAATTCGAGTTCTTCAATGGCGCTACCAAGCTCACCGGTCTCACTGTTACCAATCCGGGTGGCGATAACAATAACAACGCCGGCGAAGCCGCCAGCAAGGTGATCGACGGGGACTACCGGACCAAGTACCTCAACCACAACAACGCGGCGCTCATCTTTGATCTTGGCAGTGTCCAGACCTTCGATGGCTATCAGTTCACCACCGGCAACGACGCCACCGACCGCGACCCGGTCCGCTGGTCACTCGAGACGAGTTCCGATGGTATTACGTGGACCCTTCTCGATACGGCTTACGACTACAGCCCGCCGACGATCCGGCGTGCCAAGACCGGCATCATTCCCCTGTCCGGCATCCCCACCGCGACATGGGCCGGCTCGACCACCGTTTTCACCAATGGTGGGAATGTGCTCCTCGACGATAGCTCCAGCGTTCGTGGTGTCGTTCTCGATACACCGGTGTCGCCGAATGCGGTGTCGATTGCCAGTTCCACCGGCGATCCCTACATGATCAGCGGCGCTCCAATCAGCGGTCGCGGCGATCTCTTCAAGCGCGGAAGCGGAGAACTCCAACTGAACAGCCCCAACACCTTCTCGGGTGCCATCAATGCGGACGGCGGAAAGCTGGTCGTGAATGATTCGGGAGCGCTCGGCACACGCAATGTGCGCACTCGCTTGCAACTGGATAGCACCGAACTCCAGATAGCCACCGACGTGCGAACCGAGCGCCGGCTGCGGATTGCCGCCAACGGAGCAACGATCAATGTGGCAGATGGCTTCACCTTCACCAAGGTGGGGCCGTCTGATTTGCTGGGCACCTTGACCAAGACCGGTCCAGGAACGCTCCGGTTCGAAGGCTATGCCGGCAGCACCTCCTTTGCTGCAACCGACATCGTGGTCAACGAGGGAACTGTTGATTTCGCGGCAGCAGCCGGTTACTTCAATAGTCGGCCATTCACGACCAGCGGATCTTCCACCATGAAGATGACGGTGAATACCGGGGCACAGATCAGCTTCAGCATCGATAGCGCACTCGGTGGCGACTACGTGAACTTCCAGACCTCGCTTGAACAGGTGAGGGTCATCGGCGGCACGCTCAACTTCAACAATGGCGGCTTCAACTACATCCACACCGGCCTCGTCGGTACGGAAGGCCGCATCGTGTTGCAAGGCGGCACCCTGACCGGCGGCGGCCAGATCGAGCCAGCTGGCCTCACGGCGGCGAACCCGGTGACCACCACGTTCACCTCCCTGGCCAGTGCGGACTCCTCCTTCATCACGGGCGGTGGTGCGCTGGCGCTGAACCCCGACAACTGCTCGCTGACCCTGGATGTGGCCGACGGTGCCGCAACGGACGACCTGGTCGTGACCAAGCGAATCCTCGGCAACAAGCGTCTCACCAAGACCGGTGCCGGCAACCTGGTGCTGACCGGTGCCAACGAGCTCGCCCTGGCTCCCGTCACCTACACCAATCCGACGGGCATCCTGGTATCCGCCGGAACGCTGACCGCGAACAATTCCACCGGCAGCGCCACCGGAACTTCGCCGGTGACCATGTCCGCCGGAACGAAGCTGCAAGGCATCGGCTCGGCCCTGAGCAATATCACCACTCCGGGTATCATTGCACCTGGCGATGCCAACACGCCAACCGGCACGTTGACTGTCGGCAACACGGTGCTTACCGGTACCTTGGAAATCGGATCGGAAGGCGAATCCGCCGACAAGCTGGCGGTAAATGGCACGCTCAACATCACCGGCGCAGCCTTGACCCTCAGCGGAACCTTCAATGCACCGGCCTATCAGATCGTTTCCTCAACCGGGGGAATCACCGGAACCTTCAATGCGACCGGAGTTCCCGCGGGCTACACGCTGCAGTATTCCACGAACTCGATCGTTCTGGTCTCCAATACTGCAACGGCGTATCAGGTGTGGTCCGCCGGCCTGAGCGACCCTGATCCGGAAGCTGACATTGATGGCGATGGCATGGCAAACGTGATCGAGTTCGTCCTGAACTCGAACCCGAACGCCAGCAGCCTCGCCGATCTGCCGCACAGCTCGACCAATCCGGCAGGTGCGCTCGTCTTCACTTTCGTGCGCAAGTCGTCTTCGGCTTACCTGGCACCGACGGTGGAATACAGCACCACCCTGGCCAGCTGGACCACCTTCGGTGGTGCGGTCGTCCAGCCGAACACGCCGAGCTCGGGTCTCGATACGGTGACTGCCACGCTGCCCGCGTCGCTGGCAGCTCCGGGCTTCAAGCTCTTCGCCCGCCTCAAGGTGGAAGTCCCCTGAGTTTTACTCGCGGTATGGCAGGCCGTCACCGGATCATCCGGTGGCGGCCTTTTTCTTGTCCATTCAGCGGGTCATGGCCAGGCAAGCTGGAAGGTCACCACGACCGAGGCATGGTCACTCGGCCAGGTATTGTTCCGGGCAGCATCGACATTGTCGCCGTAGACGTAGCCTTGGTTCTGCAGGGCATTCGTGAAGATCTCCGCTGAGCTTGGCGTGGCAGGACCGCCCTTGTGGAAGACGAAGTCGATGCGGTCATGCGGCTCGTCCGGGCTGCTGTAGAGCGGTGACCAGGTGGTTCCCGGTTGGGATTGGGGGGTGGGAAAGATCTGGCGGAAGGAGTCGGTCATCCCCGCATTGGCGACCGCCACCGTGGCCGGCCATTGGACGACCTTGCCGTAGTGAGCCGAGGCATTGGCAGCTGTCCAATCAAGATGCGAAGGGCAGTTGAAGTCTCCTGTTAGAAACACGGGTGCCGCATTCGCATTCGCGAGGTGGCTCGACAGGCCAGTCATGATGTCCGCGATCTGCTCGTCACGCTGCGAGGCCAGTTCCTCGGCGAGGACGCTGGCACTCGTCGAGCCGGCACGTTTCGCCTCGTAGGGACCGTAGTGCAGGTAGTCGAGATGGGTATTGAAGATCACCACCTCGCGCAGTGGATTGCTGCACAGGCGAACCCGCGCTCCCTTGGCCACACCATTGGCAGCGGTGTAGGTCGCGGTGATCGGATAGCGGCTCGCGATGCCGCTGTCTCCGGAACCCGTGGGGCTGTAGTACCAGCCGAGCTCATCGGCGATGGTTTGCACGCGGTAGGCGTTCGAGCCCGAGGCATTGTCCACCGTCTCCTGGGTGCCGATGATGTCCACGTCCGCCTCGATGATGGAGCGGATGCCTTTGGTGGCACCTTGATTCACCTGGCCCCAGCCATGCCAAAGATTGTAAGACATCACGCGCAACACGTCGACGTGCTCCTGTCCCGCCTGGAAGACGGGAACCGACATCGTGGCGATGCTGGAGTTGCCTAACAGGTCCGTGGCGCGCACGGTGAAGGTATTGGCACCGGCATCAGATACTGCGGGGTTTCCCGTGAGCACGCCTGCTGTCGAGACCTGCAGCCACGCCGGGCCGGAGACCTTTGAGAAGGTGAGCGCATCTCCCGGATCGGGATCGAAGGCGTAGGCCTGGATCTTTCCTGAATACGCCTGCCCGGCCACGGCATGGCGTTGCACGAAGCTCGTCACCACCCACGCCGGCTGAGCCGGGCCACCGACAGGCGTCACGCTGAACTGAGCAGGGCCAGCGAGCTTCGTGTAGCCATTCGATGCGAGGAACCACACCTTGTAGCTGCCGGGAGCGAGCGTGGGATTGGCAAAGGTCACGCTGCCGCTCTTCAGGTTCCCGCCCGGAGTTTGCGTTCCATTCGTGTAAAGCCAGTCGAGAAAGGTCCCGGTGGACGGCGTGGTGATGCTGGCGGGAAAGATCCCGATCCAGTCATTGTTGTTTCCCAGACCGCCGCCGAAGTTGGCGGTGATTGGACTTCCGGCGGGATAGGAGTTCGCGCTGAGGGTTACGAACTTCGGTGCGGCAGCCGCGGGTAAGGCGAGGACGACCGCGAAGCAGACAGTGGTGAACTTGGGCTTGTTCATGGCATCGCAGACTTCGCGGCACGAGACGATGGGCGGCAACGGGCATTATCGCCGGAAGCCGGGGCACGATCGCCGGGAAAAAGAGGCCGGGCAGCCAAAAAGACTGCCCGGCGACATTGTCCTCAACGAGCTTGGGATGCTGTTAGAGAAGAGCCCGCTCCAGGCGGCGGCGTTCATGACTTCCCCCTCGCGATGCTGCTTCCGTGTGCGACGGCGCCGCATTCCCACGATCATTCATCGCATCGGCGAAGGCACAGGCGACGTCACCGAAGGATTGCAAACGACATCCCCAGTCCTCACGCGCTTCGCCGGACCGCTGAAAACGAGCGGCCGACAGGATTTTCACGAGGACTCCCACACGGCCGCGCGGAATGCCGCGCGTGCCGGTAGATCGATGGATGGCGACTGCCACCGCGGCGAGCGAAGCCACGGTGACGCCTGCGCTGAACCAGATGTCAGCATTCATGTTATTGGTCTCCTTGTTCTGTGGATGTCCGGTCCTGCTCCTGCGGGAGGCAGGGGCCGGATGCATTTCTTTCCTTGGGATTGCGAAGCGGCGGCGGCTCCGGCGATTCCCCGAACAAGAGGAGACCGAACGATCCGCGCCCCGCGGTGACGCCTACGGGGTTAGCTGTCGGGCTGGAGCCACCACGTGCTCCCGGTGCCGCAGGCACCGCTTGCCCCAGAGACCAGAGGGCAGGAAATAGTCCTGCCACAGTCGGTCGGGATTGGTTCCCCCGCTGCTCCGGACAACACGTCCGGTGCACTCGGCTGACGGTATCGTTCTCACGAACGGCTCCCTTCTAACCGTTTCCCCTGCGCTTGCAATACGGGTGTTTGTAACCGGAGGGCCGGTCTGACAGGATCATTGTAATGGATTGGCACTCGTCCTTGCTCCCGAAACTCCGCGCACTGCTCGCGGTGGTCGCGGTCTCGACTGGATGCCTGCCGGTCATCGGGTGGATCGGCGGCGGCTTCTTCTGGCCACTCGATCTGCTCAATCACTTCCAATATCAATACGCGCTGGCCCTGCCGCTGATGGCGCTCGCCTTGTTCTGGATGAAGTCCCGCCGGGTCGCCATCGCCAGCCTGGTGCTGCTGCTCGTCCCGCTCGGCCGCATCGTCCCCTCTTACCTGCCACCCAAGCCGGTGAAAACCGACGGCACTCCGGTCCGGGTCGCCTCTTTCAACGTGTTTGTTTCGAATGACCGCTACCAAGACACCCTCGACTGGGTGAAGAAGGCGAACCCCGACTTCATCTACTTCACGGAAACGACGGAGACGTGGGCGGATGCACTGGAGCATCTTCACGAGGACTATCCCCACTCCATCGAGGAAGGCACCGGCTTCGCATTCTATTCGAAGCTGCCCATTCGCAGTCACGAAATCATCCACTGCAGCGACATCGAGTTCCCGCTGTTAGTCGCGCGGGTCGCGACTGCAAATGGAGACGTCACGGTGTTCGCTATGCATCCCCTGCCGCCGGTTTCACCGCATTGGTCACGAGCACTCGATGAGACGATGGCCGTCCTTGCCAGCGAGGTGAAGAAGACCTCCGGGCCGGTCATTCTCGCAGGAGATTTCAACGCGACCCGCTGGGGTCACAAGTTCGAGCCCCTCAGAGAGGCTGCGCTGAGGGACGCCTCCTATGGAAAAGCACCCGGTGCGACTTGGATGCGGGGCAATCCGATCATTTCAATCCCCATCGACCGCTTGCTCTATCGCGGCGAGGACATGGACTGCCAGCGCTTCGAGATCGGCCCTGCGCTTGGATCGGATCACCGGCCCGTGATCGCTGAGTTCGTCTGGTAGCCAACAGACAAATCCAGATGTAGGATGGGTTCTCCCCTTGCATGATGAACGCAATGAAGTGGCGCTCACGTCTTCTCCCCAAGCCTCTGCCATTCCTCGCGCGACTGGCGGCGCTGGTGGGGTGCTTTCCGATTCTCGGTTTGTTCGGCGGGTTGCAGTGGAAGCTGGATCTCTTCAATCACTTCCAAGTCCAGTATGCGGTGTTCATCGCACTCGCGGTGATCGTGCTGCTCCTTGCGAAGTCGTTCCGGCTCGCGGCCCTTGCTGCCGTATTCCTTGTGGTTCCCGTGGTGCGGCTGGCTCCGTCCTTTATCTGGAGTGGATCAAAGGCCGTCGGCACGCCGGTTCGAATCGCCAACTTCAATGTCTACACCGCCAATACACGCTACGATGATGCCATCAAGTGGATCCACGAGGCCGATCCCGACGTGATTTTCCTGCCGGAGGTGGACAACGTGTGGGCAATGGCCTTGGGCCCGCTTCAGGCAAGCCACCCCTATTCCATCGACCATCCGGTGGAGGGCAACTTCGGCTTTTCGTTTTACTCCAAGCTGCCGATCGTCAGCCAAGAGATCATTCCCTGCGGCCAATTGGCTCTCCCCTTGCTGAAGGCCCGGCTCAAGGGACCGGGCGGAGAGTTCGTTTTCTTCGGCGCTCATCCGGTGCCGCCAACCACCGAGTTCTGGAGCGATGAGCGGAACGAGTTTCTGCGGATGATCGCGGAGGAGGTTTCAAAGGAAGCGCTGCCCGTCATCGTTGCCGGCGACCTCAATGCCACGCGTTGGAGCATTGGCATGAAGCCGCTGTGGAACGTGGGACTGAACGACAGTTCACTCGGCCACGGCGCGGGAAGCACCTGGATGCGCGGCAACCTGCTGCTGGCCGTTCCGATCGATCACATCCTGTTCCGCGACGCCAAGGACAAACCCGGCCTGATGAACTGCCGCAAACGCTGGATCGGCCCCGACATCGGATCCGATCACCGGCCGGTGGTCGCAGAGATCGCGTGGTGAACCGTCACGCGGATTCCAGATCCACCTGATAGAGACGCTCGGCGGCACGGCGTGCATCTCCCCCCTTCGGCAGGCACTCGGCACCGAGAGGCAACGGCAGCCCCAACTCGCGGACCTTGCGGAAGACCTCGCTGTAGCGGATCTCGCCCGTGCCCGGCTCATTGCGCGCTGGTGAGTCGGCGAACTGAACGTAGCCGATCCATTCCTTCCCCTTCTCCAAGCTGTCGATGAGGTTGCCCTCATAGCGCTGCATGTGGAAGAGGTCCCAATTCAGCTTCACCCACTCCGAGCCCACCGCCTCGCAGATGGCGATGCCATCAGCACTGCCGTAGAGGCAATGGCCGGGGTGATTGTAGGGATTCATCGGCTCCAGGATGATCATCTTCCGCTTCGCCTCCAGCACCGGCACGGCAGCACGGAGCTTCTCGATCACGGAGGCATGCATCTGCTCCTTTGTCAGGCCGGGGATATTGTCACCGCCGACCACGCAGAAACGTTCGCAACCGGGAAGAAGTTCCGCGGCGTCACAGGCAGCGGCGATCTCGGCGACGAAGTCTTCCTTCGGGAAATCCGGATGATTGATCTGCTGGCCGAAACCCCACGCCGTGAACTGCGTGGCAACGAGGCCGTGCTTCCTGAGAGCCTCCGCGCCAGCTACGAGATCCTTGTCACGCCAAGACCACAATTCGATCGCCGGAAAGCCGAGTGCTGCGGCTTGATCGATGCGCTCCACGAAGGAGCCCTCGAACCACATCTCGATATTGACGGCGATCGGCGTGTGCGGCGTGCGTCCGGGAAGATCAGTCATGCGCGCGGAGGAAAGCGCAAAGCCGCCGCTTGCTCAAGCCATCGTGTGATCGTCCGAGCCGGCAGCATCACCGTCCACCAGGGTCTCGTCCATATCCACCTCGCGGACGCGCTTCTTGTCCCGCCAGAACTCGACCTGCTTGCGCAGCGTCTCGCGAAGTTCATCGCCGTTGCGGATCGCCTTGATCTCGATGTGCGGCTGCGAGCGGTCGGAGGTCTCGATGAGCAGCGTGGAAAGCCCGAAGACGCGATACCAGAAAGGACGCTCCATCGAGGTGTCCTTCACGCGGTAGAGTTCCACGTCGTCGAGCTTCTGGTTGAAGATCCCGCGGGTCATCCGGATCCGCTCGGTGGTCAGCTCGTGGCGGATGCTCTTGGTCTCGATGAAGGTCCACAGGATCCAGACGAGCGGCACCACCAAGGCAGCCCAAAGGAACGGCATCGCAGACAACAGCCCGCCGACGGCGATGCCGGCGGCCAGCAACAACGCGACTAGATACTTGCCGAGGTTGAGAACCTGCGACGGACTGCCTTTCCAGAGAACTTCTTCGCTCACGGTCGCAGAGTGAATGAATCCAGCCCGGTTCAACAAGTGGAGAATCGGCCCAGTTTTGCAGCGCGAAAAGGTTCAGATGGGAGGGAGGATCTGTAACCGGAAGTAGCGGGCACTCCCCAAGGACGCTCCAAGAGAATAGCTGCTCGTGGACGAAAATGCGGTCACGGAAGCCACCTCCGTCCATCCGGTGAGATCCTCGGAAGACTCGATGATGTAGGAGCGTTGGGGCGCTGACGACCACTCGAGCCGCCAATTTCCTCCTTCCTGAATCAGCGAGGTCCGGATGAAATCCTGACCATTCACGGGAGAGCTTCCTGCAAGGAACTCGAACAGATTGGAATACCCATCTCCATCCGCATCCGCGTTCTTGTTGAAGGGCTGTGAGGAAAAATACTGCTGCTGCCAGTCATCGTCGATGCCATTGGAATTCGCGTCCTTCAGCAGCAGCTGGGTGGTTGCCGGCGGCAGCACCACCGAAAAGACCGGCTTCACCGCCCACGAACTCACCGTCGCGGAACTGTTCACAAACATTGATCCGACGGAGATTGCCGGCTGGGAATCCGAAAAATTGAAAGGGAAGGAAGTTACTTCGAGCGAGGCGTCGGGTTGCCATGGCCACGTAGTCGAAGCGGTCGTGCTGGGACGAAAGACGCGGCAGCCATTGAGAGCACCTACCGCTTGAACCTCGACGTCCCACTGATCCAAAAGGAAACGGGTAGCGACGACCCCGAGGCCACCATTCACCGCGGAATTGGGAGAATAGCCGAGTCCTCCCATCCAGTTGGCGCAGTAGCCGTTCGAGGCCCCTTTCCACCCTGGCACGCACGAAATGGATGAGGTTTTATCGCTTTGCCAATCCAGCACATATTCAAGATTAGCGGTGGACGGCAACCAAGGGCTGAACAGAACGGTCTCCCCCGCCCCCACGACGGCTTGGCCCGACGGAGGAGCCGGATCGACGGCCCCACCAAAAAGTCTCATCCCGAATCGCTTAGGCGAAGAAGCGGGGCCCGCATTGACATACATCTTGTCCATCGGGACCGGCTGGGAAGAAACAAATCCGGCTCGTGTGGGACCAAGCCTCTTCAATCTTAAACCCAGTTGTGGCTGATCAAATTCCACCCGTGCCGTACTGGCCAGCATCATGGGCCCGGCAGCGTGGTTGGTGATCGCCGCAAAGGGCGCGTACGTCATCATCAGCATCTGCGGCCAACCACTCCCCATATTGGAAGTGATCAGGCTGGACCAGGTACCATAGGCGTCGCGGGTGTGGAGTGAATAGACGACACCACAACGAACCTCCAGGGCCGAGGAACCGGCAGCATTCGCTACGGAAGCCGCTGTCCCAAGACTCGCGGCAACCAGGATGAGGTGCCCAAACCGGTGACTTCCCATTCGCATCATTCGGAACGATGGTGCATCATCCCCGAATCATCGGACTAGGAAAAACCACGAGCTATGAACTCGTAGCGGTTGTTATCTAATCTTGATCGGCTCCGAGGAAATCTCCCCCGGAATGCCGCGCAGGTGCATGTCGAGGAAGACTCGGATGCGCTGGTTCAGCTCCGGGCTGGCGAAGCCGTGGCCGGCTCCTTCCATCGCGACGAGATGGCTCTCCACGCCGGCTTTTTCCAGCGCGGTGTGGATCAAGGTCGCTTGGGAAAACGGGACCAGCGTGTCCTTGGTCCCGTGGGCGGTGAAGAATGGTGCGTCATCCTTGGTCACCCATGATACGGGCGATGCGGCCTTCGCATTCTGGCGGGCCTCCGCCTCATCGCGACCCAGGAGCTCCACGACCATCTTCCGGCCTTCAGCTTTCTCCGGCGTCGGGTTCGGAAGATAATCGCTGAAGAAATCTGTCGGGCCGAAGAAGTTCACCACGCACTGCACGCGGCTGCTGACCTTGGCGAAGGCACCTATGGTTCCTTCCAGAGTGGCGTCATCATTCTCGGTGCCGAGCAGCGAGACGAGGTGCCCACCGGCGGACATGCCAAAGACACCAATGTGGGCGGCATCGATGCCATACTCATCCGCCTTGCCTCGGAGGAAGCGGATCGCAGCCTTGCAATCCTGGATCTGGGCCGGCCACTTGGCCTCTTGGGAAAGCCGGTAGTTGATGGTGGCCGCGGCGTAGTCACCGGTTGAGGTCACCGCGCGGATGACATCAAGCCCGTCCTCCTTTTGGCCAGATTTCCACCCGCCGCCGTGGACGAAGACGACCAGCGGGCGCTTTTTCGTGGCATGATCCTTCGGGAGAAGCAGGTCGAGCTTCTGGCGCGGGTTGTCGCTGCCAGCGTAGTCGATGTTCTTCAGGAGCTCGGTCTCTGTCGCTTTCCCGCCACCGCCTTGGGCACCGACGGCGGCCTGAAACTCCTCCTTCGAAACAAAGCCGTCGCGATTGGTATCCACGAGGGGGAACTGCGGGCGCAGCTGCTCGGGAACCTCAGCGCGACTGAGCTTGCCATCCTTGTTGGCATCGATGGCGGCGAAGGGATCGGCCTGTTGGGCGAATGCGCCGGAAGCCAGGAGCGGGAAAAGGAGCGCACGCGTTGCGGATGCAAACGTTCGGCTCGTCGGGATGGTGCTGCTGGCGTGAGGCATGGTCGGGGAAGTGGAATCAGTGGGTGAATCCGGCAGATGCCGGCGGCGGTGCATTGATACGCTAACGACACCTACCAACCTTTTCGCTTATTTCGATAACTTGGTGACTCGTTTCCAAAAACAAAACGCCCGGCCTCGTGAAAGGCCGGGCGCTTTAAATCAATCAATCAGGCGTGAGCCGGAAGGATCAGAGACCCTTCTTCACCACGTCGGTGAGGAGGTCGATCACGCGGTTGGAGTAGCCCCACTCGTTGTCGTACCAAGCGACCAGCTTGAAGAAGGTCGGGTTCAGCTCGATGGAGGAGCCGGCGTCGAAGATCGAGGAGTGCGCGTCGTGGATGAAGTCGGTCGAAACCACTTCGTCTTCGGTGTAGGCGAGGATGCCCTTCAGGTAGGTTTCGGAAGCCTTCTTCAGAGCGGCCTTGATCTCGTTGAGCGAGGTGGCCTTGGTCGTCTTCACCGTGAGGTCGACCACCGACACGGTCGGGGTCGGCACGCGGAAGGACATGCCGGTGAGCTTGCCCTTCACTTCGGGGCAAACCAGCGCGACGGCCTTGGCGGCACCGGTGGTGGACGGGATGATGTTGATCGCAGCGCTGCGGCCACCCTTCCAATCCTTCTTCGAAGGACCGTCCACGGTCTTTTGCGTGGCGGTGTAGGAGTGGATGGTGGTCATCAGGCCTTCCTCGATGCCGAAACCTTCCTTGAGAAGGACGTGGACGATCGGGGCGAGGCAGTTGGTGGTGCAGCTCGCGTTGGAGATGATGTGGTGATTGGCGGGGTCGTAGAGCTCGTCGTTGACGCCCTGGACGAAGGTGCCGTCTTCGCCCTGTGCAGGAGCGGAGATGATGACCTTCTTGGCACCGGCGGCGATGTGGCCCTTGGCCTTTTCAGCAGCGGTGAAGAGACCGGTCGACTCGATCACGACTTCCACGCCGAGTTCCTTCCAAGGAAGGCCATCGGGGGTGCGTGCGGACACGACCTTGACTTCATGGCCATTGACCACCAGCACGTCGTCTTCTTCCAGTTCCGGCTTGGACTTCTTGGAGGTGACGGTGCCGTTGAACTTGCCCTGGGTGGAGTCGTACTTCAGCAGGTAGGCGAGGTTGTCGGCCGGCACGATGTCACCCACGGCGACAACGTTGAAGGTGGTGCCGAGATGGCCCTGCTCGACGAGAGCGCGGAAGACGAGGCGGCCGATGCGCCCGAACCCGTTGATGGCGATGGTGGTCATGGTGGTAGGTCGTGTGCCGGGCGGATTTCGCCGCCCGGGCGCGGGATGATGCACGTGCTCCCGCAGCCGTCAATGGCCCGGTAAGTCACGAAAAAGCAGCATGCGGCATGCCCGCGGAGCCTCCGGCGGGCCAGCGACGCACGTTCTCGCATCATCTGCCGCAAATTCCGCGTGCTGGGAGCGCGTGCAACTGCGTTTTCGCGGCGCGCCAATTGGGTCGGACGGGAGCGTCCGGCTTCTGCTGAACAGCCCCCGACGCGGTTCAGTGCGTCATTTCCCGCAAATTCCGCGTGGCGGGAGCGTATCCGGCGGCCTAGCGTCCCCGCCATGCAGCACACCATCCCCGTCGAACACAGCGACCCGATCAATGCGCAAATCCTCGCCGTTTCGGAGGATCTGGTGTCCGGATTCCACCGGCACCCCTTCCATGTGATCGCGGAAAAGAGCGGCGTGGACCTCGGCACGGTGCTGGAGCGGATTCGCGCGATGCTGGAAGCTGGCGTGGTCCGCCGGGTGCGTCAGACGCTGCTTTCCACCAAGCTCGCCCACGGCGCACTGGTCGCCTGGAAGGTCCCGGAGGAGAAGCTGAATGACGCCTTTGATTTCATGTCCAAGGAGGATCCGTTCTCCGGCCACGTGGTCATCCGCTCGACGGATACCGAGGTCTCCGGCTCCGGCTACCGCCTCTGGACCACCCTGAAGGTGCCGGTCGGCGAATCACTCGACGAGCACGCCACCGCCCTGCTGCGCCTGACGGGGGCCACGGAATACCTTCTCATGCCGGCCCATGGCGTGTTCGCGCTCGGCGTGGGCCACGTCCGTCGCCGTGCGCTGGAACCCGGCGACAAGGCTGAGGAAACCGCGGTCATGATGACCACGGTCCCGGTCGATTTGACTCAGGAAGAGTGGGACGTGCTGCTGGCCCTCAAGGAGGAGCTCCTTCCCGAGGAAGTCATCGCCAGCCCGTGGGATAGCCGCGCCATCAAGGCCGGCGTCTCCGTGGATCGCTTCTGTGAGGTCGCCACCACCCTCAATGACAAGAAGGTCATCGGCCGCTTTTCCACCTTCCTCGAGCACGTCAAGCCGTCCTCAACCGGCGAACGCGTCACCCGTTTCAACGGCCTCTTCCATTGGGCGGTGCCGAAAGGCCGCGAAATCGAGGCAGGCGGCGAAGTCGGCCGCCACTACTGCATGACCCACTGCTACTGGCGCGAGGGCGGTCCGCAATTCGGCGACGTCAATATCATGGGCGTGGTCCACGGCACCGAAAAACCCCGCGTTCTGGAGCATAAGGCCGCCATCGACCGCCACTTGGAAAGCATCGGCATCCCGGTTTCCTATACGAATGTCTTCTGGGGCGGCCGGTCCGAGATCAAGCCGTCCGAAATTTCCCCGATCGTCTATCGCGAGTGGCACGCGAAGCATTCCGGCCAGTAGTCACTAGTCAGCAGTCATTGGGGAACAGCCGCTTGGCTTTCCCTCTTGCCGATGACCATTGACTAATGATCGCCCTGCGACAATTTCGTCACAAGCCCCCCGTTCCCGGCGTCACGGGGGGGCCGTAAAGCTCACCGCGCATGCAGAAAATCCTGATTGTCGAGGACGAACGCGATATCGCCGACCTCGTAGGTTTCAACTTGGAGCGCGCGGGCTATAACGTGCTGAAGGCACACGATGGCATCACCGGCACCGAGGTGGCCATCCGCGAGCGTCCCGATCTGGTGATTCTCGACCTGATGCTGCCGGGCAAGGACGGCTACGGGGTCTTCAAGGAACTCCGCCGCGACTCCCGCAGCCGGGACATCCCGGTCATCATGCTCACCGCCCGCGCCCAGACCGAGGACCGTATCCAAGGCCTCGAAGCCGGTGCCGACGACTACCTGACCAAGCCCTTTTCGCCGAAGGAGCTCATGCTCCGCGTGCAGGCCGTGCTGAAGCGCAGCGACGGCCCGCCAGGCTCCGTGGAAGTCACCTACGGGCCCTTCCGCTTTGATAAGAACTCGCTCAAGTTTTACCTCGAAGGTGAGCCCGTCGAGCTCACCTCGACTGAATTCAAGCTGCTGCTTTTCCTGACCGAACGGGCAGGCAAGGCGCAGGACCGCAACGATCTGCTCCGCACGGTCTGGGGTTACAGCGATGAGGTCCACAGCCGGACCCTCGACACCCACATGAAGCGACTCCGTCAGAAACTCGGCGAACATGCAGCGATGGTTGAAACCGTGCGTGGCATTGGCTACTGCGTGTCCTCTCTCTGAGGATGCCCGAGCCATTTACTACCTTCTCCACCGCTGCCGCACTGGCCGCCCTTGCGGCACTGGGCATGACAGCGCTCCGCCTGCGACGAGCGAAAAAGGAATTCAACGAGGAAGTCTCGGCATGGAAAATGAAGCTGGACCTCGACTTGCGTCAGGCGAAACGGGAACGCGACCAACTGCTGGACGCGCTCGGCGATGCCTTCATGCTAGTGGATGCGAATTCCCGGGTGCTCTTCGCCAACAAGGCGGCGCGCACCCTCTTCCGCGGCCGGGATCTCACCGGCCGCACGGTGCAGGAGGCCTTCCTGGACCAGCGTCTGGCGGCCGCACTGATGCGCTGCCTGGAAACCGGCGAGCCGACCGTGACGCGCGCCATCGTACCACAACAATCCTCCCCGCTCGGCGATCAGGAACGCCGCGGGATGAACGCCTGGGTCATCGACGCCGCCCGGCTTTCCGACAGTCCGGCGGACGACCCCACCACCCGAGTTGTGATCCGTGACGTGACCAACGAGTATCAAACCGAGCAGATCCGGAAGGACTTCGTGGCGAATGCTTCCCACGAGCTCCGCACGCCGCTGGCCATCATCAATGGCTATCTGGAGAACCTCATCGACGACGATCTTCTCGACGACAAGGAACTGACCCGCCGCTTCCTCAAGGTGATGCGCAAGCACACCGAGCGCATTTCGCGCATCGTGGAGGACATGCTGGTCATTTCCCGCCTCGAGTCCGGCGAAGCCGCGGCGCTGAAGGTGAAACCTTTCCGCATCCGCTCCTGCGTCAGCGATGTGTTAGAGCGCCTCGAGTCGGTGATCCATAACCAGCAGGCGACGATCAAGATCGACATGCCGGACATCGACCTGAGCTTGGCCGGTGACCGCTTCTACTGGACGCAGGTGCTTTTCAATCTGGTCGAGAACGCGCTGAAGCAGAACCCGCGCGCCGGCCTCACGGTGACGGTCGGTTGCAGCTGCACCGATGAATCGACCCAGATCTGGGTGGCGGATGATGGCGTGGGCATTCCCAGCGCCGACCTGCCGCACATCTTCCGGCGCTTCTACCGGGTGGAAAAGCATCACTCGCAGGAAGAGATCAAGGGCACCGGCCTGGGACTCTCGATCGTGAAACGGGCGGTCGAAGCGCACGGCGGAAGCATCCGCGTGAGCTCCACGCCGGGTCAGGAAACACGCTTCACCATGGAAGTCCCCCGCGATGCCGAGGCTCGGCTCCTCGCTGAGGCCGAAGCGAACTCGCTGCCGGAGCTCCAGAAGACGGAGGGATAAGGGGCAACGTTCCGTAGACGCTCCTTACTCGCTCCAGGCAATCCTCTCGTAGATCTCGCGCAGCGTCTTCTCCTTCGCGGGATGAAGGAAACCGACCCACGAGAGCTTGCCTAACAGGTGCGCCGCGAAGTCCGCATGGCCTTCGCGATTCTGTGACTGCGGACCGTGGCGCACGCAGTTTGTCAGGATCGCCTTAAGCCGGTCGAATTCGCGGCGGTCGAGGTTCGGCCGCTCGTTCAAGACGATGCCAGCAGCGTGCTGCTTCTGCCCCTGTCGCATCACACGGGTCTTGCGATGATTCGGATGGAAACCCTCTTCCAAGATCACCGCACCCGCGATGACGACGAAGCGCTTCACTTGCCGCGCGAAATCCTCGCCGCCGGAGAACAGCAGGTCATCGGCGTAACGCGTGTAGTTCGCTCCTGCCGCCTTCGCGAGACCGGCCAGACGGCAATCGAGCCGGAATGCGCAGAGGTTCGCCAAGGCAGGCGAGGTCGGCGCGCCTTGGGGGAGGTGTGGCGTTGCCAGTCGTCTCCTCGCCGCCCATGGCAGCGACTTTTCCGCCAAGACCGCCGCAGGAGCCGCATGAATGGCCAAGCGAGTCAACGCGCGGGCTACCGGCTCGGGATAGCCGGCTGTTAGAAGCACCCGCAGCACACGCATCGCGGTGA
This sequence comes from Luteolibacter sp. Y139, assembly GCF_038066715.1. Lineage (NCBI taxonomy): Bacteria > Pseudomonadati > Verrucomicrobiota > Verrucomicrobiia > Verrucomicrobiales > Verrucomicrobiaceae > Neoluteolibacter > Neoluteolibacter soli. The sequence goes on along the minus strand of NZ_JBBUKT010000008.1, from coordinate 140,464 downwards.
TGGAGGGAAAGAAGTCCTCAAGATCGAAGCGAACCAAGACGTGCTTGCCGGCGTGCGGTGCCACAAAATCGCGGACCGAGCTTCCTTTCCTGAATCCCTTCGCCGCTTCGTGCGGAGGGATCGAATCGAGGATCCTCCGCAGCACCTGCCGCTGGGCATGCTTCAGCAGCGCCTTCGGCATTTCGATCAGCCGGAGCCCGCCGCTTTTCTTCTCATGCCAGCAGTGGCGGTAGTGCTCCGCCGTGCCGTAGGCGGTCAGCCAGCCGAGGTCGTCGGAATGCAGTCCCAGCTCCCCCGACAGCTCACCCAGCGTGGCAATGGGCGGCACCGGCCACGACCGCGGCGCTCCCTCCGCGGGAGCCATGCCCAGCTCCACGAATGCCGGCAGGATCCTCCCCTGCCCCGCGATCCACGCTTTTAGAAACGGCGGATGGGCGGCAATCCGCTCCGCCACCTCCCGCACGGTCGGCCGCGGTTGCGCGCCAAATTCCCGGCTCAGCTTTTCCACCAGTGTAGCCAGCCAGCGCGCCTTTCGCAAATCCCCGACCAGCGGCTCCGCCCGCGCCACCATCGCCGCCGGATCATCCAGCGGCCCGGCCGTCAGCGCGGCGGCGAGGAGTCGGATGTGATGGGCTCGGGAGGGCATTTTGAAACGAAACGCGGATGGATGCGGGGAGGCACCGCCCGCCAACGCGTCCGGTCTGGCGCGGGCAGTCTCACGCGGCAGCGTGATCAGGCCCTCGCCTCGGAATGCCTTGGTAATTCAATCCCCCGGGGTAGCCCCGGAGAGGCCGGGTGCGTTTCTTCACACGGCCAGCTTGGCGCACGGGCCTCCCCGCAATCCGGCTGCTAACCTAGGCTGCCGACGCCCGTCCCGTCAAAGCCTGCTCGTCCCGGTGGATTTCCCGGAAAACCGCACTGAACAATATTTTGACAAACCCAAAGCCTGCCGCTACAGACCCCGCCCCCGGCCGCGAAAACCGCGCGGCGGGATCCTGAATCCTCACGCCCATTTCGTCATGGCCAAGAAGCACGTCCTCAAAGCCGAACCGCGCGCACGCTCCGGTTCCGGTGTCCTCAAACAATTGCGCCGCGAGGGCTGGGTCCCTTCCGTTATCTACGGACGTGGCACCGAAAACAAGAACCTGAAGGTCGACGCCAAGGCCTTCGGCGAGATGCTGGCCCACGCCACCTCGGAAAACATTCTCATCAATCTGGACCTCGGCGGTGCCAATCAGCTCGCCTTCCTCCAGTCCGTCCAGCACGACCCGCTTTCGGGCAAGCCGCTGCACATCGACTTCCTTTCCGTCGACGAGAACTCGGAAATCACCGCCCACATCCCAGTGCACCTTACCGGTGAGCCTGCTGGCGTGAAGGCCGGTGGCCTGCTGGAGCAGCTCGGCCACACCCTCGAAGTGCGCTGCGTCGCCTCCGTGCTTCCGGAAATCCTCGAGTTCGACGTGACCCACCTGAACGAAGGCGACTCGCTGCACATCGGCGACGTGAAGCTTCCTGCCGGTGTTGCCGCGACCCACGCTGCCGACGTCGTCATCGCCCACGTGGCGAAGAGCGCCGCCGCTGTCTCGGAAGCCGCTGCCGCGACTGCCTGATCGGCCATTCCTTCTTGAAAGCCCGGTCCGCACGAGCGGCCCGGGCTTTTTCGCACCCGGACCTGTTCTCTTGGAAACCGAAGCCTCCATCCCCCTCGTCGTCGGCCTCGGCAATCCCGGCCGGCAGTATGAGAACACCCGCCACAATGCCGGGTTCATGGTGCTGGATCGCCTCGCGCTGCTCGCCGGCGCGCCCTTCGAGTCGAAGCCGAAGTGGCAATCCCACATCGCCAAGCTCCCCGGCTCCGGGATTCTACTCGTGAAGCCCCAGTGCTTCATGAATCTCAGCGGCCGCCCGCTCCGCCAGATCGCCGCATTCCACAAGTGGACGCCGGAGCAGATCCTGGTGGTCTATGACGATGTCTCACTCCCCCTCGGCAAGCTGCGCTTCCGCGAAAAAGGCAGCGCCGGCGGGCACAATGGCATCAAGTCCATGATCGAGCACCTGGGCAGCGACGCCTTCCCCCGTCTCAAGGTCGGCATCGGCGCCTCGGAGCCCGGAAACATGACCGGCCACGTGCTTGGAACCTTCCGCGAAGAGGAGCGTGACCTGCTTGAAAACACACTTGCAAGGGCCGTTGCAGCTGTGCAGCTTGCGCTCTCCCAAGGCCTCCCGGCCGCCGCCAGTTTTTACAATAGTAATAACGGAACCATCTAACCAAAACGTCCGCACATGAGCCGCAAGTACGAAGGACTCGTCGTCCTCAACACCAAGTCGATCGAAGGCACCCTTGAAGACCTCGTCGCCACCGTCAGCAAGGAAATCGAATCCGAAGGTGCCAAGGTCGCCGACGTCTCGCAACTCGGTCGCCGCAAGTTCTCCTATGCTTCGAAGCACTTGGAAAGCGGCCACTACGTGACCTACTCCTTCAAGGCCGAGCCGGAAACGATCACCCGTATCCAGGCCAAGCTTCGCCTGAACACGAACGTTCACCTGCAGCACTTCTCGCGCGTCGCCTGAGATTTCGCTTGAGCTGTTCTCACGAACAGCTCACTTCTTTTCCTTTGCCCTAACTAGCCTGACTTTTCCCTGCCATGGCCAATCTCAATAAAGTGATGTTGATCGGGAACCTCACCCGTGATCCTGAAGTCCGTTACACTCCCAAAGGAACCGCTGTCGGTGATCTCGGCCTGGCCGTGAACCGCCGCGTTTCGGATGGCAATGGCAACTGGTCCGACGAGACCACCTTCGTGGACATCACCGTGTGGGGCACCAATGCGGAGAACGCCCAGAAGTTCCTCACCAAGGGCCGCGGCGTCTTCGTCGAAGGCCGCTTGCAGATGGATACCTGGGAGGACAAGCAGTCCGGCCAGAAGCGCAGCAAGCTCAAGGTCGTCGCCGAAGTCCTGCAGTTCCTGCCGGATGGCAAGCAAGGTGCAGGTGGTAGCGGCGGTGGCAGTGGCCCGCGTCCCGGCAATGGAGACGGCAATGGCGGCGGCTACTCACAGCCTCGCCAATCCTCCGGTCCGCCGCAAGGCGGCTCACCAGCCGGTTCCGGCGAGTACCACGACGAGGAAGACGACATTCCCTTCTGATCGTCTGATCTGATCTATCTGAAAAAGGCCGGGCAGCAATGCCCGGCCTTTTTCGTGTAGGGTTCATCGCTCCAACGGCCTGGGTTCTGGGCTCTGGGCTCTTCGTCGCAACGCGACGCCTCAGAGCATCTTCACCACCACGCCCAAGGCCGCGCAAACCCCGAGCACCGGAATCACGCCGATCCTGAACCGCTCCATCGCCACCCAAGTGCCAACGGCCGCCAACGCGACGAAGACGTCGAACTTCCCCTCCGCTGGAACCAGCGCGTGCAAGGCGAACCAGATGGCGAGATTGAGGATCACCCCCACCACCGCGGCAGTCACCGCGGTGAGCATGGTCGCCACCACCTTCCGCTCGCGCAGTCCCTCCACATGCGGTGCGCCGAGGAACACGAACATGAAGCACGGCAAGAACGTCACCCACGTCGTGATCCCCGCGCCAAGCATCGCCGCATGAAGCGGCGATAGCTCGCCCGGATGTTGCCAGGCGGCAACGAACCCGACGAATTGCAGCACCATGATCAGCGGCCCCGGCGTCGTCTCTGCCAGGCCAAGGCCCGCCATCATCTGCCGCTGGCCCAGCCAGCCGTAGTGCTCCACCGCCATCTGCGAGACATACGGCAACACCGCATACGCACCGCCAATCGTCACCAGAGCCGCCTTGCTGAAGAACAGCCCCTGCTGGAAATGAATCCCCTGCCAACCTAATAGAAGCCCGCAGGCCAGCACTGGCAGCCACCACAGCGTGAGGCAGATCGCCAACACCGCGAACGTCCGTCCCCAGCTCGCCGGTGGCGATGGCGGAAGTTCCACAAAGGGCGCTTCACCCACGTCGGACTTGCCATGCCCCTTCCCCGCCGGGAACTGCTTGGGGAAATGCTTTCCACCGATCCACCCGGCCAAGGCCGCGCAGAGGATGATCGCAACGAAGTTCACCTTGAAGAAGAAGATGGCGACGAACGCGAGCAACGCCACTGCCCACAGCGCGGCGGTCTTCAGCGCCTTCGAGCCAATCCGCTTCACTGCCGACACCACGATGGCGATGACCGCCGGCATCAGCCCGTAGAAGATGCCTTGGATCCACTTCACCTCACCTCCCGCCATGTAGAGCCAGCTCAGCAGGAACAGGATGAAGACCGACGGAATCACAAACAGCGCTCCCGCCGCGATCCCACCGCGCGCCCCATGCAAGCGCCAGCCGAGGTAAGTCGCGAGCTGCTGCGCCTCCGGCCCCGGCAACAGCATGCAAAAATTCAGAGCATGGAGGAAATGATCCTCACTGAGCCAGCGGCGCTTTTCGACCAGCTCCTTGTGCATGATCGCCATCTGCCCCGCCGGGCCGCCGAAGCTGATCCAGCCGAGCTTGATCCAGAAGCGCAGCGCTTCGGCAAAGGTGGGAACGGGAGGTGGAGTCATCGTCGCGCGTGCTCGCTTCAATCGCCGTCATGACGATGGCAGTCGATCCGGCATGCGCGCCATGATCGGTGGCGAAATCGAAACACGCACGCCCTTACTTCACGGATCCGGAAGGATCATCACCGCTCCTTTGACCCGTTGAGCAGCCTCAAGGCATTCACAATCACCAACAGCGTCGCCCCGGTATCAGCCAGGATGGCCAGCCACAGGCCAGCGATGCCCATGAAGGCAAGCACGAGAAAGACCGCCTTCACCACCAGGGCGAAAATGACGTTGAAGCGGATGATTCCCACCGCCCGGCGACCGGTTCGGACAGCCTCGGCCACCTTCGTCAGATCGTCCTTCATCAGGGCGATGTCCGCAGTCTCGATGGCGGTGTCGCTGCCGATCGCACCCATCGCGAAGCCGACGCTGGCCACCGCAAGCGCAGGTGCATCGTTCACTCCATCGCCGATCATGCCGACATGCTTGTGCTCGGCCACGAGCCTGCGCACGTGCTCGACCTTCTGATCCGGCATCAGGTCGCCGATGGCTTCGTCAATGCCAGCCTGCCGGGCGATCGCGGAAGCGGTGCGCTGATTGTCACCACTGAGCATGACCACCTTCGAAATGCCGGCGGCATGGATGGCCTTCAGTGCCTCGGCGACTTCCTGGCGAAGCGTGTCGGCGATGGCAATGACTCCGAGGATCTCACCCTTGCAACCCTCATGGGGCGCGTGTCCGAGGACCGCGAGCGATTGCCCTTTCGACTCGATGCCTGCGAGCAATTGCTCCACTTCCGGCGTGCAGATACCGGCCTCGTGGGCCATGCGATGATTTCCGATGAAATGGGGATGGCCATCAATGGTGGCGCGTGCTCCTTGGCCAGTGACCGAAACGTAATCGGGCGCCGGATCGAAGGCGAGAGCACGGGCACGCGCTGCTTCAACAATGGCGGCAGCGAGCGGATGGCCGGAGTGACTGTTGATGGCAGCAGCACGGCGCAGGATCTCTTCCTCGGAAAGGCCGGCGACAGGCGAGACGCCGACCACCTCCGGCTTGCCGCGGGTGATGGTGCCGGTTTTATCCACGGCCAGCGCGCGAAGCTTGCCGACTTCCTCAAGATACACGCCACCCTTCACCAGCACACCCCGACGTGCCAACGCCGTAAGCCCCGAAACGATGCTCACCGGTGTCGCAATCACCAGTGCACAGGGACAAGCGATGACGAGCAGCACCAGCGACCGATAGACCCAGGCACTCCACGGCTGCCCCATCAGTAGCGGCGGGATGATCGCCACGAGCAGTGCCATCACAAACACCGCCGGCGTGTAGATCGTGGCGAAGCGATCGACCCAGCGCTGCGTCGGTGGCTTGTGTTCCTCTGCCTCGCCCACGAGCTGGATGATACGCGCCAGGGTGGATTCACTGGCGGCCTTGGTGACGCAGACTTCCAGCGAGCCCTCGCCATTGACGGTTCCGGCGAAGACCGGATCGCCGGGCGCCTTGTCCACCGGCACGGACTCACCGGTGATGGGCGCTTGATTGACCGAGGAGCTACCGGAAATCACCTCGCCATCGAGCGGGATACGACTGCCGCTGCGGACCCGGACTTTTGAGCCCTTCTCCACTTCCGCGACTTTGACCTCACGTTCCGAACCATCGTCTCCAACAACGACGGCCGTGGGCGGCGACAAATCCAACAAAGCGGCAACAGCACGACGTGCGCGCGTGCCGGCCCATGACTCCAGCAGCTCCGACAGGGAGAACAGGAACACCACTGCGGCGGCTTCACCATGCTCGCCGATGACCCAGGCCCCAATGACCGCCACGGCCATCAAGACGTTCATGTCGAGACGGCGGCCTAACAGGGCCTTCCACGCAGCGGGAAAGACGAGCAATCCCCCGGCGATCGTGGCGAGTGCGAAAGCAGCGGTCTTCAGCCACTCCGGCCCCGCATGAAACCATTGGAGCAAAAGGCCGGCACCCGTCAGCACGCCGGAAGCCGCGACCAGGAACGTGCGCGGCAGAGGAGAGTCGTCATGACCATGCTCGCAGCAGGATCCGTGGTTGTCCCGGGATGGTGCGCAACTCATGACCAGAAGGTTGGCGTGTTAGGATGATTGGCCAGCAAAGAATGTCCGACAGGCAACGAGAGCTCCTTCCCGTGCCTTGCATCGGGAAGGAGCCAGTAGCTACTCAATGCCCGTGATCGGGACCTTATTCGCCGCCGTGCGCACACGTGCAGGCATACTCCGCATGCTCGCAGGTCGGACACTTGGCGAGATTCACATTGAACTTCTCGGTGACCGTTTTTGCCTCCTTGGAGATCTTCACCTGAAGGACGATGGGCATCTCGTTGCCTTCCGGCAGCGACTTGTCGGATAGCAATGATTCGCCATCCTTGGCAAAGGCCAGCTTGGTGGGCTTTGCACGTTCGCCGCCGATGGCGGTCGCGGTCTGCTCCTTCAAGGCGACCGCCTTGCCGTCTTCACCCAGGAAGGTGATCTTCACCTTCCGCTCGGGCGTCACGAAGAACTCAAAGTGCGGATCGGTGGCGGTCACGATCCGGCCCCCATTCGGTCCGGCTTCTTTCTTGGCGTGTTCGTGCGCGTGCTCGGCTTTGTCGCCGTCCTTGTGCTCGTGCTCATCGGCAGCACGGAGAGCAGGTGAGAAGGCAAGGCCGAAGACGGCGAGGAGGATGCTGATGTTCGTTTTCATGGTTATTCTTGGTAGTCGGTTGTCGTTAGGTTGGTAGTGGCGCCCGTTCCCAGTGAGACGGGCAGCCGCTTGGTTCATTCAGTGAGATGCAGCGGATTCGAGTTCGATGGATTTGGCGGCGGCCCTGCGGCCGAAGGTGAAGAAGACCGCGGGCGTGACGCCGAGCCCCAGCAGGGTGCTGGTGACCAAGCCACCCACGATCACGACAGCCACCGGGTGAAGGATCTCCTTGCCGGGTTGATCCGCAGCCATCACCAGCGGGATTAGGCCGATGCCAGCGGCAAGCGCGGTCATCAGCACGGGAACGAGCCGTTCCTTGGTTCCGCGGATGACCATCTTCTTGGAGAACTTTTCCCCCTCATGCTGCATCAGGTGCAGGTAGTGGCTGATCAGCATGATGCTATTTCGCGCGGCCACGCCTGCCACGGCGATGAAGCCGACCAAGGTGGCGATGCTGATATTGTTCAGCATGAAGTAGGTCAGGATGAGCCCGCCGACCATCGCCAGCGGGATATCGCAGAGCACTTGGAGCGCGAAGAATGGCGTCCTGAAGTAGCCGTAGAGAAGGAACCCGATCACCAGCAGGATCACCGCAGTGAAGATCGCGATCCTTTGCGTGGCATCCTGCTGCGCCTGGAACTCGCCCTCGAACTTCACGAAGTAGCCTTCGGGCAACTTCACCTTGGCCTTCACCTCTTCCTGAAGCTTCACGACCAGGTTTGAGACATCACGCACCGTCGGCTTGATGGCCAGGGCGAAGCGCCGCTGGCTATCCTCGCGGAAGATCACGTTCGGGCCCTTCGCTTCCCTGACGTCCGCCACCAGTGAAAGCGGGACACGATGCCCGTCGCCGGTTTCGATCGGGATCTGCGCGATCTTGTTAGGCGAGTCGCGCCATTCCAATGGCAGGCGGGTGACGAGGTTCACCGCGCGCTGGCCATCGCGAAGTTCGGCAACCTCCTTCCCTCCGACGAGCGCCGAGAGTTGCTCGTTGAGATGGCCGGGAGCGACACCGTAGGCACGCGCGCGATCGCGGTCTGCTTCAATCCGGAGCTGTGGGATTGAGGACGTCTGGTCGAGCTTGCAATCCTCGAAGCCCGGGATGGTTTTGCAGATCGATTGGATCTCAACGCCGATCTTGCGGAGTTCTTCGAGATCGGGCCCGAAGATCTTCACCGCCACCGGAGCCGAGACGCCGCTGAGCATGTGCCCGATACGGTCGGCAAGCGGCCCACCGACGACAGCGAAGACACCGGGCACCGTCCTGATCTTCTTGGTGATATCTTCGAGGATCACATTCCGGTCACGACCCGTGCCCTTCTGCTCCCCTTCCGGCTCGCGGAAATCGACATCGAACTCGGCAGTGGAAACCGGCACCACGTGGTCACCACGTTCCGCCCGGCCGAGCCTGCGGCCGACCTTCCGGACCTCAGGAACCGAGAGGATCTGCTGCTCGATCATGTCCGAGATCTTGTTCATCTCCTCCAACGAGGTGCCGGGGGCACTGGTAACGGCGACCAAGGCGGTCTCCTCCTTGAACTTCGGCAGGAAGTCCTTCCCCATCTTCGGATAGAGCGAAAACGCCACCGCGACGATGACCGCCACGATGGCGAACATCAGCAATGGCTGGTTCAGGCTGAAGCGGAGCCACACATGCTCCAGCACCCACTTCATCGCACGGGTCACGATGCCGTCCTTGTGCTCATGGCCCGCCTTCGGATTCAGCAGGAAGGAACACAACACCGGAATCGCCGTGAGCGAGACGATGAAAGACGCGATCATCGAGATGATCGTGGCGATCGCGATGGGAGCGAAGAGCTTGCCTTCCACACCGGTCAACCCCAGCAGCGGAAGGAACACCAGGATGATCAGGACGGTGGCGTAGAGGATCGAATTCCGCACCTCGCCCGAGGCCCTGGCAATGACCGCCAGACGTGGATGAGGCGTGGCGAGGGCAGCGTTCTCCCTGAGTCGCCGGAAGACGTTCTCCACGTCCACGATCGCATCGTCCACCACCATCCCGATGGCTACGGCGAGGCCGCCGAGGGTCATCGAGTTCACACTGATCCCCGCCCACTTGAAGATCAGCACCGTGATGCCGAAGGACAGCGGCATCGCCAGTAGCGTGATGAAGGTGGTGCGGAAATTCAGCAGGAAGATGAAGATCACGATGGTCACCATGATCGCACCATCGCGGATCGCCTCGGTGAGGTTGCCGATGGCGTGATCGATGAAGTCCTTCTGCTGGAATAGCAGCGTGGTCTCGATCCCTGACGGATAGGATGCCTTCAAGCCTTCAAGGGCATCATTGATCTCCTTGGTCAGCGCCCGGGTATCGAAGCCGGGAGCCTTGGTGATCGACATGATGACCCCGTAGGTCGGCGTCTTTTCAGGACTCTGGCTGACGGTGGCGTCTCCGCGCATCGGCTCGATTCCCCAGACCACATTGGCGACATCGCTGATGGAGATCGGGCGGTCGTTGACCGTCTTGATGACGGTACTGGAAATATCGCCGAGCTGCACGCTCATCGCGAGATTCCGCACCATGATCTCGGTAGTGCCGGTATTGATGAAGCCGCCAGTGGTCGTGGTAGCGGACTCCTGCGCGGCCTTCTCGAGCTCCTCGAAGCTCACGCCATTCGCCTGCATGCGATAGGGATCCGGCTGGATCTCGATCTGCTTGACCCCGCCGCCCATGTTGAGGATCTCGGCAATGCCGGAGACGCTCTGGAGCCGGCGCTTGATCGTCCAGTCGGCCAACGAGCGGACGTCGCTGGGCGACATGTAGCCGGGTTCGCCTTCCTTTATCTTGGATCTAACACCTACCAGCAGGATCTCTCCCATCAGCGACGCGACCGGCGTCATGAAGGGCTGCACGCCATCCGGCAGCTGTTCGCTCACGCCCTGCAAGCGCTCCTGCACCATGGTGCGGGCCTTGTAGATGTCGGTGTTCCAGCCGAACTCGGCATAGACCAGCGAGAGCGAGACATCGGAGTTCGTGCGCAAGCGGGTGAGCCCCGCCACGCCCATCAGTGCGCTTTCGATCGGCTGCGTGACGCGCATCTCCACTTCCTCCGGCGAGAGACCCGCCGATTCCGTGAGGATGATGACGGTCGGCTTCGAAAGGTCAGGCAGCACCTCCACCGGAAGTTCGGTCGAGGTGCGGAAACCCATCACCATCAGGATCAGTGCAAGGCCGATGACGATCGCCCGGTTTGCGAGCGACCAGTGAATCAGTTTATTGAGCATGATTCAGTGGGCCTCGGGGGTTGGGGTGACTTCTTCTTCCTCTGGCGCGGTGCCACGCTTCCTGGTGAAGAGCGAGGCGAGCAGCAGCACGAAGAGGACGATGCTGATGTACATCCAGACGGGGTTGGCATTGCCGCCACCCGCATTCTCAGGCGGCAGGCCTGCGGCAGCCCGCTTCTTCGCGGCCATCTCCGCCCGCTTCTCCGGTGTCAGTTCGCTACCGTCTTCCGCGTGCTCGTGGCCGTGGGCGGCATCGAGCGCTTCCTTCAGCGAGATGCTGCCACCACCGGCGAAGGACAGCGAATAGGCACCACGCGTCACGACTTCATCCGCGGGCAAGATCCCACTGACGATTTCCACCGCGCGGTCATTCATTTCCCCGACCTCGACCGGTGTCTTGATGAAGGCGTGTTCGAGATCGAAGTCCTTCACGTAGACATAGCGCTTGCTCGCCTCGCCTTGGAGCGCGGCACGCGGCACGCTGAGCACGTTCTCCCGCTTGCTGATGACGATCGAGAACTCGGCACGCATGCCGGGACGCAACAGGCCGCCGGTATTCGGCAGGCGGAAGATCGCATCGATGGTTCCGCTCTCGCGATCGGCTGAATTGCCGAAGCGGAGCAGTTCACCGTCGAAGTCGCCCCCGGGCACCGCCGCGACGCGGATGTGTGCCTTGGTCCCCGCCTTCATGGTGCCAGCCTGATGCTCCGGGACACGGGCAATCGCATACACCTCGCTGAGATCGATGATTTCTAACAGCGCCTTGTCCGGCTCGGCAGGCTCGCCAAGGCGAGCAGCGCTGCTCATCACAATGCCGCCGGCGGAAGCACGGATATCGATGACCGGTGGCGGGTCGCCGGGTTGACGGCTTTCCACCTTCGCGACCACTTGATTCGCCTGGACGGTATCGCCGGGAGAGACACCGAGCTCGACGATGCGGCCGGAGATCCTGCTGCTCACGGCAGAGGCACGGCTCGGGATCGATTCGATGCGCCCCAGGGAGAAGACGGATTCCTCGAAGGTCGTCTCTTCAGCGACGACCGTTTCGATGCGGAGGTTCTTCACCCCGGTCTCATCGAGGACGATGGTGTTGCTGGAGGTGGCCGCCGCGAAAAGTGCGGGCGGAATGAATGAGAATGCCGCGGTGCCAATAGCGGCCAAAATTTGGCGTCGAAATTTCATGAATAGGAAGGAGGTCACGGTTTTGCCAAGGCGCTCTCGTAGCGCACGCGGGCGAGGTGAAACTGGCGCAGCGCATCAAGCCGCGCGGCCAGCAGTTGGACGCGCTTCTCGCGCATGCGGAACACGGTTTGGAGTTCGCCCTGACCCTTGCGGTAGGCGTCCTCCGCGGCCTTTGCCTGCTCTTCGGCGAGCGGCAGCAAGGTCTCACCGGTCTCGGCGAGCAGCTTCTGCCACTGCTCCATCTCGGCTCGCGCTGCTTCCGCTTCCAGATGAATGGAGCGGGCCAGGGCACTAGCCTCCTTGTCCTTGCGCTCCTTGAGGGCCTGGGCCTCTTGGATCGCACCCTCGTTCTTGTTCCACAAGGGCAGCGGGAACTTGAAGCGCACGCCGACCAGCGCCTCCTTGTCGTAGCCTTCCGGAGCATCCTCCGTCTTCTCGGCACCGGCGAAGATGCCAGCTTCGACATCATCGTAGCGCTTGGCCTGTTCGAGTGCCACGCCTTTCGCCGCGGCATCCGCTTGCAATACGGCGGCCTGATAGTCGGGACGGCGGACATGATCGACGGCAGCCGTCGGAAGGGCAGGCACGGGCAAGGTGCCACTGACCATCAGCGTCTCCGCCGGCATCATGCCGAGCAGCGGCTTGAGCGTGCCCACAGCGGCGGTTTCGGAGGCATCCAGCTGGCGCATTTCCAAGGCCAGACTGGCGGCCTCGAGCTTCGCCTGACCGGCATCGAGCCTGGAACCCTCGCCTTTGTCGGCGACAGCGGACAGGAAGTCCGCGAACTCCTTCGATAGAGCTGACTGCTGGTTCAGCAGCTCGCGGCGACTGCGGATCGCCAGCACATTCACCACGCCCTCACGGGCCTCGGCGATGATCTGGCGCTCGACTTCGCGGACCTCCGCTTCCGAGGACTTGTACTCGGCAAGCGTGACGTCCTTTTCAAGCCGCAACCGGTTGGTGAGCGGGAAGCGCTGGTTGAAACCGATCTCGAGCTTCCGCTCGCGATAACGCGGGTCGTGACTGATTTCGGTTTCGATCTCGGGATTGGCCAAGCGGCCGGACTGGTTCATGCGGCCGAGCGCCTCGCGGATGCGCAGGCGGGCGGCGGCAAGGTCGGGATTCTGGGCGCGGACCCGGTCGCCGACACTGGCGAGAGAGACCACCACCCCCGGCTCCGCCCGGACCGCGGAAGCCGTGATGAGGAGTGCCAAGATGGCACTTGGGAAAAATGAATGCATGAATGAAAAAGGTAGAGGTCGCCCCACTGACGGCGGGGCACGGACCTGGTGATTTTCCTAACAGGAGATCCGCCGGACAAAGGGGTCACGAGGCGGAAGACATCGCGCCACGCGGGCACGATGGAGCATCAAGAAGGGACGCTCAGATCAAAGGAGGCTTATCCAGGGCAAACACGGGCTCATCCGGCGGCCGGGCCGAGGCCCACGACACACCAAGCCACTGCGCGTCGAGCGACACCTGACGCTGTGCTAACAGCTCCACTCCCGCCAGCGGTGCCGGATGGCAGCAGGCATGGGTGTGATGGCTGTGCGGTCCCGGAGGACAGTCGGACGAGTGATGATCATCATCCCCCGCATCGTGGTCATGTCCGCAGCACTCGGTCTGCACGCCCTTCGGATGCACATGATCCAAATCGAGCACACGGGCACACAGCCCGGCGATCACGCCGAACACCATGAGCCATGCAAACACGCTGCGCACGCTCACCAGAAAGCCCCGATTATAGATCACGGCAAGCCGATTTTCTCAGCTACCCCGGCCGCACCTCGCACCAACCCCGGCTCCAGGTTACCCGCAGCCGCAGTCCGAATAGCGCGCTCAAGAGCTCATTCTTCAAAGCCTTGCGCTTCGGCGCATCGACCCGCACGGCACCCTTTTCCAACAAGATCACCCGGTCGATTTCCGGTGGAATCTCCCCCGGGTGATGCGTGACCAGCACCAGCGTATGACCCTGGCCGAGCAACTCTCGCATGACCGCGGTCAGCCCCATCGAGGCGCTGAAATCGAGCGCAGTGGACGGTTCGTCCAGCACCAGCACCTCGGGATCGTGAACCAGCGCCCGCGCGATCAGGAAGCGCCGGCGCTCCCCGGACGAGAGGGTTCCAAATTCACGCTCCGCCAGATGAACCACGCCGAGCCGGCTCATCGCCGCATCCGCCGCGGCGCGCTCCTTGGCAGAGAATCGCATGTCGCGCGTGCGCCCGAAGGCACCCCGCAGCGACGAAAGCACCACATCCCGCGCCACCTCCTCCCGTTCGAAGCGGGCGATATCCTCCGGCATCACCACTCCGATCCGGTGCCGCAGCTCCTCAAGTGACCAGAGCTCCTCGCCGAAAAGACGGCAGACGGTTTCCGGATTTGCCTCCGGCCGGACCTCGCCGGTCAGCAGCTTGAGCAGCGTGCTCTTGCCGGCACCATTCGGGCCGAGGATGGCCACGCTCTCACCGTGGCGAAGGGTCAGTGAGAAATCGCGAAGGGCGCGGGTTTCCCCACGCCACACGGTCGCATCGCGAATTTCCAGAAAGGGCTCGTGCTCCACGCGCCTGATGCCGCCGCGACGCTGGCAGCATGGCCAGCTTTTTCCGCGGCGGATTACTTCGCCTCAGGCTGTGCCTCGGCACCCGGCGTCTTGTTTCCAAGCAGCTTGCCAACGAAGCCGAGCTTGTCCTGCACGTCCTTGTTGCGCTCGGTGGTGGTCCGTTGACCGCCGCTCATGCTCTTCATGGCACCGTCGATCTCTTCGCCATTGCCCTTGGGCACCGAGTCCGGGTCGACGCCCATCGCGCGGGTCGCGTCGGCGATCTGGTTGCCATGATTGCCGATCTTCTCGAGCTGCTTGTCGAAATTCTTCTTGGTGTTCGCCAGCGACTTCACGTCTTGCACCGACGCCTTCATCAGAGGGACGATCTTGGCGACCTTGGCCTGGGCCGAGGGGCTCACCGCGAACCAACCACCCAAGGCGGCCAGCATGGCGAGAAGAGAGCAGGTGACGGCCAGGCTTTTGCGCTTGTGTGACTTCTCCTTAGTCGCGTCGCGCTCCTCGATCATCGCGCGGAGTTCCGGGCAACCTTCATCCTTGAAGGGCTTGGCTTCCGGTTGGAGGCCTGCCTCGGTCACCGGCATCGAAGGAGTGACGGGAGCGGCTGGCTCAGCTTTCGCAGTCGGCTCGATCGGAGCAGCCGTCGGAATGGCACGCAGCTTTTCCGGATCCGCCATGAACGTGGACGGCTTCGGAGCGCCTGCTGGCGACGGAGCGGAGCGGAGAGCGGCCATCGCGAGTTGTTGGATCTTGTCTTGAGCGGTCATGGGAGGAACGGGGTGAAGGGTGATTGCGTTCGACATGGCCACTATTCGGGATTCTTAACTAGTTTCCCATTACGTAATCGCGTGAGACCCTGGATTTCAAAAAACCTACGTATTCACGGGGGTTTAGTCTTCGCATTTTCGCAAATTACGCACCAGGATCCTCAAACCCGCACGACCACCACCCCCGCCTCGTCCACGCCCGTCTCGTAGGTCTCCACCCCGGCCTCGTAGGTCGCCACGCGAACCTTCTCCGGACAAAACACCGAACGGCCGGTCAGGATATCGAACTCCCAGCCGTGCCACGGACAACGCAGGATCTCCCCTTCCCTCGTCCACCGGAATTCGCCCACGGCGGATGGCTCATTCATTCCCGTCACGATGCCCTGGCACAGCTCCGCTCCGGCGTGCGGGCACAAATTACGAAGGGCATAGTAGTTCCCGTGCACATTGAAGACGCCGATCGAGCGGCCGTCACCGGCATCGATGATCTTCCGCGACCCCGGCGGCAGCTCCGCCGCAGGGCAGACAGGGATGGTTCGCTTCTCTCTCACAGCCGGTAGAGCTCTGCCGCGTTCTTCCAGAAAATCCGCTCCTTCATTTCCTCCGGCAAGCGGGGAAACGCCCGCAGCGGCGAGTCATTGTCCCAATGCGGATAGTCGCTCGAAAACATCAGCGTCCGCTCCGCCTGCATCATGTGCAGCAGTTCTAACAGCTGGTCATTCGACGGCGGCTCCTCCACCGGCTGGCTGGTGAAGCGCACCCGCTCCAGCACGTATTCGCTCGGTGGACGGTCCAGCCATGGCACGGTAGAACGCAAGCCCTTCCAATTCTTGTCCAGCCGCCACAGCAGATGCGGCACCCAGCCGAAGCCGCCCTCGACCATCACGAAGCGCAGCTCGGGAAATTGGCTCATCGCGCCACGGCACAGCAAGCTTGTGAGCTGGGCCATGAAGTTCTGGGACAGATTCGTGTGCCACTCCAGATAGCTTGCGGGAAAGCCGGCGCTGAATTGCCCGGCGACTCCTTTCCCCTCGGCACCGGGGTGGACGGCCACCGGCAGCCCTGCCTCGCAGGCCGCCTCATAGATCGGCCAGTAAATGCGATCGCCGAGCGGGATGCGCGTCGCGCTGGTCATCACGACTTGCACGATCCGCTCCGATCCGGCGACCCGCCGGATTTCGGCAGCGGCGGCGGTTGGGTCGAGCAGGTTGATCAGCATGCTGCCGAGAAAGCGGGGATCCGCAGGCAGCCATTTTTCCCGCAGCCAGTCATTGTGAGCGCGTGCGATCTCGTTGCCAAAGTGGGTGTCGGGATGGACACCCACCGTCAGCAGCTTCGCCTCGATCAGCACCGCGAAGTCCACGCCGTAGGCATCCAGCAATTGCTCCCGCATCTTCTCCGGCAGCGAACCCGCTGGTTCGCCCTGCGGCCCGCGCGCATCGACACGCCGGACGCCGGTCGGATGCGGCAATCCCGGCCCGCCCGGCAGCACCAGCCCCTGGGTGCGAAAATAAGCCGGTAACCTGGAGACAATTTCGTCCGGATAAAGCGGTGTACAGTGCACATCGCAGTCAATCAGCGACCACTGCCCCTTCACCTTGCTCTCGCCCTCCATGGACTGATCCATTGCACGGATTTGTTCCGAAGAAAAGCCATCGCGTCTTAACCGTCGCTTCACGATCCGTGTGAAAGATTACGGATACCGGCCCTAGCCATGAATCCACTTGCTTCAGGAATCACCGTCGCGAAATCGGGAAACCGTGGTTTGTTACCCATCGTGCCTTTTCTTCCCCGCATCCTGGCTGTGCTTGCCATCGCCACGGGCTTTGCCATGGCGGAGGACGCCTATGTCGAGGGCGAGGTGCTGGTCACCTTCAAGCCCACCGTCGACAACACCGGCGCAGATGCCGCACTGGCCCGCCGCTCGCTGGCAGTCGCGCAGCGCTTCGACCGCATTTCACGCCAACGCGGCAAGGTTTCCACCTTGGTCCGTGAGAAGAATCGCGGCACCGCCAAGCTCATCGCCGAACTCAAGGCCGACCCCACCGTGGAAACCGTGGAGCCGAACTACATTCGCCACGTCTCGGCGGCAGCAAGCGGCGATCCCGATTTCACCAAGCTCTGGGGCCTTCATAATACCGGCCAAACCGTTAATGGTGTCGTCGCCACCGCCGGGGCCGATACACGCTTCTCCGAGGCCTGGGCGCTTGCCCGACAAAACGGGCCGGAAGTCGTCGTGGCCGTCGCCGACACCGGCCTTGATCTCACCCATCCCGACCTCTCCGGAAATCTGTGGACCAATCCCGGCGAGATCGCCGGCAATGGCATCGACGACGACGGCAACGGCCGCATCGACGACGTCCATGGCTTCGACTTTACCGCCAATACCGGCTCCATGTCCGACTCCGGCGAGCACGGGACCCACGTCGCCGGCACCATCGCCGCCACCGGCGGAAACGGCCTCGGCATCACCGGCCTGCAATTCCATGCGAAACTGCTGCCACTGAAGGTATCCAGCAACGGCGAATCGATCACATCATCGGCTGTTCTCTCCGCCTTCGACTATGCGGTGAGCATGAAGGCGCGCGGGGTGAACATCGTCGCAATCAATGCCTCCTTCGGCGGCAGCTCTTCTTCCTCTACCGAGCTGGCCGCCATCCAGGCCTTGCGCGATGCAGGCATCGTCCTCTGCGCCGCGGCCGGAAACTCCGCCGCGAACAACGACACCACCGCCAGCTATCCGGCCAACTACGCCGTCTCCAACATCATTTCCGTCGCCGCACTCACTCCCACGAACCAGCTCGCCAGCTACTCGAACTATGGTGCGACCACCGTCGATCTCGCCGCGCCCGGCAGCGAGATCTATTCGACCCTGCCGCTCCCCTACGTGTCGCAGACCGCCTTGAAAATCGGCAGCACCAACTACTCGGCGAGCTACATCGAGTATTCGGGAACGACCGGTTCCTCCGGCCTCACGAAATCGATCTACAACTGCGGCATCGGCCAGACCGGCCAATTCCCTTCCGCGGTCTCGGGAAACATCGCTCTCATCCAGCGTGGCACGCTCACCTTCGCCCAAAAGGTCACCAATGCGATGGCTGCCGGCGCGGTTGCGGCCATCATCTACGATAACACCAGTACTTCCACCGGCGGCTGGACACTCGGCGAGGGCAGCAATTTGATCCCCGCCATCCGCATTTCCCAGGCCGATGGCCAGTCCATCGCCGCCTTGGCCCTGCCGGTCTCGGCCACCTTCACGCGTTTCGTCGATTTCGCGAACGCCTATCAGTATCTGGATGGCACTTCGATGGCGACGCCCCATGTGACCGGTGCCGTCGCTTTCGCCGCGATGAATTTCCCTTCGGAAACCATGGCCCAGCGGATCTCGCGGATCGTCAACCATACCACCGCGGTTTCCTCACTGTCAGGAAAGGTCCTCTCCGGCGGCAGGCTCGACCTGCTCAAGATGATCGATACTGACAACGACTCGTTGCCCGACTGGTGGGAGACCGAGCAACTCGGCACCCTTGCCTACACCGCGACGGCCGATCCCGATGGCGATGGCATCACCAATGCCGACGAGTTTCTCGCCGGCACCGCGCCTCTCAATGGTGCCAGCAAGTTCGCCTTCACCAGCTTCAACTCGAATGCCTCCGGCGTCTCCATCTCCTTTCCCACCGTCGCCGGACGAACCTATCAAATGGAGTGGTCGAACAATCCGTCCTCCGGCCCGTGGAACGCCTTCGGCAGCGTGATCACAGGAGATGGCAGCTCTCATGTGTTCGCCGACGCTGTTTCAGCCCCTTCCACGCCGCGGCGCTTTTACCGCTTGCAGGTGGTTTCCGCCGCTCCTTGAGCGTGGAGCATTCAGCTCCTCTCCTTCTTGAGCTCCCCTATCCGCATCAGCACGGTCACCAGCCAGACCAGGCAAACGAAGGCGATCCCGAACAAGGCCAGAGGCAGCCATTCATAAAGCACTATCTCCCACTGGGGCGGCGGTGGAACCTTCGCCCACGACGTTGAAATCCTCACCGGCGGACGGATCAATGCCGACGCCAGCCCGAAAACAGCCGCCCCGAGCGAACTGAACACGACTTCGGTGAGCAAGCGGCGGAAGCGATCCTGCTGCTCCGGCGGCACCACCTGGCGATCACCGGGTTCGGGAAAGTTCCATTCCTGGTCGTCCTCCATCGTCCGAAAAAAGCAAAGTCACCCGGCTCCGCCAATCCCGATCTCGACGTCCCGGCACTTGGCCATCAATTTCCGGACATGGATTTGCCCGACGCGATCGAACACTTCCTGTCCAAGCCCGGCTCCGAGGAAACCACGCCCTTCGGCCCGGACGTCCTCGTCTACAAGGTCGCGGGGAAGATGTTCGGCCTCGCGGTCCCGGAAGACTTCCCGTCCCGCATCAATCTCAAGTGCGATCCCGAGCGCGCCTTGCTGCTGCGCGACGAGTACTCCGCCATCCTGCCCGGCTACCACATGAACAAGCGCCACTGGAACACCGTGGTGCTGGATGGCTCGCTCCCATCCACCCTCGTCCGCGAATTGATCGACCACTCCTACGACCTCGTCGTCGCCGGGTTGCCGAGGGCACGGCGCGCCGAACTCAATGGTTAGGAAGGGGTTTCCCCTCAATCTTCCTTGGCACTTGGCACGTCACGCCCGGCACTCCACCCTCCCCGCATGTCCGTCGCCGAGCCCCAGAAGGAACTGCGCTTCACCCGCGCCGGGCAGGCCGTGGTCTTCGGGATCGCCGCTGCCGCCTGCGTCATGGCCGGCCTCGTGTTCTTCCTCGTCGCCCCCTACCGCGCCGATACTCCGGAACTCCCCCACCCTGCCTGGGGCCTCGTCCCTATCGGCATCGCGCTCCTGCTCGTCTGGCTCGCCGTCCACTGCGCCAAGCACGCCTACGTGCTGCTCAGCCCAATCGGCGTCGAGATTTTCCCGTTCTTCCGTCCCGCCTCGAACATGCAGGTCATCCCATGGGCGCAGATCGCCGCCGCGGACATCAATGACTCGCGGTTGACGCTTCACTTTTCCGCGGAGAAGACCGCCGGCATCCACCTCTCGCTCTCGCCGATCTCCAAGGACGGCCGCAGCTTGCTCGCCAAGGCGATTCAAGGCCGGCTTCCCGCGAGCCCTGTTGCTTCCATCTCCGATTCACCATCTCCTCACTAAATGCGTCCGCCATCCCGCCAGATCCTCACCGTCGAAGAAGCCTTTGGTGCCAACGGTTGGCACGCCGAACTGGTCGAAGGCCGCGACGTGCTGCGCTCGGTCTTCTCCGGCCACCACACGCGCATCGAGATGACCGTCCAGGCCTATCCGCCGATGAACGCGCTCGCGGTCATCGGCGAAATGCCGCTGCCGCTCGATGACGAGCACCGGCCCTATGTGCTGGAACTGCTGGCTCGCGCCAACAAGACGCTTAATCTCGGCGGTTTCGAATATGACCTCGACCGCGATCGCCTCGTCTTCCGCATCACCAATCTCTTCGACAAGGAACGCTACGATGCCGACATCGTTTCCTCCATGGTCCACTGCGCGGTGGCGGAAATGGATCGCATCGCTCCCTATGCGATGACGGTGGTCCGCACCCCGGAAGACCTGTTGGATGATCTCGACATCAAGCGCTTGCTTCAACGTGACGACTTCATCCCGCCCGTGCCCGGAGACGAAGAGGACTACATCTGAGAATTCAAAGCCCATGAAAACCTTTTCCGCCCTCGCCCTGCTCACCGTCCCCGCTTTCGCCGGTTCAAGTGACCTCGCCTTTTGCCAGCTCCCCGCCGCTAAACACCCGGCGGAGGCATGGGAACTCACGCTCGAATCCGGCTATCTTTGGAACATCGGCAACAACACCGCCATCGACTATGAGATCGCACCCACCCAGTTCACCCTCCGCAGTCCGGTAGTCCTGAATTGGTGGGAAGATGAAAGCGGTGCGCGGCTCATCGTCCGCAGCCGTTTCTCGCTGCTGACGGAATCGATCGTCGAGGGACCGGAAGACTACTACTTCGGCGTCAATGGCGCGCCTTCGATCGAGTATTGGTTCGCGAACCAGAAGACCTCGCTCTTCTTCTCGATCGGCGGCGGCCTGGGCTGGACGAACTCCACCCGCGACCCCGAAGGCCAGGGCCAGGACTTCACCTTGAACTGGTTCTCCCAGCTCGGCGTACGCCAGGAGATTGCAAAGAATCTTTCGGTGCTGGGCGGAGCCTACTTCATCCACCACTCGAATGGCGGCCAAACCGATCCGAACCCCGGCATCGACGCGTTCGGTTTCACCATCGGTCTCGGCTGGCAGTTCTGATCAGCGCAGCGCCATGACATGGGCCACTGCCGCTGAGGCAAGTCCCGGAGGATGGTAGCCGCCTTCCAACGATGAAACCACGCGCCCCTGTGCATGCGCCTCCGCCAGCGAAACGACGCGCCGGGTGAATCCAGCGAAGGTCTCATCGTCCCACCGCAGGCCGCCGAGAGGATCGTCCTTCCGCGCATCGAAGCCTGCCGACACTAGAACAAATTCCGGCTGAAAGGCATCAAGCGCAGGTGCCGCATGCGCATCCCACGCCGCGAGAGCCACGCTGCCGTCGGAACCATGCGGCAAGGGCAGATTGAGCGTGAATCCTTCCCCCGGTCCGCAACCGCGGTCGCCAGCACGCCCGGTGTAGGGATAAATGTTTCCCTCATGGAGCGACACGTAGAAGACGCCGGGATCGGCCTCGAAGATCGCCTCGGTGCCATTCCCGTGATGGACGTCCCAATCCACGATGGCGATGCGCTTCAGGCCATGAACCCGGCGCAAATGATTCGCAGCAATGGCCACGTGATTGAAGACGCAAAAGCCCATGCCTCGCGAGGCAGTGGCGTGATGGCCCGGCGGACGGACCGCACAGAAAGCCCTCGATACCTCACCGCGCATCACTACATCCACCGCCTCGATCACCGCACCGGTCGCTTCGAGCGCGACATCGTAGCTGTCCTCACAGATCGCCGTGTCGCCCGTGCGCAGCTGATCGGCGCAGGAAATCACGTCGCGATAGACGAGGTCGTGATAGTAGGCTTCATGGGCGGGCAAGACCTCGGCCACCGTCGCCCTGCGACCGGGCAGACGCACGATATCCTCAGGCAAATCCTCCAGCTTCTCGCGCAGAACGCGATACCGCGCTGCGGACTCGGGATGACCGGGACCGGTATCGTGCCGCTCGTAACAGGAATCGTAGTGAACTCCGATCGGTTTCATCTCGTCTCGCGGAAGATAGTCTTGCCCGCCAGATAGCCGTCCCGCCAGCGCAGGATGCGGGAAACCGGCAGACGAAATTCACAGTCCTCGCCAAGCCCGTCGGAGACACCACCGGCACGAACGAAAAGCGCCGCCATCCCGTGATTCTCCGCCAGCACGCTGGCCCAGAATTCCTTGATACCGCGCTTCTTCGCGACCTGCGCCAGTTCGCCTAACAGGAACCCCGCCATCCCCACACGCCGTGTGCTTTCGTGAACCACGAAAGCCACCTCCGCCGTGTTGCCCGAGGGATCGAGATAGAAGCGCCCCACCGCCCGCAGCTCCTCGCGGCCACCTTGTTCGGCAAACAAGCCCAGCGCGTGATCCTTCGCCTGATCCACCGCGGCCAGCTTGTAGGCGGACTCGCCGGTCATGCGGCCACGCTGATAGCCGTAGCGCAGCCGCACCGTCTCCTCATCGTGCGAGTAAAAGAACGACTGCAGCGCATGCATGTCGCTGGGATGAAGCGGACGCAGCCGAAAGCGTGCTCCGGAAAAGGTGACCCACTCGCTCTCCACCTCGCCCCGGGCCCCGCCGGGCATGGTGAAGAACTTCGGCAGCCATCCCCGCGTGCGCGCACCTTCCAGCAATGACTCGCGGTGATCGGGATGCGCGATCTCCACCAGCCTCGCCACCCGCTCCCGGATGCTATTGCCGTAAATGCTGGCGATGCCGTACTCGGTGACCACGTGATGAACGTCACCCCGTCCCGTGCAAACACCGCTTCCCGGCTGCAATCCCGTGACGATGCGCGAAGCCTTGCCATCATCCGTCAGCGACGTGAGCACAATGATCGGCCTACCTCCTTTGCTCCGCCCCGCGCCGCGGATGAAATCCTGCAAGGCACCGATGCCGCCATAAAAACGGTGCCCGCTCGAATCCCGAACCACCTGCCCGGTCAGGTCGATTTCACGAGCACCATTGATCGCAACCATGCGGTCATTCCGCGCGATGCGGTGCGGATCATTCACCCAGTCACTCGGATGCAATTCGAGATCGGGATGCCCGTCGACGAAGCGATACAGCTTGCGACCGCCCAGCACACGGCTGGCGATGATCTTGCCCGGCTTGTAGCTCTTCCGCGAATTGTCCGCCGCGCCGCAGCGGACCAAGTCCATCAGCGCGTCATTGAACATCCCGGAGTGAATGCCAAGCTGCCGGTGCTTGGTGAGCGCACGCACCACCGCCTCAGGCGTATTGCCAAGCCCAACCTGAAGCGTCGCACCATCGTCGATCAACTGTGCCGCATAGCACCCGATTCGTTCCTGACGCTCATCGATCTTCGCGACCTCTGCTTCCGGCAAGGGCGCGGCATGCTTGAGAAAGAAGTCGATGTCCTTGACCGGGATCAGGCTATCTCCGCCGGTCCGCGGCATCTTCGGATTCACCTGCGCAATCACGAGGCGGGCGCTCTTCACCGCGGAGCGGGTCACGTCCACGCTCACGCCCAGCGAGCACAGCCCCCTTTCGTCCGGAGGCGTCACTTGGACCAGCGCGACATCGATCGGCATGCGACCGGTTTGGAAAAGCGCCGGAACTTCCGACATCGCACAGGGCGTGTAGTCCGCCTGGCCACGCTCCACCGCCTCGCGCAGCGCGGGCGTCAGGAAAAATGAGTTCGTGCGGATCACCTGCTCGTAGCGCGGCTCGATCCACGGTGTGGGACCGAGTCCGTGAATGTGCACGATCTCGAGGTCCACGAAGCGCTCCGCATGCGCAAGCATCGAAGCCACAAGCGCCTGCGGCACCGCCGCCCCGCCACCGATGAACACGCGGCTGCCCGGACGCGGCAGGCGCGGCCAATCGCGTTCATCGAGCGGCTTCACGTTGCGATGCTAACACGCCGCCCGCCCATGGCGAAAATTTCCCAAGGAAATCCTCAGATCGGTGTCATGCTTCATGAACCCTCTATGAAAGCGCTCGCCCTGCTACCACTCCTTTCGTGTCTCGCATTCGCCGCCGACCCGGTGAAAACCAACGCGCAACTTCCCGAGGACAAGATCATCTTGGCGAAGGCGGAGACGGCGGGAGAACAGAAAGTCACGGCGACTTTCAAAAGTGACGTCGTGCTCAGCACGGTGATCCAGGGAAACTGGATCCGCACGGAACATCTGGTGACCTATGACGTCACCGGCGCTGACGCCGGATTTCCCCTGCGCGAGCTCATCTTTGTCTGCCAGGACAGCAATCCCACGCCGGAATCGGGGATTCGGGCCAGGAAGGTGCCTTGGCCCTTTCGCGAGGGAGCCATGACCTTTGACTTGTCACGGGACAAGTCGGTCCGTCACGAGGCCTACTATTCCATCATTCGCCACGCCCCCGTCGCTCCGCAGAAATAATCATGAAGACCATCGCTCTCGCCACCGCCCTTGTTGCCACCGCCAGCGCCGAGACCGCGCTGACCATCTACAATCAAAACCTCGCCGTCGTGCGCGAGTCGCTTCCGTTGCAGTTAAAGGCCGGCGAGAATCCGCTGACCTTCGACCGCGCCACCGCGCAGGTGCTCCCGGACTCCGTGGTGCTGCGCGACCCCACCGGGAAAAACGCCTTCTCCATCCTCGAGCAGAGCTACCGCAATGACCCGGTCAGCAAGTGGCTGCTGCTCCAGCATTTCGAGGGACAAGAGATCGAGTTCCGCACCACCTACCCGGATGGCAAGATCGAGGTGAAGCCCGGCAAGATCATCCGCTCCGGCTACGTGCCCGGCGGCCAACCGCAGGACCCGATCATCGAGGTCGATGGCAAGCTGCGCTTCCAACTCCCCGGCGAACCCTTGTTTCCCGCGCTGGGCGACGGCTCGATCCTTCGTCCTACCCTCGGCTGGCAGATCCAGAGCCAAGCCGACGCCAAGTTCGATGCCCAGCTCTCCTACCTCAGTAACGGGTTCTCCTGGGAAGCGGACTACAACCTCGTCGCACCCGAGAAAGGCGAAACCGTCACGCTCACCGGCTGGGTCACCGTGAACAACCAGAGCGGCACCGGATTCAACGAGGCCAAGGTCAAGCTCGTGGCCGGCGAAGTGAATATCGTCCAGCCGAACGCCCCTATGGACCGAATGGAAAAGAGCATGCGGATGAGCCTGAAGGACAGTGCTCCCGCCGTGCAGGAAAAAGCCTTCGATGACTTCCACCTCTACACGCTCCAGCGGCCGCTGACGATCCGCGACAAGGAAACCAAGCAGGTCGAATTCCTCCGCGCCCCCGAGGTGAAGGCGAAAAAGAAATACGTCTATGATCCCGCCTCCATGCGTTTCTTCGGACGCGGTGGTCCACAGACACAGCCGATGCAAGGACAGGAGTTCCCGAAGGACGTGGCGATCTATTGGGAGTTCAAGAATGACGAAGCGAATGGCCTCGGCGTGCCGCTGCCAGCCGGCCGCGTCCGCTGCTATCGATCGGATAGTCAGGACGGAAACCTGGAGTTCGTCGGCGAGAACGACATCGACCACACGCCGCGCAATGAAACCGTGTCGGTCTATACCGGCAATGCCTTCGACCTCGTCGGCGAGCGGAAGATCACCAACTTCCAGCTCGATGACCGGGCGGAGTGGCTGAAGGAAACCGTCGAGGTCACCGTGAAGAATCGTTCGAAGGAGCCGAAGGAAATCATCGTCCGCGAGCACCTGTGGCGCTGGCTGGAATGGAAGATCGAGGATGCTTCCGCGGAGTTCGAGAAGAAGGACGCGCAGAAGATCGAGTTCACGGTGAAGCTCGCGCCGGACGAGGAGAAGAAGGTCACTTACACGGCGCACTACACGTGGTGAGGGGTATATGATAAGGGGTGTCGACGTTCCGTCGACGCGGTGTGGACGAAACGTCCACACTCCTCACATTACCTCCGCGAAGGCCATCATCCCTTCTTCTTGAAACACGTCACCGTGTGATCATTCACCATGCCGGTGGCCTGCAAGAAGGCATACATGGTAGTCGACCCGACGAAATTGAAGCCCGCCTTGCGCAGCGCCTTGCTGAGCGCATCGGACTCCGGCGTCTGGGTCGGGAAGTCGGACATCACCTTGAAGCGATTCACCTTCGGTTTCCCGCCGACGAAGCTCCACAGCCACTCCACCGGATCCCCTTCACGCTCGCGCAGGGCCAGCCATGCCTTCGCGTTCTCCCTTACCGCGAAGATCTTCCCGCGGTGACGGATGATGCCGGGATCGAGCACCAGCTTGTCCAGTGCAGCATCCTTCATCTTCGCCACCTCATCCGGCTCGAAGTTCCGGAAGACCTCACGGTAGCGCTCGCGCTTCTGGAGCACCGTCCACCACGACAAGCCAGCTTGGGCACCCTCCAGATTGATCATCTCAAAGAGGTAGCGCGCATCCCGCGATGGCACGCCCCACTCGGTGTCGTGATACTCGACGTAGAGCGGCTTATCGACGGGGAGCCAAGGGCAGCGGGTCATGAGCGGAGCTTGAAACCTCGCGACCGGAAAAGCAACGGCTCACGGCAACTTCACGCGATAAGCTCGATACGGATACTCCACCTTGTCCCCTCCCCCATTGTACCTCGCCGAGCGGTTGATCTGCGCGCAGGTCAGGTAGAGATAGCCATCCGAGCCGATGCCCATCGAATCCGGCCAGATCAGACGGTCATCCTTGACCAACGTGCTCACCTTCCCATCCGGTGTCACATACCTGATCTCCTTATCGGCCGAGTCAGTGCAATACACGTAGCCTCTCGCATCCGCCACCATCCCGTGGCAGACGCCGGTTTCAGCGACGGTCTCCACGCGCTTGCCCAGATCCTCCGACGAAAGCGCCGCGTCCGCGAGATAGCGCGTCTCGATGCGGTAGAGCTTCGTCTGGTTGATCGCGCGGAAATAGAAATGCTTCTCGTCCTTTGTTAGAGCGATTCCATTCACGTTCGAGGAGAAAGGGTGCCCCTCGCCATCCTCCACGTCCTTGCCATCGAGGTGCAGCTTGAATCCCGGCGTCGCCAGCGTCGCGGGGTGCTCTTGCAGCACAATCCGCGATTTGCCGCTCTCCAGATCCAGCACCACGATCGCCTTCAGCCCCGGATCGGACAGGTAGGCGAGCCCATGTCCAAGATCCACGCACACGTCATTGAGCCCGCTCTTGTCCTTCGGCAGATCGGGGAAGTCATAGACCCGCTTCACCGAGTTGCTCGCGACGTCGATGTTCACCAGTTTGAAATAGCCACCCGTCCGCCCGCTTTCCTTGCCGAAGATCGAAGCCGCCGCTCCCGGCGCTGAGTCCAGCACCCACAGGTGATTCTTCCCGTCCACGAAGAGATCCTGGACGTTCACGAAATGGCTCTCCGGCTTCTCCAGCAGGCGCTTGTTCCACTCCTCGTCGGGATAGGGCCGGCGCTCGCCGCCCACGATTTCCGTCAGCGCGTAGAGAAACGGGTCCTGGTGGGGAAACGACACGAAGACCCGGTTCGGGTCCGAGGCCACGGCCATTCCGATCGGCCGGTTCCGGCCAAATGAGGCCACCTCCTCAAGCTTCGCCGTCTCGGCGGGCAAGACCGCCGTCGCCGCCAAGAAGATCCCCAGGATTCCGCCCCATCCACCGAATGACCGTTTCATCAGGCTCCGACGCTAGCCAAAAGCCGGCCCCGCGCAACCCGCCGCGGGCGAAAGCGGGGCAGAATCCCGCCTTGCCGCCCGGCGGGCCGCCTGATTCCATCCGCGCCCCAACCGCAACCGAACATGGCCAACAAGGACAGCACCGACCCCGCCCGCATGGAGAAGATCGTCTCCCTCTGCAAACGCCGCGGCTTCATTTTCCAAGCAGGCGAGCTTTACGGCGGTCTCAACGGTTGCTGGGACTACGGTCCACTGGGTGCCGAGCTGAAGCGCAACCTCAAGGAATATTGGTGGCGCAAGACCGTCCAGGAGCGCGATGACGTGCTCGGCATGGACGGCGCGATCCTGACCATGCCGCAGGTCCTGAAGTCCTCCGGTCACCTCGATAGCTTCAGCGACCCGATGTGCGACTGCCTTCTTTCCAAGGCCCGTCTCCGCGCCGACCAGGTGCCCGCTCAGGATGGCACCGCCGTCTATTTCAAGGGTGCCAAGCACGAGGCGACCAGCTGGAGCATTGAGCGCCCGTTCGCGGTCCTCGTGGCTCCGGGCAAGGACCCGATCGAGTCCCACAAGACCGCCCGCAAGTTTTACGGCGAGCTAATGCCGGACAAGAAGATCTCTCCGAAGGAGCTCGAGCTCATCGAGGACCGCCGCGAGGAAGTCACCGGCACCACCTCCTTCAATCCGGACAATGGCAGCCTCCTGACCGAGCCGCGCGAGTTCAACCTCATGTTCAAAACGAAGATGGGTGCCTCCGCGGACGACAACGATCCGTCCTCCGACGCCTATCTCCGTCCGGAGACCGCGCAGTCGATCTTCGTGCAGTACAAGAACGTGCTCGATTCAAACCGCATCAAGCTGCCCTTCGGCATCGCGCAGATCGGCAAGTCCTTCCGCAACGAGATCAACCCGCGCAACTACACCTTCCGCAGCCGCGAGTTCGAGCAAATGGAGATCGAATACTTCTGCCGCCCGGAAGATGGCCTGCGCCTGACCGATGAGTGGCTGGAAGCCCGCCTGAACTTCTACGCCGAGATCGGCATCCCGCGCGAGAAGCTGCACATCCTCGACATCCCGGATGGTGAGCGCGCCTTCTACTCGCAGAAGACCTACGATATCGAATACGAGTTCCCCTTCGGCGTGCAGGAGCTGGAAGGTGTGGCCTACCGCACCGACTACGACCTCGGCGTCCACCAGAAGGGCTCGGGCAAGACGATGGAATACTTCGACGAGGAGACCAAGGAGCGCTTCCTCCCTCACGTCGTGGAGCCATCCGCCGGCTGCGACCGCACGGTGCTCGCGATGATCTGCGAAGCATACGCCGAGGAAAAGCTCACCGATGACAAGGGCAAGGATGACTCCCGCGAGGTGCTCCGCTTCGTCCCGCGCATGGCCCCGATCAAGGTCGGCATCTTCCCGCTCTTGAAGAAGAACGAGGAGCAAGTCCGTATCTGCAAGGAGATCCAGAAGAAGCTCCAGCCATGGATGAATGTCTTCTACGATGATGGTGGCGCCGTTGGCCGCCGCTACCGTCGCCAAGACGAAGTCGGCACTCCCTTCTGCATCACCGTCGACTTCGACACCATCGGCGAAAACGGCCCTGAGTTGAAGGACACCGTCACCATCCGCCACCGCGACTCGATGGAGCAGGAGCGCCTTAAGATCGATACGCTGCTCACGTGGCTGCTCGAGCGCGTGCGCTAAGCAAGACTCTGAAAACAGCAAGGGCGCGATCCGGATGGATTCGCGCCCTTTTTCTTTTCGGAGTTTGTCCGGATCTGGCGTCCGGATCAATGAACCTCCGGCACCGGCAGGTCGATCACGCGCTCGGCTTCCCAGCGAGTCACCTTGCCGTCCTTGTTGACGTCGTAGTGCTTCATCATCGTATCGAGCTCGGCCGGGGAAAGCTTCGTCGTGCCGGCACCGGCCTCTCTGACTCCTTGGTCGATCTCCTTGCGGGTCAGGCTGCCATTGCCGTTGTAGTCGAAGCGGTCGAACTTCTCCAACAGCGACATCATCTTGCGGCCTTGGGCGGCCTCGGTGTGTTCCTCTTGATTGGCGCAGGAGGCAGCGGCGAGCAGGAAAGGCAGCAAGGCGAGGCGTTTCATCCACAGACGTTCTTTCCGAAAGCCCCCGCCGGGACAAGCGGGAAAGCGGGTTGACCCGGTCATCACCTCCGGAAATCCTGTCGCCGTGCGCGTCCGCATCCTCGCCGCCGGAAAACCTGCCCTGGCTTACGCCAAGAGCGGCGTGGAAGAGTATCTCAAGCGCCTGGGCCGCTACGGCAGCTACGAACTGGATTATCTGAAGGCCGGCGACTCCGCGACGGTCTCCGCCGCCTTGTTAGAGCGGTCGGCGGGAAACTTCCGCATCGCCATGGACGAGCGCGGCGAAGTGCTCGGCACCCAGGCATGGGCGGACAAGTTCGCCAGCCTCGAAATGCGCGGCGACGTGAAGGCCGTCAGCTTCCTGATCGGAGCCTCGGACGGCCACACGGAAGAGCTGCGCCGGACCTGCGATGCCGTCTGGTCGCTCTCCCGCCTGACGATGCAGCACGAGCTGGCACTGGTCGTCCTGCTGGAACAGCTCTACCGCGTCGCCACGCTGAGGCGCGGCGAACCGTATCACCGTTAGCCGGGGCTTACTCCCCTTCGGGAATCGTGACCGGAATGACCACCCGGTTGTTCTCGTAATTCGTCTCCGCGAGGATGCCATCCGGATTCACAGTGAGTTCGAGCTGATAGTCACCCGGTGCCAGATCGCCGATCTCGATCCACTGGCCCGGCAGACCGCTGTCATAGACGTCTCCCCAGCCCGACTGGATGCCCTGTGCATCACAATGGTAACGCGGCCGCACTGCCGACGCGCGGTCCCAGCGGATCGTATCGAGCAGGCAGAAGCTCACCTTCCGGCCCACCTTCAGTTCGTTGCCTTGCAGGTCGAGCAGGCGCGAGGACGCGAAGCCCTTGAAGTGGTAGTGGCCGTGGCACTCCTGATACTCGAAGAATGGATTACCCACCGGATCGGGCATCACCATGTCCTGCCCGCCGACATTCCGGATCTCGGTGGTGTAGCGGAGGATGCGCCGCTCGCCGGCATCGATCATTCCCTCCTGCACCTCGCACGAAACGGGATCGAAGGTCTCAACACTCACATAGGGATCGAGCACCGCGCCCCACGGCATCAGGTCCGCGCCGTCACCGGCGACATAGGCCATCACCGAGCGGCCCGAGTAGGCCGTGGAGGCATCGATGGCGATGAAGTAGTCGCCGGCCTCAGTCTCCGGGATCGTCACGCGGGTGGTGCCGCGAATGAAAGAGGTATCGCCCTTGGCCGGCTTCCCCGTCGGCGGGATGCTGCCATGTCGAACGGAGGTGGTCGACGTCCCCTTCCCGCCTTCCGAAATCACCGTCAGCTTTTCGCCCGCGCCGACCGCGATCTTGAACAGGTGGCGGCCACCCTTCGCGCTGCCCAAATGATGGACCACTCCGAGGCTGTCCAGCTCGCGGACCTCGCCGGTGGGATGGACTTGATAGAAACCTTCGGCCACCGGTCCCTCACGGCCGTCGGATGCGAAAATCCGGGCTTTCACCGTGGTGTCCCCGGTGATGGAAAGGCTGGCGGGTGCGACCGGCGACGCGGCAGTCGGGTCGTTGCCATCGAGCGTATAGCGGATCGTCCCGCCCTTGGCCGCGAGCTTGCAGGTCGTGCCGCCGGTGTAGATGCCCGGTGGCGGAGTCAGTGTGACGTTGGACAGCGCTCCTTTCACCAGCTTCGTCACCGCCAGCATCTGCACGCCGCTGTAGCCGGTCTCTGATCCCTGGACGCCGATGTACCAAACGCCGTCCTGCGGCGAATCGACCTGGATGCGCTGGCGGGTTCCCGGAAAGGCCGAGCTATAGTCCGCGTCCCCACCATTGTAGCTCGGATAGACATTCCTCCGCAGATAGAGATCCAGATTTCCACTGCCGCCATTGGTGGTCACGGTCAGGCGCTGGGTGCCGACCGGCACCTCCATCCGATAGACGATCAATGCATGCGGCTCGGTGGACGTCAGCCCGGCAATGGGCACCCCTCCCTGCACCACCTTCGGAAACGGCGTGACCTCATTGTGGGCGGAGGCGGGCAGCGAGCAAAGAAGTCCCAGCAGCAGGGGGAACAGCACTTTCATGCCGCACAGCTTTGGCAAGTCCCCTGCCAAAGGAAATCCCTAACTTTAGCGGAGCATACTGCACGCCCGGTCCACCGCCGTCACCAGAGCCTCGACCTCCTCCGCAGTATTATAGACCGCAAAGGACGCCCGCGTGGTGCCCGTGATGCCAAAGCGCGCCATCAGCGGCTGGCAGCAATGGTGGCCCGTCCGCACCGCCACACCCATCTGGTCGATCAATGTCCCGAGGTCGTAGTGGTGCACCCCCTCGATCGCGAACGAAAGCGCCCCCGCCCGGTCGGCCGGCCCGTAAAGCTTCACCCCCGGCAGCGACGAAAGGCCCTCAGCCGCAGCGGCGATCAGCTTCTTCTCATGCGCCGAGATCGCCTCGATCCCGATGCCGTGGACAAAGTCGAGCGCCGCCGCGAGGGCGATCGCGCCCTCAATGTTCGGCGTTCCAGCCTCGTATTTGAAAGGCAGCTCATTGTAGGTGGTCTTCTCAAAGGTCACCTCCTTGATCATCTCGCCCCCCCCGCGCCACGGCGGCAGGGCATCGAGGACCGCACGCTTGCCCCACAGCACGCCGATCCCGGTCGGCGCATAGACCTTGTGACCGGACAATGCGACGAAATCGGCACCGAGCGCCTGCACGTCGATGGCCAGGTGCGGCGCGGCCTGCGCGGCATCGATCAAGACCAGCGAGCCCGCGGACTTCGCAGCGGCGACCATTTCGAGCACAGGATTGACAGTGCCAAAGGCATTCGAGATCCAGTTGAACGCCGTCACCTTCGTCCGCTCCGTGAGCAGCCCGCGGAAAGCCTCCTGATCCAGCGTGCCGTCGTCGTGAACCGGGATCACCTTCAGGGTCGCGCCGCTGCGTTCGCACAGCATCTGCCAGGGCACGATGTTCGAGTGGTGCTCCAGCGTGGAAATCAGCACCTCATCCCCCGGGGACAGGGTCAAAATGGAGGCCACCAGATTGATCGAGTCGGTGGTGCCGGCGGTGAAAATCACCTCGGCCGTCTCGGCGGCATTCAGGTGCTTGGCGACGGTCTCGCGTGCCGCCTCGTGGGCCGAGGTCGCGGCGCGGGCCAGATGGTGGGTGCCGCGGTGGATGTTCGCGTTGATTTCCTCGTAGTAGCGGCGTGAGGCATCCAGCACCGCCAGCGGCTTCTGGGTGGTCGCCGCATTGTCCAGATAGACCAGTGGGCGGCCATTCACCTCCTGCGCGAGGATCGGGAATTCAGCGCGGATCGTGACAGAATCGAGTGCCATGTGCGGGCAAGGGAACCGAGGACCGCGCCGATTGCACGGGAAAAAACACGCTCAGGCCTGCGGCGGCAGGTGCTCCTGGCAGTATTCCTTGCCGTCAGGCAGCGTGTAGAATTGCAGATCCTCCGAATCCCGCTCGGTCCGCCCGCAGGACTCGCAACGGTGGAAGGCCAGCGCCTCGGGCCGGCTGGCGACTTGGAATTTCCGCCGGCGCTGGGCCGCCTTCACCAGCGACTTGCGGCCATGGATCACGTCCGGCAGCACCCATAGCAAATAGGGCAGCATCGCCGGAAAGATCAGGACCAAGCTCCAAGGACTGGTAATCACCGTCAGCAGCATGACGATCCCCCCGATCCACCCCAGGATCCGCACCTGCACGGGAAGAATGAACATGATCATCAATTCCACCTTCGGATACAGGGTAGCGAAGGCAAAGAACATCGATGCCGAGAAAAGCAGCCCACAGGGCAAGGAGAATGAGAAGCCCACCAACAGGGATAGCAGGAGCTGCACGACCAGCAGGCCACCCCATCCCAAGAGGATATAAAGCGTGGTCCGCGTGGTGCCCCAGGCTTCCTCCAGCGAGTCGCTGATCATGAAGGCCAACTGGACCGCGAAAAACAGCATGAACACTCCCCACGCCGTGAAGCTCTGCAGCCCGATCGGGGCGAAAAGAAATGAGAACAGCCGCCACACCTGACCGGTGAGGATCTTGTCCCAGTCGAACTCCAAGATCTCGGCGATGTCCTTCCCCGTCCACTGGAAGGCATAGGCGATCACACCGAGGAAGGTCAGGTATTTGAACAAGCCCGGGAAGTGGAGCCAGTCCAAGCGTCTTTCGATCCGTTCAAGCCATCGCACGCGCCAAGGAAAGCCGGGCCTCCGCAGCCTGACAAGACGCAAGCAGGCCACGCCCGCTCCTCAGTCCAACAGCCGGATCCCGTCGAACTGCTTCGCCGCCGTCACTCTAACGGTCTCAATGAATTCCTGCATGAAGGCCTGCCCCGCCGCCTCCCGGGTGGTCGCCGCGTGCAGCGAGGCGCGCAGGCCCTTCGCGGTGATCGGGATCTCGGCCACATAGTCCTTTTCCAAATATGGCTGCACCGCCCAGCGCGGCAGCGCGGCAATCCCGCGGCGGCTTTTCACGAGCTGCAGGATCGCCACCGTCAGCTCGGTGGTGCGGCGCTCCCGCGGCTCGACGCCTGCCGGCTCCAGCACCTGGCGGAACAGGTCCATGCGATTGTCCGGGATCGGATAGGTGATCAGCGTCTCCAGCGAAAAATCGCGGGCCGTTAGATACGGCTTCTCCCGCAGCGGGTGATCGTGCGCCAGCAGCGCGGGCATGTCGTATTCGAACAAGGGATGATGCTCGATGCCCTTCCGCCGCTTCGCCGTGGAAACAATCACCAGATCCGCCCGATTCTCATCGAGCAAGCCGACCGGATCCGGATGGAAGCCGGAGACAATGTCCATTTCCACATCCGGCCAGCCTTCGCGCAACGAATCCATCGCTGGCATCAGCCAGTCGAAACACGAGTGACACTCCACCGCGATCCGCAGCGTACCCGCAGTCCCTTGCCCGATCCGCGCAAGGTCACGCTCGGCATCGCGGGCCAGCCGCTTGACCTCATAGGCCAGCACTAACAGCCGCTCGCCCGCCCGGGTCCAGCGCAGCGGGCTGGTCTTCCGCTCAAAGAGATCGAGCCCATAGTGCTCCTCCAGCCCCCGCATCTGGTGGGACAGCGCGCTTTGGCTGAGCGAAACTTTCTCACCGGCACGGGTCAGGTTGCCGGTCTCAGCGAGGGCGATCAGGGAATCGAGGTGGCGGATCTCCAGCACGCGGAAGCATTCCCACAGCCCCATCATGAATGCAACGGCCAATCACCGTGAAGAACCCGCGTTTTGTTCATGACCCGGATTTCCCCATGCTGCGCGACGATGAATGCAACCACACACGTCTCCGGCTACCCGCGCATCGGCGCGAAGCGCGAACTGAAGCAAGCGCTCGAAGCCTTCTGGGGCGGCAAGCTTGATGCCGCGGGTCTCGACGACCTTGCGAAGGAACTGCGCCTCCGCCACTGGCAGGAGCAGGCCGGACTCTCCTTCGTCACCACGAACGACTTCAGCCTCTACGATGGCATGCTCGATCTCGCCTGCACCTTCGGCGCGATCCCCGAGCGCTTCGGCCCGGCGGAGTCGCCGATGACGCTTGAGCGCTACTTCCGCATGGCCCGCGGCCGCAGCCGCCAGGGTAGCGCGCCGGACGTGGTGCCGCTGGAGCTGACCAAGTGGTTCGACACGAACTACCACTACCTGGTGCCCGAGCTTCAGCCGGAACAAAGCTTCCGCTTCGCATGGGACAAAGCCGTGCGCGAGACGAAGGAAGCCATTGCCGCAGGCTTCACGCCGAAGCCGGTGGTGATCGGCCCCGTGACCTTCCTCGCGCTTTCGAAGATGGAAGGCGGCGATCCGCTGTCTCTCATTTCACGACTGGTGCCGGTCTATCGCGAACTCCTGCAAGCACTCGCCGAAGCCGGTGCGGAGTGGGTGGAAATCAGCGAGCCGATCCTTGCCAGCCGTCGTGATGAAGCGGTGCTCTCGGCGCTTGAAGAAGCATGGGATGAGCTGCGCCCTGCCGCCCCATTAAAGCTGCTGTTAGCCGTGCCCTTCGGTCGCCTCGGCGATGCCCTGCCACGAGTCTGTGCGCTGGGTTTCGATGGACTGCACGTCGATGCCACTCGCGCCGCAGCAGACCTGCCATGGTTGCATGCGAACTTCCCGAAGGATCGTGCGCTCTCGCTCGGGCTCATCGATGGCCGCAGCATCTGGCGTGCGGACATCGAGGTGCTGCGCGCGTTGGCGGATTCGTTCCGCGAGAAACAGCTGTGGCTGGGCACCTCGTGCAGCCTCCAGCATGTGCCGCATCATTTGGATGCGGAAACGTCGCTCGATTCCGGCCTTCGCTCATGGCTCTCTTTCGCTCGCGAAAAGGTCGGCGAACTGATCGCCGTCGCCGCGGAGAACGCCAAGCCGGATGCGAATGCCGCCGCCAGGGCTGCGCTCGCATCGCGCCGCGCTCACCCGGGAGTGAAGATCCGCAAGGTCCGCGACGCGGTGGCGACCCTGGATCAAGCCGCCGCCAACCGTGGACGCCCTTTGGAAGAACGCCTCAAGCTCCAGCGGCAGACGCTCAAGCTCCCGCTCTTCCCCACCACCACCATCGGCTCCTTCCCGCAGACCGCCGAGATCCGCCGCCTGCGCGCACGCCATCGCAAGGGCGAGCTCGATGTCGCCGGTTACGAAGCCGGGCTCGATACCGCGACGCGCGAAACGATCCGCCTTCAGGAAGAACTCGGCCTCGATGTGCTGGTCCACGGCGAATTCGAGCGGACGGACATGGTCGAGTTCTTCGGCGAGATGTTAGAGGGCATCGCCGTCACCGCGAATGGCTGGGTGCAGAGCTACGGCTCGCGCTGCGTGAAGCCGCCGGTCATCTGGGGTGACATCGTCCGCCCCAGCCCGATGACCGTGGACGTCAGCGCGAAGGCGCAGGCGCTCACCGACAAGCCGGTAAAGGGCATGCTCACCGGGCCGATCACCATCCTCCAGTGGAGCTTCGTGCGCGATGACCTTCCACGGGCCTTGGTCGCGCTTCAGCTCGCCTTGGCAATCCGCCAGGAAGTCGTGGACCTGGAAGCCGCCGGCTTGAAGTTCATCCAAGTCGACGAGCCCGGCCTGCGCGAGGGCCTGCCGCTGGATGCCGCCGAACGCGAAAGTTATCTCGACGCCGCGGTCCGCGCCTTCCGCGTGTCGGTCGCCGGCGTCCGCGACGAAACGCAGATCCACACCCACATGTGCTACGCGGAATTCGACGACGTGGCCGGCGCCATCGCAGCACTGGAAGCCGACGTCATCTCGCTGGAAGCCTCGCGCAGCCGCATGGAGGCACTGCATGCCGTCACCGCCGGCGGCATCGGCTCGGACGTCGGCCCCGGCGTATGGGACATCCATTCGCCGCGCGTGCCCTCGGTGGAAGAAATGACGGCCCTGTTAGAGCGAGCGGCTGACGTGCTTCCCGCCGAGCGTCTGTGGGTGAACCCTGACTGCGGTCTCAAGACCCGCGGTTGGGAAGAGACCAAGGCCTCGCTGGAGAATCTCGTCGCCGCGGCGAAGGCATTGCGGACCAAGGTGACAGTGGGAGCCTGATCACCACGCATCGGTCCGGCAGGGCGCGAGCTCTGCCGGATCATTCAATTCTCCGCTCGTTCCACCCGCACATTGCCGGTTCCCAACAAATCCTTCAGGCGCGTACGCAAGGTGCTCTCTACCATATCGAGCACACCGCTCTCCTGGGCCTTGATCTTCATCTGCTGGCGCAGCTCTCGCAGGAGCTGTGAGCGGTCTTCCGGTGTGATGCCATTCCACCACCCGCTTTCCTCACTCAAGGGCTGATAGTCGATCAGCTCCACCGACAAGATCTCAGGCTTCGGGAACTTCGCAACCGGGGTATTCCCGTCCATTCGCAAGGACACCCCGGGCTCGAGCTTATAGCCAGCGGTGACGCGATACTCGCCTTGGATGATCAGCCGCTTCTTGCCACCGGAGAAGTATTTCAAAACGAAGGTCTCGTTCTCGAAGGTGCGGGTGGTACTCATCTTCATCTCCACCAGCGCGAGTTCGGTGATCTCGGACTTCTCCAGAATCTCCGCCCGTCCCTCCACGATGTGGGTGCTGGAGTTGGTAATGGCACCCAGCACCTTCTCCAATCCGTTCACGGTGCCGCCCACTCCCCGCTCGAAGGTCCGCATCCCCAGCCACGCCAGCAACACGACGGCTACCAGCAGCGCGAACCAGCGCAGCGTCTTCCAGAGTTCGGGATGGTGGGTGGACATGGTCGTGGAGACTAGAAAGTGCGGAAATGCACCCGCAAGTGGGGATTCCTACCGCGTTCGGAACGAGGATTTTGCGTAAATCCGTGTTTGGCATTTCCGGCGGCATCGCGTGGAGTCCCTGCCAGCCGATTTTCCACCGTATTGTGAAAGCACACGAACTCTTCAACGCCGCCGATCCCGCCCTCGTCACCCAGATGCTCGACTGGTTCCGCGACAACGACCGGAATGTCTACAAGTCCGCCGTCGCCACCTTGGCCCAGAGCAAGAAGCTGCGCCTCGTCTTCATCCAAAAGAAGCCGCTGGGCGAGCAATACGCGTGGATCCTGAAGACCCTGCGCAGCAAGCAGTGCGACACCATCGGCGAGCACCTGCTCCAGGCATGGTTCATGGCCGGCAACCAGGAAATGCTGGCGAAGTTCTGCGATGCCATGGGCATCGAGCACGATGGCAAGGGCTCCGTGACCGGCGACCTGCCGACGGAAGTCGACGCCGCCAAGCTGGACGGCGCCGTGGACACCCTGGTGGGTGCCTATGATCCGAAGGTGGTGACGCTCTACCTGAATGTCTTCAATCTCCAGCGCCCCGGCGGTTGGGATACCCTCACGGCCAAGCTTGAAGGCGATTCCCGCCTGACGCTTGCCTGAGAGCACCCTCCGCTTATTCGGGGGCATTGTCGCGCAGCGCGGCGTCGTCGGGAGACGCCGCCGTCAGCTTGCCGCGGGCATCCACATACTGGGCCCGGAAGGCTTCACTGGCAGCTTCCAGCCGGGTAATCCGCTCGGGCCACGTTTCAAGGCTCCCCGGAACCGTCTTCCCCTTGTTGGTCAGCGCCTCATTGCGGGCACGGGAAACTTCCGTTTCAGCGCGATCCAGCCGGCGCTTGGCTTCCGCCATGTCGCGCCGGAGCGAGGCGAATTTCTTCTCCGCGTCCTGCTGCGCTTGCTTTGCCGGTGAAAATCCCTTCTCCGGCTTCTGCTGCTTCACCGGCACCGGGCGTGCGTCAGGCTTCGGCTCGTTCGCTTTTTCCTCCTCAAGGGCCGCCGCGATTTCCTCGGCATTCCACTGGAAGCGCTCGCGCCAGGAATCCGCCAGGTCATCCGCAGCGATACTCGAGCTCCCCTGCGCATGGGATACTTCCATCCCGGTCGCGGTCACGCGGCGGATGGTGACATCACGATAGACCTTCCCGCTCATCACCTGGAGTTCCGGCAGCTTCTCCCCGGCAGCCGCCTGCCGGAGTTGCTTGCGGTAAGTGGTGCGGTACGCCGCAAACTCCGACTTCTCCGCCTTGACCGCCTCGGCCAGGGACGCCTGCTGCGCGCGCAGTTCCTTGAGCTGCTCGGTAGTTGAGGATGCCGCTTGCTTCGCCTTCTCGAGCTCGGCGGGCTGGTCCTTCAGCCGGCCCCTCTGCTCCAGCTCATCGCGGGCGGTCTTCTCCTGCCGGCGCAAGTCCTCCAACTGGTGCCCCTCATCCAAGATCGCCGCTTCCAGATCGGCCTTGCCAGTGGCGAACTTGAAGCGCTTGTCCACCATCATGGAGAAGCAGATGCCGGCAAACACCAGCACGATGATACCGACCAGGAAGCCTACCGTCCCGGACTGGTCACTGGATTCCGTGAGCATTGAAATTACTTCTGAGGAGCTGAAGTCTGACCTTCGTTCTTGGCTTTGTAGTCAGCCTCGATCTTCTTCATCTTCTCGTTGATGTCCTTAACCTCTTTCTTGAGGTCCTTGATCTTCTTCTCGTTGTCGCTGATCTTCTTCTTGTTCTCCGGAATGGAGTTCTTGTTTTTCTCAGCCGCAACCTCCATCGCCTTCAGTCTCGCCGCCATCTCCGGAGCGTGGCTGATGTTCTTGATCTTCTCGCCTTGGATGGCGGCCTTCTGGTTGGCGATTGCCTGCTGGTTGAGGAGTATCCCATCCGTCGCCTTCTTGACCTCGGCCGCCAGGAAGAAATTCTGCTGCTCCAGATCGGCAGCCTGCGCGTTCTTCGCCGCACGATTCTCATCGAGAGTGGTGTACTCCACGTTCGTGATGTGGGTATCCCGGGCGGCAATTTCCGCCGCCTTGATCGCTTGGTTCGCGGCCATGTCGAACTGGAAGCGGTCGAAAAGTTCCGGCGGCAAGTCCTTCGGCTCGATCTCGCCGACGCCATTGGAGTGGGAAATCTTCACCCCCGTGTGACTCACCGACTTGATCTCGACCTTCGTGAAGACCACGCCGGCCGGAGTCGTGAAATCGGGCAGCTTTTCCCCGACGGCGGCAGCCCATTCGGACTTGCGATACTCATCCTTGTACTTCTCCCAATTCGCTTGGGCTTGCTTTACAGCTTCGTCGGCCGCGGCCTGCGACGCGGTGAGTTCCGCGATCTGCTTGACCAGGACATCATTCCGGCTGCTCAGCTCGGACGCTTCCTTGGCCTTGGTCTTGGCGAGTTCCCGGTCAGCGATCTGCTGCTCCTTGTTTTGGATCTCGATGTGGAGACTGTCGATCTCCATGCCCTGATCGCGGATCACGGCGGCGATCGTCTTCTTGCCGCCCCCTAATTCCTTATCAAAGGCGAAGAGATAGAGGGTGCCGAAGCCGACGAGGACGAGGAGAGCCAGCAGGGTACCGATGACGCCGGGACCGCGGCTGCTGGTGAGGAGGTCTGAAAAGCCCATGGAAAAATGAGGAGGTTGGAAAAAACGATGAAGTCCCGACTACTTGGCGATGTACTTGTGCTTGTATTTCTCGTGGTCCTTCTCGACCTGGGCCTTTTCCTTGCCAAGTGCCTCCACCTCGTTCTCCAGCGAGGCAATCTTGGCGCGGTTGTCGTCGGCCTGTTGCTTCAGCTCTTCGATCTTGGCGGTTTTGTCCCCTTCGGGGATCTGGTCCAGTCGTTCCTTGAGGACAGAGAGCTGTCCTTGGAGCTTGCTGATTTCAGCTTTCTGTTCTTCGCGCTTGCGAACCAGTTCCGGGTCGTCGCCGCAGGAGTTCAGGGCGACACATAAGACGAGGGCAGCCGCACAACGGAGGCCCAGGGTGATTTCGGATTTCATCAGGGAGTAAATGAAGAAGGAGAACGCATGACATTGCCCGAGGACGAGCTCGTGCCGGTGCTGGGGGTCGAGACCCGGGGCGTGTAGTTGTAGGTCGGCGCATTCACGCGCGGCGGCCTGCC
This sequence comes from Luteolibacter sp. Y139, assembly GCF_038066715.1. Taxonomy (NCBI): domain Bacteria; kingdom Pseudomonadati; phylum Verrucomicrobiota; class Verrucomicrobiia; order Verrucomicrobiales; family Verrucomicrobiaceae; genus Neoluteolibacter; species Neoluteolibacter soli. The sequence continues at coordinate 99,123 of NZ_JBBUKT010000008.1, read as the reverse complement.
ATCCACGGAGTAGGGATCATAGAGCACACCGACCGAAGGGGTCGAGCGGACCGCCGAGCCACCGCTGTAGTAGCGATAGGAGGGACGGCTGTAGCCGGAATACCAGATGGTGGTATCGCTGCCGCTGTAGCGATTGGTCCGGTCGCCCAGACGCGAGGACGACTGCAAGGAGGTAGGGGAAAAAGACGACATCCGCGGGGTGGCGGCGACCACGGGAGCGGGCTCCGCTTCCTGCGCCATCGCCACGCGTTCCTCTTCATTTGCCCGCTCGGTCTCCGCATTGGCGGCGACGCGTTCGTCGACATACGAGTGATAGGCCAGCGCCGCCTGCTGCTCCTCGCGGATCGCCGCTCCGGCGATCTCGGAGTCCAAGCCGAACATATCGTGCTGGGCCGGAGTCAGATCGTTCGCGGCAAGCCGTGCGGTGCCGGTGGCATGGCGGAACTCGACGCCCACGTCGGTCACCTTGGTGATGACGGCGTTTTCATAGGTCCGTCCACGGGCTCCGGTGAATTTTGCAAACTCGCGTCCGGTGGCTGCCGCGCGGGCCGTGCGCATCCATTCGAGCTTGGTCGCATCCATGTCCGCCCGGGCGATCGAGATCTCATCCCGGAGGGCATCACGCTGCGCCGCCAGCTCGCGACGCTTGGCGACACTGCGCGCCACGTCCGCCTGCAAGCCGGCGAGGCCCTGGTCCCCGCCCTTCACCTTGGAGAGCTTCAGTTCGCAGACTTCGACTTGGCTCGCCAGGTCGGAGCGCTCGGCCTCGAGCCGCCACCACTGGGGATCATTCTTCGCCTCCGTATTCCTTTCGCAGGACGGGAGAAGTAAACATGTCGCTGCGGTCGCAGCTAACAGGCGAGGAGGAGTTAACGCCTTCATTGCGGGAAGTTGGAACGGTGTTACGAACGATTTACAAGGCGGATTCTTTCATGTGCCATAAGTGATGTCGACGTTTGACTGCCTTCTTCATGTAAAATTCACGTAATTACACCGTCGATGCAGAAACCCTTTTCCCACGATGGCTGAATTCCCACTTGTATGACAGCTTCGTCACCCCAAAAATCCTCCCCGACCGCCATGCCGACCCGCGTATTACTCACCACTTGCAGCTTTCAGGACACTCCCGGCCCCCATCACGCCCAGCTTGAGAGCCAGGGCTTTGAAATCGTCCGCGAACGCGGCCCGCTGAGCGAGGCCCGGATGCTGGAGCTCGCCGGTGAGTTCGACGCCTTCCTCTGCGGCGACGACGCCATCACCCGCGCCGTCATTGAGAAAAGCCTGCCGCGCCTCCGCGTGATCTCGAAATACGGCATCGGCCTCGACAAGATCGACGTCGCCACCACCAAGGAACTCGGCATTCCCGTCCTTTTCACCCCCGGCGTGAACCACACGACCGTCGCCGAGCACACCTTCTGCCTGCTGCTCGCGATGCAGAAAAACCTCGTCGAAACCGTCAACGCCACCCGCCAGGGAAACTGGCTGCGCATCACCGGCCACGAGCTCTGGCGCAAGCGCATCGGCCTCATCGGCATGGGCCGCATCGGCCAGGAAATGGCCCGCCGCGCCCACGGCTTCGACATGGAAATCCACGGCTTCGGCAATTTCTGGCCGGACGATATCGCCCAGCAATACGGCGTGATCCGCCATGACACGGTCGAGTCGCTCTTCTCCGCCGTGGATATCATCAGCCCGCACACCAAGTTGAATGCGGCGACCCACCACCTCATCAATCGCGAGCGTCTCGCGCTGATGCCGGAGGGCTCCTACGTCGTGAATACCGGCCGCGGCGAGCTCGCCGATTCCGCCGCGATTCTCGAAGCCCTCGATTCCGGCCGCCTTGCCGGTTATGGGACGGATGTGATGGAAGAAGAGCCCCCGCCGGCCGATCATCCCCTGCTCTCTCACCCGAAGGTCATCGTCACCGCGCACATCGGCTCCCGGACCTTCGAGAGCGTGCCGCGCCAGGCGAAGAAGTCGCTGGATAACCTCCTCAACTTCCTCTCTGGCAACGGCCCGATCGCCTGTGCCAATGGCGTGATTCCTTCCGATGAGTAAGCCGGTTCCTTAATTTCAATTTCCAAAGAAACCGCCTCCCTGCCTTTTCCTGAAAACTGAACACTGAAAACTTCCGCCTTTCATGTCTCTAACCCTCCGCACCGCCGCTTCCTGCCAGTTCGACATCATCTCGCTGGGTGAAATCATGCTCCGTCTCGATCCCGGTGACGGCCGGGTTCGCACCACCCGCCAGTTCACCGCTTGGGAAGGCGGCGGCGAATACAACGTCGCCCGTGGCCTGCGCCGCTGCTTCGGCAAGCGCGCCGCCGTGGTCACCGCCTTCGCCGACAATGACGTGGGCCGCCTGATCGAGGACTTCATCCTGCAGGGCGGCGTGGACACCCGCTTCGTCCAGTGGAAGCCCTTCGATGGCATCGGCCGCACCATCCGCAACGGCCTGAACTTCACCGAGCGTGGCTTCGGCATCCGCGGCGCCAAGGGCACCCCGGACCGCGGCATCACCGCCGCCAGCCAGATGAAGCCCGGCGATGTCGATTGGGATGACGTCTTCGGCAAGCACGGCGCACGCTGGTTCCACACCGGCGGCATCTTCGCCGCCCTCTCGGAAACCACCGCCGAGCTCACCATCGAGGCCTGCAAGAAGGCCAAGGAATACGGCACCATCGTCGCCTATGACCTCAACTACCGCCCGTCCCTCTGGAAGTCGATCGGCGGCCAGGCGAAGGCTCAGGAAGTGAACCGCGAGATCGCCAAGTACGTCGACGTGATGATCGGCAACGAGGAAGACTTCACCGCCTCCCTCGGCTTCGAAGTCGAAGGCGTGAGCGAGCACATCACCGGCATCGAGGTGGATAACTTCAAGAACATGATCGAGCGCGCGGTGAAGGACTTCCCGAACTTCCAAGTGGTCGCCACCACCCTGCGCGATGTCCACAGCGCCACCATCAATGACTGGGGCGCGGTCTGCTGGCACGCCGGCGAGTTCTTCGAAGCCACCCACCGCCCGAAGCTCGAAATCTACGACCGCGTCGGCGGCGGCGACTCCTTCGCCTCCGGCCTCGCCTACGGCTTCATGGAGTTCAATGACGCCCAGCTGGCGGTCGAATACGGTGCCGCCCACGGCGCACTCGCCATGACCACCCCCGGCGACACCACCATGGCCACGGTCGATGAGGTTAAGAAACTCGTCGGCGGCGGCTCGGCCCGCGTGGATCGCTAAGCATCAACAGCACAGCCCCGGAAATAAGGAGTGTCGACGTTCCGTCCACACTCCTCACCGGGCATGTGCCTCGCCAGGTGTTTGAAGCGAAACGCCCATACGACGGAAGCGGCCCGCAGTGCGTTCCGCAACCGGGCAAGTTGAGTGTCAGTTAGCAAAATTCCCGCCTGCGGCCTTGCACGCGGCCGGTCTTCCTGAGAGGCCGTGCCGCGTGATTTCCCGTCTCCCCCGACTCTTGCTCCTTTCGGCCCTCGCCACCCTCACGGCGCAGGCGCAGGTCGACATTTCCACCTGGCGCACCGCGCAGCTGGCCAGCGCCACCACGGGCGTTGAGAGCAATTGGTACTTCCACCCCGATTCCTCCAAGAATCCGCGGGTCCTGGTGAAGGCGACCGGCACGACGGCCAAGGTGAACTACCGCTACCTCTCGGGCGGCCCGCCGACTTGGACCACGGGCGCAGCGACCGCCCTCTCCAACATGAACAAGCAGGGCGTGGTCGTGCCGTTCGTGAACGGCATCTATTTCATCGCCCCGCACAACAACGTCCTGCGGATGACCTTCTTCAACGCCGCGGGAACGGCCACGATCAGCGAGATCATCGACAACACCATGCCGATCTCCTCGATCGGACTGAGCGCCGCGCTGGACACGGGGAACGGCCTCCACGTCGCCTACGTCGGGAACCCCAATACCACCACGGAAAAGCTCGGATACGCCTTCCGCTCCGCCTCCGGCACCTGGAAACGGGCGACTGCCGTGGACCTCACCACGCTGAGCCAGTTCATCCGGCAGACCGCGATGCTCCCGTCGGGAAGCGGGGCTGGCAAGATCTACGCTTCGTTCAAGACCGGCTCGACCACCACTCTCCTCCGGGTCAGCGTGGCGAATAACCTGATCGTCAATGCGGCGGGCGACGGAAATCAAACGCCCGGCGCCAACATCGCCGAGGCCATCGCAGGCAACCGGCTCGGCGGCGTCGACCGCGTCTACTATTTCGCCGAGCAAGCCCAGCAGGGCTTCTGGAGTCTCAAGCAAGCGGGCTTGACCGACCCCATCCAGAACATCGGCTTCAGCCTGCCGACGAGCATCATCTGCAAGCCCGGCCCGGATAACAAGCAGCGCATCGTCTGGTCGGACGGCATCAGCAAGAAGCTCAACTACCTGAAGCCGGGCGCGGGCACCGATCCCTTCGACGTCAGCTATCCCGTGAAAGGAACCAGCGCCATCGCCGAGGTGCGCGGGCTCCATTTCGATGCCAACGACAAGCCCTACCTGCTCTACCAGAACAGCCCCACCGCCGCCTTCATCGCCTTCCCGGATGAAGAGCGCGACTCGGATGGCAACGGCCGCGAGGACCTCATCGACTATGCCTTCAACTCCAGCACCGCCGGCATCCAGATCCTGAATCCGGCCTTACCCGCCGCCGGCTTCCCGCTGTCCGAGAACAAGTTCAAGTTCACCATCCCCACCATCGGCTCCACCATCGCGAATGGCACCGGGCTCATCAGTGCCACCCAGAATCTCACCTACGGGGTCGAGACCTCCACCGACAGGACCACGTGGACGCCACTGGGCACCGGCAGCCAGCTGTTCTTCGCGCAGTCGTCCGCCACCGGCTTGTTCCCGAATGAGCTGAAGACCTTCACCGCCTTCTACAACGAAGCGATCCCGAATGCCACCAAGCGCCGGTTCTTCCGGGTCACCGTGAAGCGGACTGCGTATCCTTACTGACAGGCTTGCCCCGGAGCGAGACCAGGAGTTAGAGTCTCAGCTCCCCCGTTCGGGCAATTTCCCCTTGCTACCGACCTACGGAATCACATCGTAGCCACAGTGAAGCCCTGCCTCCTCCCTCCCGTCTGCCGTGGCATCGGCATGATTTCAGCCTGGCTGCTCGCCCAGGCCGGAGCGGAGCCATTGACCACCGTGATCCGCCCGAGCGTCGCCTACACGGTCAAGAATCTCTCCGGCGGCGTCTATCAGGACAAGCAGCCACGGCTCTACAGCAATGGCTACATGGGCACCGCCGACGCAGCCATTGAGTCGGAGGCACGCATGGAATTCCAGATTCCCCCTGGCGTCGTGCTCGGGATGCACAGCATGGAATTCCGAGCCGCTCAGAACGGCTTCCTCCCCACCGACACCGGCTATACCTACCTCTGGTACTACACGGGCAACGTCGGCGAAACCGCCAAGGACATCCCCCTCGCACGCTCCACCTTCACGGCCGAGGCCGTCCATGATGGCACCCTCTTCAGCCGGAACCTTTCCAATGCTTCGACGCAGCTGACGGAAAAGTTCGGCCTGGCGATCTCCACCCGCCTGGCCACCAAGAAGGAAGTAACCTTCGCAGACGCCCAACTGGTCATCACCTACGATCCCCCTCCGGCGGATAATGGCGCTGCCGTCAGCCTCCTGCTCACCGGTCCGGGGAAACCCTTCGAGGGCCAGACCGATCCCGCGGTCGTCGGCTTCGATGCCGATCCCGACCGCGATGGCATGGCGAACTTCTTCGAGCTCTGGAATGGCACCGCCCCTGACAAGGCAGACGTTGCACCGACTCCATTCTTCTCCTCGACCGGCGGCATCCCCTACGTCCGGGTCCAGATCAACAAGTATGTGGATGACCGGATGCTCGTCGGAGCCCAAGCGAGCAACGACCTGATCACTTGGCGCGACGTCAGCTCGACCCGCACCACGATCACCACTGCGGATGGCCAGACGCAGGCTAAATTCACCGACGTGATCCCGCTGGCCAGCGGCAGAAGCTGCTACTTCCGCTTCGTTTCGGAGCCGGCTTGGAAGAAGTTCCCGTAAAGGCTCAGCGAATCGTCGTGCCCAAGCCAGCGGCACCGTTTGGCCGATGATTCACCGCTGTGGCGCCTGCCTGCTCCCGGGTTCGTAGTAGTCCGGCTTCGTCGGGGGATTGAAAACGCGATAGATCTTACCAACAACGACACCACCAGTCGCGGCCAGGATGGCCACGCCAACGATGGCGGCCAATGCCACAAGCACGATGGGGAGGGGCATTGAGAATTTCCGCCGCTTCTTGGGATCATGAGGCAACGGCGACGGGGACACGGCGGTCAAGTGACTATCCTTTGCACGGTGGACGGTCAAGGCGGTCCATCCATCCCCTCATTCCCCGTGAAAACCGCCCGCCTTCCTATCCCAACAAAAAAAACTCCCCGCACCCGTCGCCGGATGCAGGGAGTGAAACAAGGTCTTGTTAGACCCGGTCAGGTCACGGTGCCTGGGTCGCGTTCAAGCGGACGAAGTCGCGCGGATCGGCCGGGGCGCCACCATCCGTGCGGAAGGTGTGCCATTCCCAATCTGCATCCAGCGTCGGCAGCGCCGGGCTGAAGGCAGCCTGCACCGCAGCCGCATCCACCGGAGCGAGCTCGGTGACCACGACCACGTTCCAGATGCCCACCTCGTTGGACGCCTCGATCGAATACTTCACGCCATCCTTGGTCGCCTCGCGCTTGCTTGCATCCGGTGAACCGGAGGCGAAGACCGCGCTCTTGCGAACCGCGACGGTGTAGGTCAGCACATTCTCGGCACCGAGGACGTGCATCCTGCCGTAGGCGCGGGAGCGGGAGGTGCCGCTGACCGGGTTCGAGTTGGTGGCGAACTCCAGCAGGTTGTTCTCGCCGTCGTTGTCATCGTCGCCGGCCTTGCCACCGGTCGCACCGTAGAGCGCAGCCCAGGCGGTGTAAGGATCGCTGCCGCCGGACACCTTGATCACGCCGGTGGTGGCGAATGCCGTGGTATCCCACGTCAGGCCGCCGCCAAGCACCGCACCGCTGAAGTCGAAGGTCGGCGTGCCGGTGATGCTGGCAGCATCGGCGATGTCGAACGTTTCGCCACCCGTCGGGGTGTAGCCATTCAGCGTCACGGCGATGGTGCCATTGGCGGTGAGGATTCCGGTGGCCACCACCTTGTCAGAGGTGACAGCGCCGGTGATCTCCACCGCATAGGTGGATCCGGTCTGGAGGTTCACCGTCGAGCCGAAGTTCAGCGTGCCCGCGCTATTGCCCGGAGCCAGCGTGCCACCGCTCTGGACGGTGGTCGCACCAGCGATCGAGCCCGTGCCACCGAGCGTGCCGGTGGTAGCCACGGTCACGGCGGTATTGCCGAGCGAGCCGGTATTCACCTTCAGGAGGCCGGCGTTCACGCTGGTGGCGCCGGTGTAGGTATTCACGCCGGTAAGTTCCAGCGTGCCCGTGCCCGCCTTGGTCAAGGTGCCTCCGCCGACGATCACGCCGCTGACCTGCAAGTCGGTCGCCGCCGCACCATCCGCCACCGTCACGGTGAGGTTGTTGGTGAGCGTCATCTTCGAGCTGATCGATGCAAGCGAGGCACTGGCCAGGCTCGTCACCGCCGGGTTGACGGTGTTGCGAACGCGCATGTCCAGGCCATCCACCTGAGTGACTCCCGTGCGCACCCCGACCGTGCCGGCCGTCATCGTGATGGAGTTCATGTGGCTGTATTGGTCGGCCAGGAAGGAGCCGCCATTGATCACCACCGGTGCGAGCGCTGCGCCCGTGCCGAGGCCGAGGGTGTTGGCGCTGTTCGCCTCCACCGTGGCACCGGCATTGATGGTCACCGTGCCGGAGCCCGCGACGCTGGCGCCGTCGTTGTTGCCGAAGAGCTTCACCGTGCCCGCATTGACGGTAAGACCGCCAGAGAAGGTATTGGAAGCCGCCCCGGTGCGGTTGAGTGTCAGGACACCCGCGCCGCTCTTCACCAGTCCGCCGTTGCCGGAAAGCAAGCCGCTGAGGGTGACGTTGCGCGCGGTGGTGCCGTCCACCGAATCGAGCGTGTTGATCGTCGATGGCGTGACCGTGCCACTCATCGAGAGCGCCTGGCCGGACGTCCAATCGGCGAAGGCTCCAAGCGTGCCGCTGCCGAAGTTGAACGACTTGTTGCCATTCGTGGTCATGCCATTGGCACCCAGGTTCAGTCGGCCGCCGTTCAGCGTGTAGACCGCGTTGTTGTTGCGGCCGTTGCCGAAGTCGACGCCCAGCAGGTTCGCGGTGCCGCCGGTCTGGTTGAAGACCGATGCGGTGGAATCCCAGCCGAAGCTCATCTCCGCAGCGAGCGAGGTCAGCGTGCCGCCGCTCAGGTTATACGTGCCGAGGTTGCCCCCGCCCCAGTGGCCGAAGAGGAACGACGCCTGGTTGTCATTGGTATTTACGTTGCCGGTGATGGTCACCGAGCCAGCCGTGTGATTGACGGTGGTCGAGGTATTCGCTCCGTCATCCACGATGAACTTGCTCGTGGTCAGCGAACCGCCCGCGATGTTCAGCGTGCCGGTGCCGAGGCTGGTAATGCCAGCCGTCGTCACCACCGAGCCCGCGTTCAGGTTCGTGGTGCCGCCGGTCACATTGAAGCCGCTGGTGGACGGGATCGACGCGCCGTTGAGGTTGGTGATGCCCGCGCTGAAATTGGTGGCGCCGGTGTGGGAAGCGGTGCCCGTGTAGTTCAGCGTGCCGCCATCGGCCTTGGCGAAGTTACCCACACCGGTGACCGCGCCCGCGTAGTTCAGTGTGAAACCCGTCCACACCTGGAAGCCACCATCGCCGGAAGGCAGGGTGATCCCGCGGTTGGTGTTCAGCGTCATGTCCACACCGGTGGTGGCATTGCCAGCCTGGATCTTGCCGCCGCCCTGCAAGGTGAGCGAGTCGGCCACCGGAGAACCGGGAGCCACACCGAGCCCATCATCGGTCGGGATCCGCAGGACGCCGCCGGTGACGTTGACCTTGCGGTTGAAGAAGTTGCCCGACGAGAGGATGACCGTGCCGGCACCGCTCTTGGTGAGCACTCCGGTGCCGACGTCGATCAGCGGCTGGGTGAGGTTGACGTTGCCCGCGCCACCGAGGGTGAGGTCGCCTTCCACCACCAGCGATCCGGTCCAGTTCGCCGTGCCACTCGAGGAGAGCAACGTGGAACCGGTCTTGAAGGTGACCGGCGTGGCAAAGGTGCGGTTGGTCCAGCTGTCGAGCGTGGCTCCGGTATTCACCTGCACCGCATTGCCGAACGCGAGGTCGTTGTCTTCCGCACGCAGCGTGCCCTGGGCGACGATGTAGGAAATGTTCGTCGATGGACCGCGCAGGCCGACCATGGCGTCACCCGTCTTGGTCAGGATGAAGCCGTTGCCGTTGATCGCACCACCCACGCCGAAGTCGAGGCGGTTGCCATTCGGCAGCGTGCCGCTGTAGACGCCGACGGTCGCATTGCCACTCAGCGTCAGGTTCTGCAGGCCCGAATTGACGGCAACGGAGGCGATGTCGTTCGTGATCGCTCCATTGCCAAAGCCATCGGAGCCGTCGCCCGCGATCGTTAGCGAGTAATTGCGGCCGCTGGAAGCCGGGCTGAAGCCCTTCATGTTCAGCTGGCCACCGGCGGTCACCGTGATCTGTCCACCGGTCGCGCCGAGGGCCGTCGCGGAGGAAAGGTTCACCGTGCCATTGGAGATCGTCAGCCCGCCAGTGAAGGTATTGTCACCGCCCAGAGTCAAGTTGCCATCGCCCGTCTTGCTGACCGAAGCCGTGCCACCGATGCCATTGCCCGGCGTTCCCGACAGGTCGTAGTCGAAGGTGTTCGCGGAGAAGACCACCGAGCTCGGCTTCAGCGCGCCGGCCATGAACAGCGTCTGGTTCCCCGAGATGAAGCTGTCCCCGAAGGTCACCTTGTCACCGGTGAAGAAGTTGTCGTTAGAAGCATTGTTCCAGTCGTTGTCAGCCCCGCCGATTTCCCAGGTGTCGGTGCTGCCATCCCAGACCAGATCCTTCTTCGAGTAGTCCAGCGTGACCTTGTTCGCCGTCACGTTGAAGGTGCTCGAGCGATAGTCCGCGGCGTCCATCAGGAGGAAGTTCGACGCGGTCGCCGTAGTGCCGCCGTGATTGAGCACCGTGATGGTGCCGGAGTTGGCAGGCGTGCCGTTCAGATTGACGTAGAGCGTGCCATTCACCGTCAACGCGCCGGTGGACGTGAGCGCACCGGAAGTAAGGCCGTCGATGAAGACATCGGTGCTATCCCCGGCGGTCGCACCGAAGGTGACCGAGGCCGCGGTGCCTTCGCCACCGAGCAAGGCGCCATTGTCCACGGTCAGCGCGGAACTCGCAATCGTGCCCGTGAGATTGAGGCGACCGAAGTTCACCGCCGTCGCACCGGTGAGCGTGTTCGTTCCCGCAAGGGTGGTGGTGCCGATGCCCTGCTTGGCCACCGGGTTCGAGCCCGCCAGGTTTGCGGTGATCGATTGCGTGCCGGTGCCGGTCGAGGTGCCGGTGCGGGTCGCATTGCTGTCCGGGTTCAGGTTGATCGTGCCGCCGCCGGTGCCGGTGAGCGTGCCGGTGCCGGTGATGTTGTTCATCAGGCTGATCTTGCGGGTGGCATTGACGGTATCGAGCGTGGTGTTGCCCGAGGTGCCGACGATGCCGTTAATCGCCACGTCCGTGCCATCGCCCGCAGTGTTGCGGACGGTGCCGCCGCCGAAGCTGATCGCGGTGGTGCCATTGCGGGCGATGAGGCCGTAGGCAGACTTCAGTTCGAGCGCGCCACCGGTGATGTTGAACTGGTCGATGCCGGTCGGCATGTTGGTGCCGGCGGCGGTGTCACCGCGGTTGTCCAGCACCACGAAGTTCGTGGAAACCGTGCCGCCGGATTGATTGAAGACGCCGGTTCCATCGACGCCGACGTAAATGCCGCCGGCGAGTTCCCCCGTGGCCGAAGGCGTGGTCGCAGGCGCGGGAGAACCGAAGGTCAGGGTGCCGCCCGCCATGTTGTAGGTGGACGTCTCCGTGCCCCAGTGGCCGAGCCGCAGGTTGTTGTTGGTATCGGTGTTGACGCCGTTGAGCGCCACCGAGCCGGAGTTCTGGTTGACCGTGGCGGAGTTGTTCGCCGCCTCACCCACCCAGAAGCTGCGGGTTTCCATCGTGGTGCCGGAATTGATGTTGAGGATGGCACCCGTTAGATTCGTGCCGACGCTCACGGTGCCACCATTGGTGCCATCCGAAAGGTCGATGATGTTCGAGCCGAGGCCGCCGATGGTGAGTCCGGTGCCGGTGCTGTTCGCATGCAGGAAGGACTTGGTCAGGTTGGTCGCGGTGGCATCGCGTGCGGCGATGACGTTCACGCCCGCAGGCATCGAGTAGCCATCGCTGCGCTGCACGCGCAGGCCCGCAGCCGATGCATCCTGGAACAGAACCACATCGCCGGTGCCGAGCGTGCCGGTGGTCGTGTTGTTGCCCACCACGAGCGTGTTGGTGCCGGTGGTGCCGCCACCATTCACCCAGATGCGCTCGAGAGCGGAGTTGTTGCCGGTGAGCTGGATGGTGGTGCCGTTGTTGCCACCGCCGACGACCAGATCATCGCTCGAGGAAACATTGCTCAGATTTCCCGCCAGCGTGCCGGTGTTGTTGAGCGCCGAGATCTTCGAATCGCCCGAGAGCAGGATATTGCCCGTCATCGTCGCGTTATCGAGACGGATCGCACCGACGCCGCTATTGCCGGCATAGGTGCCGCTCGGAAGAGTCGGCGAGCTGCCATCGGCTCCGGTCGCCACGGCGGTTGCCGTGCCGCCGCCAGCTTCCTGATAACCGTAGCCGCTGATGGTGGCATTGTTCCCCACCGTGCCGCTGACCCACAGCTGGCCGCGCGGGTTCACTTCCACATAAGCAGTGCCCAGGGCTCCCTGCGTCACGCTGTTCAAGCGGAAGCTGCCATTGGCCGCGAGGTTCCCGGATGGATTCAGCCGCAGCGTGCCGCTGAAGCCCGGGCTGGTGCCCGTGAGCGTGACATTGCGAGCACCGGCGGTGCCACTGGTATTCGCATCGATCTCCACGATGCCCGCGCCACTGAGTGGACGCGTAAAGCCGAAGTCCGCATTCGCCGAGAACAAGCGCAGCGTCGCACCGGACGCGACATCCACGCCGCTGGTGCCGGTGAGGCTGCTGGTAGCTCCGCTCACCGCCAGCGTGCCCGCACCGATCGTGGTGGTGCCGCTATACGAATGAGCCGCCGTGCCATTGAGCGTGACCAATCCGGTGCCGCTCTTGATGAAGTTCATGCCGCCGCTCAGTGAGCCGGCACCGGACAGCGTGTAGGCCGGACCGCCGGACGTGTTCTGGAAATCCACCTGCGCCGGAGTCACTGCCACGCCGAGCGAGATCGAGGTGTTGGAGCTCGCATCCGTGAAGAGCAGCGAGTCGCCCTGCAGGTAATTCGTCGCGGCGGCACCTGTCACCGTTTGCCAGTTCTGCGTCGTGTTGACGTCCCAGGTATTGGAAAGATTGCCCACCCAGCGGACCTGATCATTGGTCGCGGTGAGGCCGATCGCCGAACCATTGTCCGTCAGGCTGCCTGCAACACGCGAGGGCAAGGCACCGAGCGCGAGACCAGAGGTGCCCGGCGAGGCACCGGTGTAGGAAATGATCGGATAGAACGTCGAGGCCGTGTTGATCGTGCCGAGCGGCGTGATGTTGATCGTGGTCGTGCCGCTCTTGCTCAGGCCGCCGGGGCTGGTCACGTTGATCAAGTCATTGCCGCCCGTGCCGAGGTTCACGGCGAGCGCGCCGCTGTTCAGGGTAAGCGTGCTGGCATTGATCGTGCCCGCGCTGGTCGCGGTGCCGGGACGAAGCGTGCCACCGGAGTTCACGGAAAGATTGCTGGCGAAGGTGCCATTGCCACCGATCGCACCCGCGCTCACTGCAAACGGCGCATTCACGGTGTTGCCATTCAGCGCCAGCGCACCCGGGCCCACCTTGCTGATGCCACCCGTGCCAATCACACCGGAAGCGATCGTCAGGTCATCCGCTGCGGTGCCATCGACCACGGTCACCGTCACCGGCGAAGAACCGGTATCCAGCGAGCCCGCACCGGTGATGACATGCGCGCCATTGGTGCCGGTGGCGGTATCGATGGTCGAGAAGTGCTGCGTGAAGCCGGCATTGATCGTCAGTGTGCCGTTCTGAGCATCGCCCTGGCCGAGCACCAGTGGCTTGTTAGGCTCCAGCGCGTTGGTGTTGTTCAGCACCACGTTGCCGACCGCGACGGTCGTCGAGCCCTGGTTGTTGCCGGTGGAGTTGATCGTCCACGTGCCGCCGTCGGTCTTCGCGATCTGGGCGCTTCCGAGGTAGAAGTTGCCGTTCATCACGCCGGTGCCCGCACCGCGCAGGAAGATCCCCGCGGAGGGCAGCACGTTGCTGTTGTAGACATTGCCGGTGATCGTGAGCGTGCCCGCGGAGGAAGTGAGCGTCTGGTTGCGCACGCCGGCCACCGGGCTTTCCACCACGATCGAGCCGGCCCACGTGTTGTTGCCGGTGATGTTGTCGAGCGCGGCGCGCTGGTCGTTGGCCACGTTGGTGCCATTGCGCAGGATCAGGGTGCGGCCGGAGCCGATCGTGATGCCACCGGCAAGCCTCACGCCGACCGTCGAGGCCGCCTGCGTGTTGTTCGCGAAGATCGTCGGCGTGTTGCCGAGCGCGTTGGCATTGGCGAGACGGACATAGCCGCCGTTCACCGTGAGCACGCCACCGGTCGAGGCACTGGAGAAGGTGTTCGCTCCGGACAGGATCAATTCCACCGCACCTGTGGCGGTGGTGTTGATCTTGGTGATGCCGCCGTTGCCGGAAACGATGCCGGACATCGTCAGGTCCTTGTCATCCCAACGGCCGCGGATCGTGTTGTTCCCGGTTAGACCCACCGTGCCGGACAGCACGGTATTGCCATCCTCGAAGAAGATCGTGCCGCTGTTGAGCGTGATCGCATTTGCATGGGTGAGATTGTTCGCCGAGCTGCCGGTGAAGAAATGAAGCGTCGCTCCGCTGTTCACCGTCACTGCACCGGTGCCGAGCGTGGTCAGCGTCGCCGCTGCGGTGGGCCGCTCGATGCGCAGCGTGCCCGCGTTGATCGTGACGCCGCCGGTGAAGGTGTTCGCCACCGCGGTGGTCGTATTACCCAGTCCCCACTGGCCCGCACCGCTTTTCACGATGCTGGTCACGCCGGTCGCCGTGTTGTTGGCGATCACCCCGTTGATCTGGTTCGCAGCCGTGCTCGTCCCTCCGAGCGTCAAGACAGTGCCTGCCGCCGCGCTCAACGGCGTGATGTTGTTCTGCACCACGATCGCGCCGGTGTTGTTGCTGTTCGACCAGGTCTGCGCGCCGCTGATCGTGATTGCCACCTGCTGGCCAGCCGTCGCGGAGCCGATCGTCATCGCGCCCGCTCCGGTCTTATCGATGCCGCTGGCGCCGGTCGTCAGCGTCCGGTTCGTGCCACCGCCCAGCAGCGAATGCGCTTGGCCGGAGGTGAAGCTCAAGCCGAGCACAGGGCGGTCGGCATTCAAATTCACCGTCTGCGCGGCGGCCACGGTCGAGGCGCTGAAAATCGCCAGGTCACTCGCACCGGGCACGGCCGCGGGATCGGTTCCACCGCCGACGACAGTCGACCAGTTGGAAACTCCGGACCAGTCGTTGGCGGTGCCGCCGACATTGTCCCAGTAAAGATTCGCGGCGAAGGAGGCGGGCGCAGCGGTGCAAAGCAACGCCAGCGCCTGAAGGGAGGCTCTGGAGGTCATGGGTCTTGGGTTCGAGGATTTTTGCGAGGGTTTCCGTCCTACATTTCTGAGATGTAGGACAAATACGCGTATCAGAACCGGCCCAATCTGGTCAAAGTAAATACTTTTAATGGCAGTATTTGACATTTTTTACAGTTTTCATCATCCCGGACTATTTCGTCCATCCCCCGTCAATTCCCCCCTCGCCGAGCGGGTCTTGCATGTTTGCGCCGTCCGTGGCATGCCCCGCACCCGATTGTTGCACCGCGTGGCGCAGACCGGCCGCGCACCCTGACACTTTCTAACAAACTTTCCGGGAAATCCCGGCGGGAACTCCCCCCAGAGAGGCGTCCCGCACTCCATGAGCCACCTACCTGAAGAACATCACCGCGAGCGCCCGCAACGACCTTGGCGGGAGGCTTTCTGGGCCGGTCAGGCGGAAGCGCTCGAGCTGATCCTCTCGGGATTGCCGTTGGAGGAGGTGTTAGAGAGGATCGCCCGGCGGATCGAGGAGATGTCGGATGATGGCGCGCTGTGCTCGATCTTCCTGGCGGATGAAAAGCGCACCACCCTGACGCTCGCAGCGGCACCGGGGCTACCGGAGGAATTCACCGCAGCGGCACGCCAGTTGCCGATCCTGGATGGCTTCGGCTCCTGTGGCAGTGCGGCGGCCCGTGGCGAGCCGGTCTTGATCGCGGACATCACCACTCATCCCGACTGGGCCTCGGCCCGCGAGCTGGTGATCCGCCATGGCCTGCTGGCGTGCTGGTCGGTGCCGGTCTTTTCCACCGCGGGACAGGTCCTCGGCACGCTCGGCATCTATCACCGCGAGCATCGCTTCCCCCACCCCGACGAACTCTCCCGCGCCGAGTCCGCGGCCAAGCTGGTGGCGCTTGCCATCGAACGCGGACGTGCTGCTGCGAAATCACGCCAGGACGAGACGCTGCTGAAGATCGCCGGCCGCAATGCGCGCTTCGGCGGCTGGACAGTGGACGTCCCGGAAATGCTCATCACCTGGTCCGATGAAGTCCGCGCGATTCACGAGGCGGCACCGGATTATATCCCAACCGGAGACGAGGCATTCGCCTTCTATGAGGAAGCCTCGCGCAAGCGCATCCTCCAAGCCTTCGAGCGTTGCGTAAGCACCGGCGAGCCTTTCGATGAAGAAGCGGAACTCATCACCGCCAAGGGCCGCCATGTCTGGGTGCGCTCCAGCGGCGAAGCCGTGCGGGATGCCGATGGCACCATCCGCCGCATCCAGGGCGCCTTCCAGGACATCTCGCTGAGAAAGGCCTCCGAGCACCGGGCACTTCATCTGAACGAGCGATTGCTCGCCACGCTCGAAAGCATCACCGATGCCTTCTTCACCCTGAACCGCGACTGGCAGTTCACCTACCTGAACTCGGAGGCCGAGGACATCCTGCGGCAAAAGCGTGGCGAAGTCCTGGGTCAGGTCATCTGGGACTTGTTCCCCGATGTGCGCGGCACGGCCGTGGAACGCACTTATCGCGAGGCGATGGAGAAAGGCCGGCTCGGCGTTCTCGAGGAGTTCTTCTATCAGCCCTTCGGCCAGTGGTTCGAGATCCGCGCCTTTCCTTCGGAGGAAGGGCTGGCGGTTTATCTCCGCAACGTCACCACGCAGCGCCAGTCCCGCGAGCAGCTGCGGCTGTTAGAGGCCAGCGTCGCCCGCATCAATGACCTGGTTATCATCACCAACGCCGGCGCTTGGGATGAACCGGAGCCGCGCATCCTTTTCGTCAACGATGCCTTCACCCGCGTCACCGGCTACACGCGCGAGGAGGCACTCGGCAAGTCGCCGCGTTTCCTCCAGAGTCCGAAGACCCAGCGTGCCGAGCTTGACCGCATCCGCCTCGCCTTGATGCGCGGTGATCCGGTGCGGGCGGAACTGCTCAATCTCAAGAAGAACGGCGAGGAGCTGTGGCTGGAAGTCGACATCGTGCCCGTGAACGATGCCGAGGGCCGCGTCGCCTATCAGGTCGGCGTGATGCGGGACGCCACCGAGCGCAAGCGCGCGGAGGATGAAGCCCGCGCCACCGAGGAGCGCTATGTGAGGCAGCGGAATGCCTTGATCGCCCTCACCGACATGCCGCCGCTCGCGCTGGATCACGACGAGAGCTCCTTCCACCGCATCACCGAGGGCCATGCCCGGGCGCTCGGCGTGGCACGCGTCAGCATCTGGCGCTACACCGCCGACAGACAAGCAATCCGCTGCGTGGATCTCTACGAACTGGAGAGCCATCGCCACAGCAGCGGCATGGTGATCACCTCCGGCACCTGCCCCGCGTATTTCCAAGCGATGGAGGACACGCATGTGATCGCCGCGGACGACGCGATGACCGATCCGCGCACCTCTGAGTTCTCCAACAACTACCTGTTGCCACTGGGCATCACCTCGATGTTAGACGCGCCGATCCATCTCGGCGGCAGCATCGAGGGCGTGATGTGCAGCGAGCACGTCGGCCCCATCCGCACTTGGACCGGCGATGAAAAGACCTTCGCCGCCGCCGTCGCGAATCTCGTCTCGCTCTCGCTGGAAGGCAGCGAACGCCAGCGTGCCGAGGATGCCGCACGCGAAACCCGCAAGCGCTTCGAGGTCGTCGCCCGCGCCACCAACGATGCGGTGTGGGACTGGAACTTCGCCACCAATGAGATCTGGTGGAACGAGGGCTTCGAGACGCTCTTCGGCTTCAAGCGCAGCGAGATCGAGCCGTCCGCCGAGTCGTGGTATCACCGCATTCATCCGGACGATGCCCGGCGCGTGCTGCCCGGCATCCGCCGCATCATCACCGAAGGCGGCGAGCATTGGTCGGACGAATACCGCTTCCTCAAGGCCGATGGCCGCTATGCCTACGTGCTCGATCGCGGCTTCGTGATCCGCGATGAAGGCGGCCGCGCCATCCGCATGGTCGGCGGCATGACCGACCTCACCGCGCGCAAGGAAGCCGAGCAGGACCTGGCCCGCCTCAATCGTGCGCTGCAAATGCTCAGCGCCTCCAACGAAGCGGTCACCCGCGTGACCAGCGAGCATCAGTTGTTAGAGGAGATCTGCCGCGTCGCCGTGAATACCGGCGGCTACCGCATGGCATGGGTCGGCTACGCGCGCGATGACTCGCAAAAGAGCATCGAGGCCATGGCATGGGCCGGAGCCGAGGATGGCTACCTGGAAAAGATCCTCCTCACATGGGATGAAAATTGCCCGACCGGACGAGGCCCTGCGGGTCGCTCGATCCGCACCGGCGAGATCATCGTCTGCCGCGACATCACCTTGGAGAATGCGTTCTTCCATTGGTTGGGCGAGGCGACCGACCGCGGCTATCGCAGCGTGATCTTCCTCCCGCTACGCGATGGCGACCGCGTCTTCGGCACACTCGGGCTCTACGCACCGGAAGTCCTGCAGGCCGGGAATGATGAGATCGACCTGCTCCGCCAGCTCGCGGACGACCTCGCGTTTGGCATCGGCACGCTGCGCTCGCGGCAGGAAATGCGCCGCACCGAGGAGATCGTGCTGAAAGTGGCCCAGGCCGTCACCTCCGGCACCGGCACCGAGTTCTTCGACCTGCTCACCATGAACATGGTCGAGGCACTCGGCGCGCACGCCGGTGTGATCGGCAGCTTGAATCCCGCCGAGCTCTCGATCACCACGCTCTCCTTCGTGATGGATGGCAAGCATGAGGAGAACGTGACCTACAGCCTCTACGGCACGCCTTGTGAAAACGTCACCGAGGGCAAGGTCTGCATCTTCGATCGAGGCGTGCAGGAGCTTTTCCCGGAAGATCACTTGCTCGTCGTCTATGGCATCCATGCCTATGCGGGCATCCCCTTGCGACATCGCGATGGCACGGTCGCCGGCGTCATGGTGGTGCTCTTCAAGACACCGCTGGAAGAGACCGCGCTGGTGCAATCCACGCTCCAGATCTTCGCCACCCGCGCGTCCGCCGAGCTCGATCGCCAGCTCGCCGATGCACGCATCCGCGAACAGGCATCGCTGCTCGATCAAGCACGCGATGCCATCATGGTCCGCGAGCTCGATCACAGCATCACCTACTGGAACAAGAGCGCCGAGCGCCTCTACGGCTGGACCGCGGAGGAAACCCTCGGGCTCTCGGTGGAAACGCTGCTCTATCGCGACACCACCGAATTCAAGGACGCCTGCCGCACCGTGCTGGAAACCGGCGAATGGCTCGGTGAACTCCAGCAGTTCGCCCGCGATGGCAGACAGATCACCGTGGAAGGCCGCTGGACACTCCTCCATGATCCGACCGGCGCACCGAAGTACATCCTCGCGATCAATACCGACATCACCGAGCACCGGAAGCTCCAGCAGCAGTTCCTGCGCGCGCAGCGACTGGAGAGCATCGGCACCCTCGCGGGAGGGATTGCCCATGACCTGAACAACGTGCTAGCGCCGATCAGCATGTCGATCGAGCTGCTGCACTCGGAAGTCACCTCGGAACGCGGCCGCGAGCTGTTAGCCACACTCGCCGGCAGCGCGCGGCGTGGTGCGGACATGGTCAGCCAGGTGCTCTCCTTCGCCCGCGGCATGGAAGGCCGCCGCGTGGAAATCCATGCCCGCCAACTCGTCGGCGACGTGGAGAACATCGTGCGCGATACCTTCCCGAAGGACATCACGCTCGATATCCGCGTGCCCCGCAGCCTGTGGACGCTCCAGGGCGATCCCACCCAGCTCCATCAGGTGCTCATCAATCTCTGCGTGAATGCCCGCGATGCGATGCCCCATGGCGGCTGCATCTCCATCGCCGCCGAGAATCTCGACCTCGATGCCCGCGAGGCCGCGCGCGAGCCCGATGCCAAGCCCGGCCCCTATGTCCGCATCAGCGTGGAAGACAGCGGCTCCGGCATCCCCACGCAGCACCTTGAAAAAATCTTCGAGCCCTTCTTCACCACGAAGGAGGTTGGCAAGGGCACCGGCCTCGGCCTGCCCACCTCGCTCGCCATCATCAAGAGCCACGGTGGCTTCGTCCGTGCCGCCAGCCCGGCCGGCCGCGGTGCGCGCTTCGATCTCTTCCTGCCCGGCCTCCCCGGCACCGGCGACACTGCTCCCGATCAAGGCGAAGGCCCCCTGCCCCGCGGCGATGGCGAGACGGTGCTCATTGCCGACGATGAGGAATTCATCCGCCGCGTCACCGGCCGCACGCTGGAATCCTTCGGCTACAATGTCCTGCTCGCGGCAAATGGCAACGAAGCGCTAGAACTTTTCCTCCAGCATCACGCGCAGATCTCTGTAGTCATTACCGACATGATGATGCCCGGCATGGACGGAGCCGCAGTGATCCGTGCGCTCGTGGAGATTCACCCCGATGTGAAAATCATCGCTTCCAGCGGCGTGACCGGTCACGACGCCCGTGCGCGAGAGGCAAGCAGCTGCGTCCGTCACTTTTTGCCTAAGCCATGCAGCGCAGAAACGTTGTTAAAAGTTCTCAAACGCGTCATTTCTGATGCGTAGATTCCCTCCTGTCACCTTGAACGCTTCTCGGCACCTTACGATCCCTCGCTGGACAAGCCCTGAAGCCCACCCACCTTACTGATCCTGATGTCTCTAAGCAGAGAAGACCACGCGAACCTCTTGATCGTTGATGATGACGAAACCATCCAGCGTCTGCTGGTGATCGCCGCGAAGGATCATGGCTGGCGCCCACGCACCGCTGGCAGCGGCATGGGCGCATTGGACGCGCTGGACGATAGCATTGAGGCCGTGGTGCTGGACCATGGCCTGCCGGACATCGATGGCTTGCAGACCCTGGAGCGCCTGCGCGCTGCTCAGCCGGACCTGCCGGTGATCATGCTCACCGGTCTGAATGACGCCGAGACTGCCGTGCGCGCGCTGCGTGCCGGTGCGGCCGACTATTTGACGAAGCCATTCGAGCTGAAGCGCCTCTTTGACCTGCTGCGGCAGATCCGTGTGGATCGCTCCGGGCCCGTCATCGCCGTCACCGGTGCCAGTGCCAAGCTCGCCCCGGCCGATGGCCTGCGCAGTGCCGACGCCCGCGTCCGCGAATTGCTGCGCCGCATGGAAAAGGCCGCCTCGCTGGACAGCACCATTCTGCTCACCGGTGAAAGCGGAACCGGCAAGACCTACTTCGCCCGCGAGATCCATCGCCTCAGCCCGCGCGCGAATGAGGACTTCATCCCGGTCAGCTGCCCCGCCCTGCCGCGCGAGCTGCTGGAGTCCGAGCTCTTCGGCCATGAGAAGGGCTCCTTCACCGGAGCCGTGGCCACCCGCGCCGGCCGCTTCGAGCAAGCCTCGAAGGGCACCCTTTTCCTCGATGAAATCGGCGACCTGCCGCCCGAGCTCCAGCCGAAGCTGCTCAATGTCCTCCAGGACCGTGAGTTCTTCCGCGTCGGCGGCAGCAAGATCCTGCGCACCAATGCCCGCGTCATCGCCGCCACCAATGTAGATTTGCACGCAAAGGTCGCCGACGGCAGCTTCCGCGAGGACCTCTACTACCGGCTCAATATCATCGAGCTCCACATCCCGCCGCTCCGCGAGCGCAAGGACGACCTGCCCGGCCTGACCGCCGCCATCCTCGGCCGCATCGCCGCCCGCCGCGGCACCCACACCTGGACCCTTTCCCCCGCCGCCAGCGAAGCCGTCGCCGCCTACGAATGGCCCGGCAATATCCGCCAGCTCGAGAACGTCCTCGAACGTGCCACCGCCTTCACCGACCGCAACGAACTCGGCGAAAAGGACCTCGTTCCCCTCCTCGAATCCCGCCGCGACGGCCACGCCGCCAACGCCGGTGGCAAGGTCCGCACCCTCCACGAACTCGAGCGCGAAACCTTTCTGGAAGCCTACCGCCGCACCGGCGGCAACAAGGCCCGCACCGCCCGCGAACTCGGCGTCTCCGAACGCACCGTCTACAACCTCCTCGAACGCCACGGCCTGAAGTAAGGCCCATAAGGGTTGTCGACGTTCCGTCGACGCGGTGTGGATGGCACGTCCACACTCCCTCCCAACGCAGGCGCATTCGTGAGAATGCAGAGTGGTCCCGCAAAGCCGTCTCCCACGGCCCCACCACCGCGCCTGCACCACCCGGTCAATCCGCACGAAACCCGCTAATCACCCCATTAGCCCCAGTCAGGCAAAACGCATCTCCTGCATGATTTTCCGTATATGTTGAAAATCATACAGAGTTTTCAATTACCCCCATCTGCGCAGATCTACGAATTGTTTCTGCATTTCGTTGAACATGAAGCGCTGAGGAAATGTCGGTATAGTTGGCATCGCGGGTGCCAGAAGGTTCCTGTTCTCTGGGGGGAGAACTGGGGCTGAAAGGCCCCGCAATGCAACAACCAAACCGTCGGGCGGATGGTCTCTCCGGAGGCCCCCCCGGCGGTGAAGGTTGGGCATGGACGGCAGTCTTTCCCCGGAGTGAGAAGGAACCTTTTCCCCACCCGGACATGCACCGCCCCACCGGCTCCCCGCCACCCAGACCGCTCAAGGTCCTGCCGCGAAAAGCATGTCTCGTGGAGAGAGGCGGAGCCTCAGACCTCCCCATTCATCTCATCATCTCTCCTGCCGCGGAAGCTACCCCGGTCACCAGGCGGCAAAAGCTCCAGTCGCCCGCCAAGCCAGTCGTCCCCCTGCCCTCGGATCCATTCGACGCCATGGACGATGCCATGGGCCCGTCCAACGACCTCGCACGCCCCGCGGACGCCGTCCCGGCAGCTCATCCCACCTTCAAGCCCTGGACCGAGGCCCGTCCTCTCCCCGAGCTCCCCGTCCAAGCCCCTCACCCCTCGGAAACCTCCCTTGCCTGGGAGACTCCGCGTCCTCCCGAAACCGGAGCCACGGCAGCAACAGCCACCGCCCCCACCCTGTTCCTGCCCGAGCTTACCGCCATCGCCGTCCTGATCACCGCCTGCGGCTTCATCGGCGGCAAGCTCCTCGCCCGCTGGACCGGCGATAGCCTTCCCGCGCTCGAGGTGCTGGGCCTCTACCTCGCCCTCCTGTTCCTCTACTTCGGCTTCCTCCACCTCCGCGGCAAGGGCCCCGCCTCCTCCACCTTCCGATCCTCCCTGAGGACCCTGGCGCTCGGCCTTTTCCTCCTGCTCCTGCCCCACTCCGCCGCCTACCTGATCCTCACCGCGGGTGCTTAAGAAGCCTGAAAGAAATTTAAGAACCCTGTAAGAACTTCACCGATCCCTGAAATTATTTCAGGCCATAGCAATCCACCGCCAATCCTTTTCCCCCGTCCGAAACTTTAAGCCACTCGCCTTCCGCAGGTTACACCCCGCTGCCCGCATCTGGCACGCGGCCTGCCAATAAAAGCTGTTCTCTGGGGGGAGAACTTGGGTCGCAAGACCCGCTATCCAATCCAATCTCCTGCCGGTCGCGCGATCTCTCGCGAGATTCCTTCCGGCGGGTGGTTGGATTGGTCGTTTTAGGGCACCTGCTTCTGGGAGCGCCGGTCTCCAGGCCGGCAGAACGCTCCCCGGCTGCCTTAGCAAAGGACACCTCCTCAATACCCCCCATAGCAGAGAATATGCACCTTCGTGTGAGAGCCATCCGCCTGAAACACGACGCTGATCCCTCCATGCGCCCCGATTCCATTCCAAGTGTCGTAGCTGGTCCACCCGCTCGACGGTGGCGGAGGGGTCGGCCAGACGTAACTCCACGACTCTCTCTTCAGCTTCATCTCCTCGACCATTCGATCCGTCTCCGCCGCCGGACAGGTGAAGTCGTAAGTGCGTCCCCACTCGTCGAAGAAGCCGTATCCATCGTCGAAAACACATCGCTCCATTCGACCCTCACGCGGAAACTCCACGCCGGTATCCCGCTTGAATCTCCCCTCTGGAAAATACCGCCCATGCAGCGCCCAAGCCACCACTGCCAACACATAGAGCGCTGGCAGCGCAAACGTGAACCACAGCCGCCACCTCCGCCATTTCTCCCGTGACCCAATCCTCGCCCCCAGCCATCCCAAAGGCAGCGTCACGACAAGCAGGAGCAGCGCTACGAATGCTCGCTTCATGAATCCCTCCCGCAGCCCGTCCACCACGCTATCGAGCTTCAACATCTTCTCCAGGATCAACCCGACCCAGCCGATCATCCAGATCACCGCGATCTTGTAGAAGCGATTCCACATCCTGATCCGCGCGACCTCGGCCGCATCTTCCGGAACTGGTTCGGGAAGCTCGGCTGAATCGGGAGGAGCTTCGGGCATGCAGCTTCACCCTCCCTATTTTCCGCCCCGGCTGCAATGGCCCGTTTCAGGCAAACTCTTCGTCGCAACGCGACGGCTCATAAAAGCCCGGCACGAGAGTGCCGGGTGGATATGCGGCGACCATCGCGTCCTGAATGGACGCCTCATGCGTCTCGCGGCCTTGGTCCCAGCGCGGTCACGAAGGCATATGACGAGACCGCCTTCCCCACGATTCCCGCCTCAAGGTTTCGCGAACACCCCGAACTCCACCACGCTCACCCGATCCAGATAATCCGTCCGCCCCGGACTCGTGCTCTCCCTCGCCGTTGGCAGATCCGCCGAAAGAATCGTGATCCTCAGATACCGCGCCGACACCCGCTTCGAGTCCACCACCGGCGACTGCTTCTGCGCGTTGTTACTACGATCGGCGTAGATCGCCCACCGGTCGGACTTGCTCGCCGCATTCACGTCCGCGGCATCGGCCTGCGACAAGCTCTCGATCTTGTATCGATACACCTTCCTCACATGCTCGAACACCGTCTCCGTCCTCCCGATCTCCGTGTCGGCACCAAGATCGACGATGAGCGATGACGGCGTCGCTTGATCAGTGCCCGCCATCCATCGCGTGCCCCAATTGTCATCGACCGCAAACCCCGCCTTATAGAACCCCGGGATCGGCGCGAACGGCTCATCGGCAAACTCCCCGCCCTTGTAGTCGGACACGCTCGAAGCAATGGCCACCTTCCCAAGCGCCAAATTCGCCTCACGTTCCCCAAGCGCCTTGGCGACCAGCTGCTCCAGCGCCCCATTCCCCGCCCGCATGCCGGAATGGTTCTGCACATCCAAGCCGACCGAATCTCCCGTGAAGGTGATCCGATTGACGCAGGTCTGCCGCTTCGAATCCACGAATGGGAAGTGCTGGCGATGGTAGCCGATATAGGTATCGCCTCCATACTCGAATAGACTCACGTGACCCGGCCCCAGGATGTCGCGGACCGCATCGCGCTCCATCACGAATCCCGGCTGCTCCGTGTAAGGCCCCCAGACGGACGGCGCGGTGGCATACTTCACGCAATAGTTCTGGCTGCCGAACTCGGCGTAGAAGAGGTAGTACTTCTCCCCGTGCTTCAACAAGGCCGTCCCCTCGCCGAACACCCGGATCCGGTGAATCGTCTTGAACTTGTAGGCGTCGCCTTCCGTCGCCTGCGGGTGGCCATTGTCGACCGAGACCATGCCATCCGCCGCCACGTTCAAGTGGGACAGCTTGAACTCGGAGGCAGCGTGACTCAGATACATCTCGCCATCCGAGTCGATGAACAGCTGCGCATCGAAGCCGTCGCTCAGCCGGCAAGTCTCCGCCGTCGTTCCGGTGGTCGCGTTCTTCCACGGCCCCATCGGGCTATCCGCCGAGGCGATGTAGGTGCTGCCCTCGATGAAGTAGGTCAGGTAGTAGCGGTCATTCTTCGTGCTCCGCACAATGCTCGGCGCCCACAGCGCACGTGGCTTCCCCGCGACCGGCAGCGGCCAGACCTTTGGCAAGTCGATCGGCACGATCTTCCAATTCACCAGATCCTTCGACACCGCATAGTGCGGATCATGCTGCCAACCGGCATCCACCCCATCGACCGTCGCGAAGCAATAGAAGGCGTTGGATGGCGCGTCGTAATACACCGTCGGATCCGCCCAATAGCCGGGCAAGACCGGGTTGCCGGTGCCGACCCCATCGTAGGGTTCCTTGACCACGGATCGCTTGAAGGCATCGCGCGCCGTCTTCAGAGCATCGATCTGCTCGCCGATCCCCGCGGAGGCCACGCGCTCGTCTGACTGGAGCGCCTTCGCCTTGTCGATCGCGAGCGTGAGCGCATCCATCGCCGCCTGCGGATACGACCCGATCGCCTTGCCCACCGTCGCGTTGCGCTGAAGGGCGACAACATCATCCACATAAAACCTGAGATCAGCGACCGTGTAAAAACGCTCCGGCAGGTAGAAGCACACCGCAGGCACAGTCTCCTTCGGCGTATCCGGCGTCGACCACGACAGCCTCAAGCTCGCCCCACCACCGACATTGAAATACTCCACCTTGATCTCGTGCTTCGATCCCGCGTCGAGATGCACCGGCGCACTGCTTTGCTCCTTGTCCCAATCCGGCAGCCAGTGATCGATGATCAAGCGCCCGTCGATCCAAAGGCGGAAACCGTTATCGCCCGTCAGATGAAAGGTGTAGTCGGCACTGCCCGGCGCAGCGATCTGTCCGACCCATCGGATCGCCGTCGAATCCGACGTCCCCACCACCTGCCGCAACTCCGGCACCAGATCCGCGAAAGCGATGCCGCTATGGGTCGTGATCTTGCGCAGCCGGTCGAATGGCTTGCTCTCCGAGCTACTGTAGAAATCCGCACGCAGCCCATGCTTCGCATTCGCCTCCACCTCCTGCGCACCGCCAGCGAGAGAAGTCGACAGCACCGCGAATACCGCGGCGACGATCATGGCAAACGGACGAGCCGCGACATTCGGCTCCATGGCATCGGGAATCTCGCTCATGCGGCCCCAGCCTCCCGGTTTCGCGCCCCGGCTGCAATGGCCGAGCGAGCAAAATAAGGAGCGACGATATTCCTGCCCTCGGACAGCCCGGGCCTCCGCTCACTCTTTCACATGGACCTCACCTATTCCGGCATCGGCGGCGGCGAAGTCGCCAATGTCCCCCGCTCCATCCTCACCCTCGCCCCCACCAAGACCAAGGGCCTCCACTGCCTCCACGTCAGCAAGCGCAAGACCACCGGCTGGAAGGACCCCGACGGCCGCTACACCGACCGCTACCTCATCAAGCGCACCGACAACCCCTCCCGCCCCGCTTGGCTCCCCGTCACCCCCCACGAAGCCGAAACCCTCATCAGCGAAGGCCAAGCCACCAAGGGCAACACCAAGTCCCGCAAGGTCGGTCCCCACCACGTCGTCCAAGCCGTCACCACCGGAGACATGCAACGCAAAGCCCTGCTAGAACAACTCGCCCGCGATCACCACTGCGGCCTGCGTTCCGTAGAAGCCGCCTACTCCGAAGCGAAGGCCCTAGAACTGATCGACACCTATTCGGAAAAGAACCCGCGCGGTGGAAAGAACCTCACCTGGGTCTGCCTCCCAGACCGCAAGCCGCAAGAAGTCATCTGACGTTTTGCGCCTTGGTTTGCTGCTTGCGCTTTGAGCAAACCAAGGAGCACGCAAACCCCATTATTCTAATAATGGGGTTTGCGTGCTCTTTGCTCTTTGGAGACCCGGGACAACTCATCGATCCTTTGGTGGATGAATTTCACACGCCACTGCGGGCAGCTCAACTGAACTACCTACGTCTTTCAAACGTTGGGTAAAGATTTGCAACCCTTCTAGTAACCAATAATCTACGGGCTGAAATCTGCTCGGCATCCTCCCCTTCATGAAATTCATATCTATCGACTTGCCTGCCTTACCAGATGTAAATCTCGGCCCCATCAGGATGAACAATCTTGGGCAGGTCGTGGTGATCGCTGGTCGCAACGGCGCAGGCAAATCGCGGCTCCTTAACACGATCACGATTGCGACCAAGAAATTGCTCAAAATCACGCCCATTGAACAGCGCATCCAAAGTTTTACCGATGCATTGGCGCAGAATCGAAACCCTGCCCGCCATAAGGACTTCTTTGATGCCCTTATCAAGGCTCAAGCCGAACTCAAGTACCGACGCCAATTCGAGCTGAGCGAAGACAGAAGCCCGGTAATAGTTCCTTTCGTACCCACACAAATTGGTCTCACTGATCC
The DNA here is from genome assembly GCF_038066715.1 of Luteolibacter sp. Y139. Taxonomy (NCBI): domain Bacteria; kingdom Pseudomonadati; phylum Verrucomicrobiota; class Verrucomicrobiia; order Verrucomicrobiales; family Verrucomicrobiaceae; genus Neoluteolibacter; species Neoluteolibacter soli. The sequence goes on along the minus strand of NZ_JBBUKT010000008.1, from coordinate 71,356 downwards.
GAGCCAACTTGCGAAGGGAGACATCCTGACCCAATCAAAGAAGGTAGAACTACCTGGCATAGCTCACCTTTCGCGTGGGTGCTTCTCCAAAATCCAAAACGTTCAGGATCGATATTGGGAGGCAACCCACCCTGCCACCACGATATCGGGCGATGAAGTTACGGCAGCCAAAGAGGAATTTGGACGCCTCAATCTGATCGTGAGGCAATTCCTAAATACCGAAATCACTAGGTCAGTGAACGGTGAAGCCTGCCTGTTTGGACTTCCCTTGGGCAGCACCAATCTATCGGCAGGGCAATCAGTAATCGTACAGCTCTGCATTGCGATCCACGCGCAGGGAGCAAGATTGAACGATCTGATCATCTTCATGGACGAGCCGGAAAACCACCTTCATCCGGCCGCGTTGCTGGATATGATTGAGGCAGTACAATCACATATTGGAAACGGCCAACTCTGGATTGCGACCCATTCCGTACCGCTTCTCGCATCTGTCGATGCGTCTTCAATCTGGTGGATGGAGGGCAACACAATCGGCAAGGCAGGCAGCACCCCCGAAAAAGTTCTCACTGGACTGCTGGGTGAGGAGAAGAGGCGAGAGCAATTGGCCTCCTTCCTCGACCTTCCCTTCGCACTCGCGAGCAATCGCTATGCTGCTGAATGCCTGGTCCCTCCGATCACGGTCGATCACAGGGAAGACGACCCGCAGACCAATCAGATTCGCGAAATGTTCGACCGCCTACGACAGACACGTGGCTCACTTCGCATTTTGGATTTTGGGGCCGGAAAAGGGCGCCTTGCATCCGAGCTTGCTGAAAGCTGGACTGAGGAGGTCCGACGCTCGATTGACTACGTAGCTTTCGATCCCTCCGCAAGCGATGCCAGTGAATGTAGATCCGCTATTTCGAGGCTCTGCGGAGACGCCGAGGGTCGCCTATTCCACGATGCGACGGAACTCAGAGCCCGGTTCGACGCTGGATCATTCGACGTCGTGGTGATGTGCAACGTCCTCCACGAGATCCACCCCTCGGATTGGAACGGGCTTTTTGGAGAGGAAGGCAAGGTTACAAAAGTCCTGCGCCCCGACGGGTTCCTTTTACTGGTGGAGGTGCAACAGCTTCCTTACGGCGAGAAAGCTCACCAGCATGGATTCATCGTTCTTGATACAGCGCAACTGAAGGTGTTATTTGCGGTGACCGAACAGGACAATCAGGAGTTCATTGTCGATTCTCGGCGAGACGGGTGGTTGAAGGCTCATCTCATCGGCAGGCAGCTCCTCACTCGATATAGTGCCGCGAACAGAAACGCGGCGTTTCGAGACCTAACCTCAACCGCTCGCGACCGAATCCGTGATCTGCGAGCCGGAGCGGGAGACTATCGCCAAGGCAGGCTTCACGGCTTCTGGCTTCAGCAGTTTGCCAATTCTCAGCTCGCACTTGATGAATGAGCAGCTGTACCTTGAGTAGAAATCAAAAGCCCTCTCCCGAGAGGCCACAATTATTACGGCGAGCGCACCGCAAAAGCAGCATGCGAGCACCCGAAACTCAGGAGCCCACTACGGCTGGATCACCACCTTGACCCTCGCGAAGCGGGTGGTGCCGCTGAGGGTGTCGGTGATCGTCACCCGTTCCCAATTCGCGTCGATGGAGGCGACGGATTCAGTGCCGGTGGCGGCGGTCCAGGTGGCTTCGCCGAGAGCGGAGGAGAACTGCGGGAAGTAGGTGAGGCCAACGGGGTCGGTGGAGGCCTTGAGGCGGAGGTATTGGATATTGAGCAGCGGGCCGCCGGGGCCTTGGGTGACCCAGATGCGCGGCAGGCCGGAGGTGCCGGTGGGGGTGACGATGGGGACGCTGGGCGTGAGCGGCGGGAGATTGAAGGCGCGCTCTAACAGGTTGGGCAGGCCATCGCGGTCGGGATCGGCGTCCCAGCCGGAGATGGACTCGTTGCTGGCATTAGCGCCGAAGTTCGACTGCTGCCAGGCGCCCGGTTGATAGACGATGAGTTGCAGCGATTGGACGGGAGACTTGTGATTGGTATTCCCGGCGGTGCCGTGCTGGCCGGAGGAATTCGAGCCACAGGCCCAGACGAAGCCATCGGTCTTCAGGAACAGGGTGTCGTATTCTCCCGCCGAGATGGCCTGGACATTCGCCATGCCCGGCACCTGCATCGGCGTGCTGCGAGTCGTGTTCGTGCCATCGCCCAGCTGGCCGGCGCCATTGTCGCCGCAGGCCCCGACGGTGCCGTCGTATTTCAAGAACACGCTGAAGGTGCTGCCCGCCGCGATGGCCTGCACGCCGGTCATCCCGGATACCTGCACCGGGGCGAACTGATAGGAGCCATACGAGGCACTGTCGCCAAGCTGGCCGAAGCTATTGTCCCCGCAGGCCCAGACGCTGCCATCGTATTTCAGGAACAGGCTGTGGCCGGCATCCTGACCCTGCGGTCCGCCCGCGGCGATCGCCTGGACCTCGCTCAAGACCTGCACCGGCGTGCTGCGATTCGTGGTCGAGCTGTCGCCAAGCTGGCCGCGATTGTTGAGACCGCAGGCCCAGACGGTGCCATCGCTTTTCAGGAACAAGCTGTGGCCGCCATTCAGCGATCCTCCGGCGGCGATGGCGGTCACGCCGCTGGTCATCCCTGAGACCTGCACCGGGGGATTGCGGGCGGTGTTCGTGGTGTCGCCGAGCTGGCCGTGGGTGTTTCCTCCGCTGGCCCAGACGCTGCCATCGGTCTTCAGGAACAGGCTGTGAAATTTCCCCGACGCGATGGCCTTCACGCCGGTCATCACCTGCCCGGCGGGATTGCGAGGGGTGACGGTGCCGTCGCCGAATTGGCCGAGGTCATTCAATCCACAGCCCCATGCGCTGTTGTCGGCCTTCTGGAAGAAACTGCGCGCGTATCCTGCGGTGATGACCTTCACGCCGCTGGTCATTCCTGAGACCTGCACCGGGATATTGCGAAGGGTGGTGGTGCCATCGCCGAGCTGGCCATTGAAGTTCCCGCCACTGGCCCATGCGCTGCCATCGGTCTTCAGGAACAGGCAGTGCGACAATCCATTCTGCGGATGACCTGCCGAGATCGCCGCAGCTTCCAGCGCCGAATTATAAGGACCCACGACAAGGATGGCCGGCTTGGTAATCGCAATGCCCCATCCGGTGACGTAGCAGCTGTAGGGACCGGAGTCTCCGGCGACGGCGCTGGCAATGCTGTAGGTGCTGCCGGTGGCACCGGGGATGTTCGTGCTGTTTTTCTTCCACTGATAGGTGAACGGGCCATCTCCGGTGACGGCGACGCTAAAGGAAACGGGCGACCCGGGATTCACCCTCCGGCTGAGCGGCTGGGTGGAGATCACCGGAGGCAGCCCTTGCTTGGTGACCGCGATGGTGTAGGTCCGCGTGGTGGTCCCGTCTTGGGCCGTGACCACGATGGTGATGGTATTGCTCCCCGTGGTCAGCGGGATGGAGATGTTGTTTCCCGAGGCGACGGTGGTGCCATTGACCGTGAGGGTGGCATTTGCCTGGGTGCGGGTGGGAGAGACAGTGACGCTGGAGTAGAAGTAAGGCACCGTGGCCGTGTAGGAGAGCGTGGCGCTATTGAAGGACGGCGAGAGCGCGGCGACATCGAGGGAAAGGCTGGAGAGCGTGGCAACATTGCTGGGCGCGGTGAAGGTGACCGTGCTGGAGTAGCCGGTGCCGAGGCTATTGGTGGCGTAGGCGCGGAAGCTGTAGGCCGTGCCGGGCACCAGGCTGGTGGCATTCACGGTGAAAGCGCCGGAGCCGCCGGTGGTGCTGAGATTCGTCACACCGCTGCCGCCGATCGCCGGATTCGCATTCGTCGCGGTGGCGGCGAGCACCACACCGCGCGCGGTGGCGGCACTGAGTCCGGTGCTGTAGACACTCCCGCCGAGCGTGGCGGTGGTGGCCGTGATCGCGGTCGCGCTGGGAGCGATGACGACCGGGGTATCGACGAGCTGAAGGGCCAGCACCGGGATGCTGCGTGAATTGAAAGTCCCGTCGCCGACCTGGCCATTGCTGCCGAGTCCGCAGGCCCAGGCACTGCCGTCGCTTTTCATGAACAGGCTGTGGCTTCCCGAGATGCCGCCACCTCCGGAGATGGCCAGTATGCTCGTCATCCCGGTGGGCTGCACCGGGGTCTGGCGGGTCATGTTCGAGTTATCACCGAGCTGGCCGCTCTGATTGTATCCGCAGGCGCGGGCGCTGCCGTCGGTCTTCACGAACAGGCTGTGCCGGTAGGCTGCCTCGATCGCCTGGATGCCGGTCTGGACCTGCACCGGGGTGCTGGAGCTGGTGAACGTGCCATTCCCGAATTGGCCGGAAGCATTCGATCCGCAGGCCCAGACGCTGCCGTCGCTTTTCAGGAAAAGGCTGTATGCCTCTGCCGCCGAGATGGCGGTCACCCCGCTGCTCATCCCGGAGACCTGCACCGCGGTGATGCGGTCGCCGGTGCTATTGTCCCCGAGCTGGCCGGAGCTATTTTCCCCAGCGGCCCAGACGCTGCCGTTGGTTTTCAGGAACAAGCTGTAGCAGCCATTCTCCCCTCCTCCTGCGGCGATGGCCTGGACGCCGGTCATCACCTGCACCGGGGTGCTCAGGGAGGAGAGGCTGCCATTGCCATACTGGCCGTTGCCATTGTCCCCGCAGGCCCAGACGGTGCCGTCGGTTTTCAAGAACAGGCTGAACCGATACCCCGCCGCGATCGCCTCGACTCCGCTCAGCGAGGTGATCTGCACCGGGGTGCTGCGGGTGGTCGAGGTGCCGTCGCCGAGCTGGCCCTGGTTATTGGCTCCGCAGGCCCAGACGGTGCCATCGCTTTTCAGGAAGAGGCTGTGGGCGTTTCCGGCGGAGATGGCCGCCACGCCGCTGGTCATCCCGGACACCTGCACCGGGGAGCTGATGTTCACGCTCGAGCCGTTGCCGAGCTGGCCCTCACTCCCCTTTCCGCAGGCCCAGGCACTGCCGTCGCCTTTCAGGAACAGGCTGTGGGAGTCTCCCGCCGCGATGGCCGGAATGGCCGCCCGCAGACCGGAAATCAGGCTGAAGCAGGCGAGCAGGAGAAGCAGCGGACGGAGAGAGTGGGTGCTCATCGTTGTCGGGGTGTCGTGGGTCGCCCGGGGCTGCGGCTTGAGGCGACGCAGGCCGGCGATCTGCAGTTGGGGTGAATCCAGCTTGCCAGGGGCAGGGTGACTGGCCCCCGAACTTCGGCTGCGGATTGGCTAAATCAAGTTATGGTGAAGAGATTGGGATAATCATGGTTTCCGGATCAAGGCTGGACTCGTGGGGGCTCGAAATCGGGAGGCCTGCCCTGCGGCGCTGGCCCCGCCTCCCCTGCGTCATGCCCATCGGCGCCGATCTGTGGATCTCTTCAGCGCCGAAGGTGCGACAAGCCCTCAGCCCCGGCCATCGGCCGGGGTGATCGATGCGCGAGTGACGGCGGCCTGAAGGGTCGCGAGATTCGGCGAGGCCGGTTCGATCATTTCACGATCTATCGGGCCTTCAGCCCTCCGGATGATCTGCACCGGTGACCCCGGCCGCTGGCCGGGGCTGAGGGCTTGCCGCACCTTCGGCGCTTGAAAACGGGTCTGTCGCAGATCACCGGGCAATCGCTCCACCTCCTCCCCCATCCAAACAAAAGCCCCCTCCCGTTTCCGGGAGAGGGCAGGTTGATAAAGGGCGAACCTTCGGGGTCTGGCTAGTGTTTGGTTCTGAGACGATCCAATCGATCCTTTGTGGATCGACCCGATCAAATCAGCCTTCGTCCGCCATTTTCAGCACCTCGACCTTCACGGAGACGACGCCCCGCGAGAAAAAGCCGAGCCGCTGGGCGACTCCTTCAGTGACGTCGATCACACGGCCCTTGGTGTAGGGCCCTCGATCGTTGATACGCACCACCTCGGACTTGCCATTGGACATGTTGGTCACGCGGACTTGCGTGCCCAGCGGCAGGGTCTTGTGAGCGGCGGTCGCAGCACTGTTGCTGAGACGCTCACCGCTGGCGGTGCGGGTTCCGCCATTACAGCGGGTTCCATACCAGGAAGCTTGGCCCGTTTGTACGGACGAAACCTTCCACTCCGTCGGACCGGCGAACCGGTTGGAGGCGGTAGCCTGCGTGGAGCAGGATGGTAGCATTAGGGCTCCGGCGATGGCCAGGGCCACGGACTTTTTATTCCGGGTCATGGTTTCGTGTCGGTGGTTTACCTCGCGCTGAACGCGAGACCGCGGGGTGTAGGGGTTAGAAAAGCAGGCAGCAAGCCCGATCTGCAACTTTGTGAAACCCCTTAATTTTTTAATATTCAATACCTTACGGGAATATAGTTAAGACACCTTAAACTTTTTCCTCCATTTCGGCCCCGCTTTTGCTAGGAGGAAGGGTGCTATGAGCTCGTGGATCCCTTCCTGCCGCGACCGGTTCACCCCGTCCGACTTCACCTACCTCACCGCCGTTCTTTCGCCCCACGGAGAACGTCGTCACCTGTGGACTCTCTGGGAAGACCCGGAAGCCCTCAGGGAAATGCTGGACCTCAAGGACGTGCTGCGCGCGTTGATCGACTCGACCGCCGCCCTGAGTGTATCACCCGCCTTTTATTTCTACGTGCTGGTCCGCCACTCCTTCCTGGATGCGGGCATCAATGACCCGGGCGTGGCCGACTACGTCGCGGGCGTCATGTGCCAGCGCCTGGCCAGTGATACCGGCGATCCGCTACGCAGCCTGCCCGCCGGGCTGACCCATGCGGCCGATTTCGTCGCCATCCTCCAGTCCGCCCACGGCCGCATGCGCTTCCACCTGCAGCTCGAGGCGGGAAATCAATTCCTGGTGCTGACCGGACTCTTCCCCGGCTTCATCAATCGCCGCTGCCAGCGCCGTGGTGCCCCGGGCGTGGAATTCTACGAGGACTTCGCCCGCCGGGCCTATCGCGACGCCGCGGACAACCGCGCCGCCCCGCAGGATGCCCCGCGGAAGATGTTCGGCGAACTCGCCGAGGCCCTGCCACTCGCCCGCCTGTCCCTGAACAAGATGGCGGAAGAGTTCGTCTTCCTCGGCGATTGATTTCACGCTCGAATCCCGCGCATGGAAATCCGCGCGCTCGACCAGCAACCACCCTTCACCACCAAGGACGGCTCCACCATCCGCAGCATCCTCGACTCGGCCAATGCCCCGGTGAAAAACCAGAGCCTGGCCGAGGCGACCATCCCTGCCGGCGGCTCGACCCAGCGCCATTGGCACCGGGACAGTGAGGAATTCTACTTCCTGCTCGAAGGCCGCGGCACCATGGAAATCGACGGCCAGACCCGTGAGGTCGGCCCCGGCGATGCCATCCTCATCCCCGCCGGCGCGTGGCACCAGATCACCGCCACCGAGCCCCTGCGCTTCCTCTGCTGCTGCGCCCCGCCGTACCGGCATGAGGATACTTACTTCGAGTGAGTCCAGCCGGATCACTTAACTCAGATCGACTATTGTCATCACCAAACGATGGGGCTAAGCAGAGGCTCCCGTGACCCTGCCTGCCGTCCTCACCAACTGGAAAATGGTCCTGCTGCTCGTGCTCGGGATCGTCCCCATCGGCAATGGCATCAGGATCTGGATCCGCAAGTCCACACGGGTGGCGGATCCTTTCCTGTGGGGGCCGCTCACCGGCGGCATCGGCTGCTTTATCGTGGGATTTCTCTACAGTGATGAGCAGATCACGGGCTTCCCCGCGCGGATGGTGGCGCTATTCCAGATGTTCTTCGGCACGCTCATGCTTGCCATGTTCTTCTTCCTCGGCGTGTGGCCCGTCTATTTCGCTAAGCAGCCTCCCCGCGAGGCCGAGCCCGCGCGGGAAATGGCCTACCTCCCCGCAGACGGATCCGCCCCCGCCGCCCCGATCATCCCTCCGGACGCCCCGCCAGTCGCCGCAGTCCAGCCGACTCCTGTAGCCGGCCAGGCACCGCCAGCCACCGCAGCACCACGGACTCCGGAAAAGCCCGGCACCATCGAGCGGATGTCGAAGGATTGGAAACCGGAAGGGATCCAGCTGCGGCCGCGGCCCTGAGGCGAGGCCTGTCGGCTTGAACGAGGCGGCTTTTCGGGTGCCACTAACCCTCCTTTTTCAAATTTCGCATTCTCCAGCGTGATTCCGCGGCCAAACTTTTTAGCGCCAGCTTGCATTCGGAGCCTTCATTTCAACCCGTCACTCTAATGACTCCATAAGTAAAAGCGAACAATCTGGTATCTTTGACCATTGCCAATCAGCAACAAACGAACTAAACCTCTCTCACCTGCAAGTCGCCGCGCGGGCCCAGCACCCCTCGTCAGACCGCAATGTGGCAAACGCTTCTCGTCCCAATCATTTTAGCAATCTGCGGAATCGCGCTGATTTTCAGCGGCGTCCGCATTTGGGTGCGAAAGACCGCGAAATTCGCCGATCCCTTCCTCTGGGGTCCCCTCACCGGCGGCCTCGGCTGCATCGTGGTGAGATCGATGTTTGGTGATGCGGAGATCAAGGGCTTCGCCGCGCGGGTCCTGGCGTCCTTCCAGCTGCTGCTCGGCACCGCCTTCCTCGCGATCCTGATCTCGGACGTCGCCGTGACCTCCCGTTTCCGCAAGGGCGGCCGGGTCGCCATGACCTCCACCCCCGGCCTCGAAATGGCCTACCTCCCCGCGGATGAATCCGGCTCTGCCTCCGGCATCATCCCTCCGCCGCCTCCCGCGCTCCCGGCACCCGCTCCGAAAACCGCGCAGGCATCCGCAGCCGCCCCGGAAGAGGCCCCCGCGATCACCCCGACCTCCGCGGTCGAGCCCGTCGCCGCCCCTCCCGCGTCCCAAGCGACCGCCGCGACCAAGCCCGCTTCCACGCCAGCGCCCGCCACTCACGCCGCGACCCCTTCTTCCACGAAGCCCCAGCAGCCAACCGCGCAAGAGCCAGCCCAGCCCGGCAGCATCACCCGCATGCCGAAGGGCTGGATGCCCGAGGGAATCGAGCTGCGGAAACGCTGAGCTTCAGTTTCTAACCGTAGGCGCATTCGTGAGAATGCGGAGTGGTCCCGAGCAGCCCGCCTCGCCCACAGCTTCCGCGGTGTCACCACCGCGCCTACGCCTGATCTCCTTCCCTGCCTTCTCTCCCGCCTTGCCCCTCACCGCACGCTCTGGCAACCATGAGCTGCTCCACATGCTTCCCCGTCCCCTGCTCCTCATCGGCTGCTTCATCCTCGCTATGTTCGCGGGCTGGATGGTGCGCCAAGCGAAGGACGAGTCCGCCAAGGCAACAGACGGGAGTTCCGCATCAGCCGCCCCATCTATGCCCCCGATGCCCGAGGGCATGGACGACCTCGCCACCCGTATCTGGCTCGCCGATCATCTAACTGATTCTAACAGCACCCAGCTCGCAGACATCGCCACCCGCCTCACGAAAGTCCCCGAACTCGATGACAAGGCATGGCACGGCCTCTTCTCCTGCTGGTTCGAGAAAGACCCATCTGCCGCATGGGCCTTCGCCTCCACCGAAGGCGCACAACGCAACATCGCCCTGGAGGAATGGGCCGCGTTTGATACCACCGCAGCACGTGCCGCACTGGCATCTCCCTCGGCCACCGAGTGGACGGCGCTGGTGAACGGAGCGCTCCAAAAGGACATGGCAAAGGCATTTCTTTTCTTGGAAGAAGCACTCGCCGCCGGAGCCACAGTCGATGTCATCACCGCCGGTCATTTCCAGAACGAAACAAACCGCTTCGCTGAATTCGCCAGTCAGGATCCTGATGCTGCCGAAGCGTGGCTGAAGCGATTCGGCCTCTATGCCCTGCGGGGTCAATTGCTCTGGGGCCGCTGGATGTATGATCCCGCCTCCGTGCAGAAATGGTTGGCCGCTCAAGAGAATCCGGCGGGCTGCTTGGACGGCCTCTCCCATTTCATCCAAGGCCATCACGAGCACTACCGGCCAGCCCTGATGGACCTCATCGCGGACGCCTATCCCGTCGGCAATGCCCGGAACAGCTCGATCCAGCTCATCTTGGAAAGCCTCGCCTTCCACGATCCCGACTTCGCCGCCAAGGAAGCGGCCCGTGTCATTCCCGATGCAACGATGCGTGCCGAATCCCTCGGCAGGATCGCCTCCGTCGCGGCCTTCACCGATTTCACCAAGGCATGGGCCATCCTCGGAGCCGTCGATCCCGCGACCGAGAAAAAAGGCCTCCAGCGCTTGATCCTCCCCCATCTGGAAGTCCGGCCCGGGTCAGAAACAGGCGATCCCCACGCTCTGAGCAACTACTCGGACGCGATCAGGAACTTCGAGTTCCTGTCCCCTGCCGGCATCAAGTCCCAGTTGCTCGCAGGCCTCATGGACACCGATGCCGCGGAGGCGATCCACCACCTCGATATCATCCCCGCCCGGAACTTCTGGCACTCCGGCCGGGGGGCCTTCGAGTCATGGGCGGGCCAGGACCCCGATACCGCCATTCCATGGCTTGCCCGCAAGCTTGGCCACGCAGATGACATCGTTGAAGCCGTCTCCTTGCTTCCCCGGGACTGGCCCGACACCGAGGCCCTGCCGGACCTGATCGCGACCTTGCCCGAAGGATCGGTGCGGGATGTCCTAGTCGGCCGGGCGGTCGAAAAACTCGTCAAAACCGATCCTCTCGCCGCGCTCGATTATGCCCGCTCTGCCAGTCAGTCGGCAGAACCGGTTACGGACATCTACCACAATTGGGCAAGCGCCGATTCGCAGGCAGCCCTCATGCATCTCGCCACCGATGCGTCGGCAACCCCTGCCGATTGGGAAGCGGTCTGCGGAAAGGCATTCTCGGATGACCCGGGCGCGACCGCCGAAGCCATCGCGGTCCAAGCGGAGGGGTCCGCCCGCGAGGCAGCGATCCGTTCGATCGTCACGGCCACCGCCGATACCGATCCGCTGCAAGCCGCCCCATGGGCAGCCGCGCTTCACGATCCGGACATGCGTCGCCACTCACTGGAAACCGTCTTCAACGCGCTCGGCATGGACCTGCGGCTTGCACACGATCCGAAGACACTCGAGTCCTTGCAAGAAATCGTGGCCACCCTGCCTCCCGGAGAACAGGAGCACTGGCAGGAACGCATCAACCGGGAGTTCGCCACGCCATGAAACCTTGGAGCATGCTCGCCGTCGCAGTAGCGGGTTTCGCCGCAGGATCGTGGCTGCCCTCGAAGTCCTCCGCATCGGCATCGCCCCCGGTCGCAGTCGCGGTCGAGGCCCATCGCGAAACACGCCGCCAGCAGCGCATGAATGCGCTGGCGGACACTGTCTTGGAGAAGAGCGAACGGTGGGAACACAAGAAGCAGGCGATGCCGCTCGCCGGATTACTGACCACGTTCGGGCGCAGCTATACGGACGATGATGCCGCCCGCATCGCGGCGACCGACCCGGTGGCAGCCTTGGACCAACTCCTCATCAATCCCGTCTCGAGTGGCAGTTTTTGCAACCTGGTCGCCGCTGCCTGGGCGGACGCCAAGCCAGCCGAAGCGATCCGCTATTTCCTCTCCAAGTCGAACTACCGCGCGAATGACTGCCTCTGCGAAGCCCTGAAGCATGGCGAGCAGGCCGAGCCGGAGCTCGTCGCTGAAGTGATCCGCTCGAAGCCGAGGCAATGGCAGCTTCACTACCTGGATCAATTGTTCGGCCAAACGATTCGGGTCAAGAACCCCGAGGCAAGTTCCGGAGCCGGGCCGTCTGACCAAGACGATTGGATCGACAGGCGCTTGGGAGAAAACTTACTCGAATGCCTCAGCGACGACGGCCTGCGGAACAAGGTTCACGAACTTTGGAAATTGTCCGAAAAAGAGGCCGCCTTCATCGCAGATCGAGCCGATCCCGAACCTGAATCCATACCCGACCCCGCCGCTGCATCCCTTGCCAACTATGAGCGGAGCAAGGGCGGGTCGCGATCCACGCTTTTCAAGAGATTGGAGGACCACCCGGAAGAGACTCTCCAGGAAATCGCCCGCGAGGGAAACCTAGAGGCACGGAAGGCCGGGATGGAGCATGTCCTCGGGGAAATCCCTTCCCGCAGTCCGGAAAATTGGGGACCGGCCTTGGAGAAGTTGGGAGCGGAGGTCACTCGTCTCGGCGTCATCCCCGAAGTTCCCACCACCGGCTTTGCCGAAGGTCCCTTCCTCTATGGCCCCGTCGTCGGCGAATGGCTCGACCGCCAACCTCTGGCCCTGCGCCGGTCATGGGCTCCCGCGATCGTGGAAACCTGGGCTCAAAAGAATGCACCGGAAGCAGTCGCATGGGCACAAGCCCTGCCTGAAGAAGCCAGCCGCGATCAGGCCTTCCAAACGGGAATGATCGTGTGGACGCATCAGGACCCATCAGCAGCGATCACCCATGTCGAGGGCCTGCCTGAAGGCGATCTCCGCGAGGCTGCCATTTCAAATGCCGCCGCCACGTGGAACTGCATTGATCCCACCGCCGCGAGAAAGTGGGTGGAAGCCTTGCCAGACAGCCCCGGCAAGCAGCGCGCGCTGGAGCGGTTGAAGTAGTGAGCGCTACTTCCCCTTCGGCGCCAGAAACCTCTCAATCGCCACCGTCACCGGATCACCCGGCTTGCCGCAGTCGGCATTGATGGTCCCGTGGTTCTTCCCCGGAACCGGCACCACCTCGACAGTTCCACCTTTCTCCCGCAACGCCTCGGCCAGCAGCTTCGACTGCCGCGGCGAATCCAACCGACGGGTGGTGTGCAGGATCAGAAACGGCGGCGGCTTCACCGTCACCCGATACACCGGCGAGGCATTGCGTTGCTTCTCCGGATCACTCGTGAAGGCATCGCGATACATCTTCTGCATCACCGAGCCCTCGCGCAGGGAGGGATACTCCAGCGGAATGTCATACCCCGCACCATCCAACAAGACCACGCCCATGATCCCCGCCGGATCGGCACCCGCGGCTTTCAACCTCTCGACATCCACCGCTGCCAAGGCCGCCAGATGCGCACCCGCACTGTGGCCTAACAGATAGATCCGCTGCGGATCGCCGCCGAACTCCGCAGCGTGCCCCTGCACCCACGCGATCGCCTTGCACGCATCCTCCACATGCGCGGGATGCTCCACCGCGGGTGAGAGCCGGTAATTGATCGAGGCCACGTCATAGCCCGCATCTAACAACCACTGCGTCTTCGGCTCGGCGAAGTGTCCGTTCGACTTGTCGCCCACACGCCAGCCGCCACCGTGGATGAGTATAAAGACCGGCCGCGGCTTCTCGCGCTTTTCATCCGGCGTGTGCAGGTCCAGCGTGCGCAGCGGACCGCTCCCCTTCCCCGCATACGGCAGGTCGCGCACCACCTTCGCCGGAGCATGGGTCGCGAGCATCAGAGACAAACAGAACAGGAGCAGCTTCACCATGGGAAAAACCCCCGATTCTCCCAATGGTCGCGCGCTTGCCTGCGGACGCCCGGCCGGATAGACCGGGACACGTGGAAACGAAGAAACCCGCATTCATTCCCAAGTCATGGGAACTCCCTGAATCGATTCGCCGCCGCCTCGGTGACGCCGCCGGCCGCCAGCGCCTCATGGATGAGGACGGCCACCTGCTCCTCATCCTCCACCAACCACCCGAACCCGAGGACGATGAAGTCCGCAAGGCGGTCCTCATCTGGGGCCAGCCAACCGGCGAGTGGAAAAGCTCGCCCGAGGGCGGCGGCCTCGCCGCGCTCGATGCCCACATGGAGAGCTACGCGAAGACCATCCACGCGCTCGATACCGCCGTGGAGGCCGCCAAATCGCCGCGCCAGTACTTCGACATCATGAAGCACGTGAACCCGCTCCTGCGTGCCACGCGAAACATGCTCGCGGTGATGCAAGAAGCGCGCGATGCCCGACCCGATGAACGCCGCCTCATCAACTTCCGCGACCGCGCAGTCGACCTGGATCGAGCCATCGACCTCGTCGCCACCGATGCCAAGGACGGCATGGAATTCGCCCTCGCCGAGAACACCGAGGAACAATCCCGCTTCGCTCATGAAGCCGCCATCGAGGCCCGCAAGCTGAACCGTCTCGTGGCCACCTTCTTCCCGCTGGCAACCTTGGTCGCCATCTTCGGCATGAGTCCTCCCGAAGAAGTCATCAAAGCTCCCGGCTTCTGGCTGGTGCTGGCCGCAGGAATCGTGGTCGGACTGATCGTGCTGGCGCTGACGAGCACGGGAAAGAAGTAGCCACCGGATGTCTACTCGGCTTCTTCCCCGCCCTCCGGGAGTGTGGAAAGAAGTCCGTTCACCTTCTCGAGCAAGTTCGCATCATTCATACGGCTCGCCCAGTCCCGGGAAAGTTCCAGCGCACTCCGTTTGAGCCCCGGATCCGAAATGGATGACGCATACGCCAGTCCCTCTTCGGGATTCCGGCTCATCAGCTTCATCGAGAGCCTTCCTGCGCCGGCATCATAGAACTCACCGGCGGGCAGGGAACTCACCCACTCGGCAGCTTGCCGCGAGTTGTTGGGCACCCAGTTAGTGACTAGCAACTCCACCTGCTGCACGAGCTCTTTCGCCGGTTGATTGTCGCCACCGGCAAGCTGCCCGATCTGCCCCTTCAAGAAGACAGCACAAGCTGCCGGATTCTCCTGCGACCAACCAGCGACCACAGCCCGGGAGGTCTCGGCACGCTGCCCCTCATCGAGCTGGGTCGCCTTGGCAAGGATACCCGCGAAGTCCGTATCCTTGCCGGCTTCCGCCAAGGTCGAGTACACATCCTTGTTTCGGGCCAGCCCTTGCTCGACCAGAGTCCAAAACTTCCGGACGTCCTCTGCCGAGATATTGCCCGATCGTGCCCGGGATTGAAGATAGCCAGCTACAATCGCGTCCCTGAGCTTCGAGTCTGGATATCCCTGCAGGAGCTTCCCCACGTCATACTGCCCCCAGGACGAAACACCGTAACCTGCTGCCCTGGCCAGCTTCAGGTTGTCCGGATTGGCCTCCTTGGCCAAGATCAACTCGAGGCCCTTGGGGAGGTCGCCGAGTAAAATGTCCATCGCACACATTTGGATCCCGTAGACGACCGCATTGTCAGAACCGTGCGCCATCAGCTCCTCAAGGAATCTCAAGGCGTCCTCGCCTCGCAGCGAGCTCTTGGCTTCATCAATGAGAGTGAATTGGGCCTGTTCCAGCTCGCGTCCTGTCAGGCGTTCGCGGAGACCGCTGAACTCGGCCAGAATCGCATCCACTGACTTGCGTTTCTGCGGCGCTTTATCCGAGCGCTCGACTCGCTTTGGCGGATTGCGGTCACGATCCTCGCTGGCGAATTGAACTTGATGCTCCGCTTTCGAGGAAGCCAACCGCACGGAGGCCTGAGCGGCTCGCTCCCGCTTGGAGCCGAAGATGACACCCGCCCAAAAGATCGAGAACACAGCAGCGCCCAGCGCACCCCCTTTTAACCAAGGTGCCAGAGGCTTCCGGATCGATCCTTCCATCCCGGTGAAACAAGCAGGATCCGGCCACGCTGACAAGAATGCCGCGCGCCTAGCGACCCGACTTCGATTTCACCCGCCAAGCCCACGCAAAGAACAGCGCGATCCCCACCGCGATCACCGGCAGCTGCCATAGCAGCGCCTGACGGAAGGCATCGTCCCCATGCACCTCCCGCATCTTCGCCAAGAGCAGCGAGAACCCCAGCGACACCGAGCCGTAGCCGACATTGAATGCCAGCCCGCGCACGCTCAGCAAGGTCGCTCGCTGCGATGAGTCCGCACAGCCATGCAGATGCCGGCTCACGGTGAACCCCACCAAGCCTAACAAAGTCATCAGCATCATCGACGGCAGGATGCCAAACCACGGCCATGCCGGTGCCAACAGCGCCAGCGCCAACACCGCGAGCGCCCCCGCAATTCCCAGCACCCCCAGCGGCGAGAAGCGCGCATTCAGCTTCCGCGCGATCTCCGGCACGAAGAAATTCGTCAACCCCGTCGCCGCCCCGATGAACCCGAACGCCCACTCCGGAATCCCGATCAGCCGGAAGTATTCGCTGTTCACCGTCGCGAAGTTCCGCGCCACCGAATCGATCAGAAGCCCACCCACGATCACCACCGCGATCGACCTCGTCGTGAATGCCATCTTCGCCGTCTGCATCGTCAACCGGAATGCCGTCCGACAGCGCTCGCCCGTTGTCCCCTCCTCATGCCGCGGCGTTTCCTCCAGCCGCGATGTGATGATCACACACGCGATGCCTTGGCAAAACACCACCGCCGCCGGCAAGCGATGCGCGATCTCCACCGGAATGTGAATACCGAGCTTCGCCAGCCACACCGGATCATACAGCAGGCCACCGAGCGCCATCGCGATCAGGAAACCCGCAGCACGCCAGCGCATCGCCGCGGACAGCACTTCATCCCACGCCTGGTCGCGGCCTTCTTCAGGCAGCGCATCATACGCGATCGCCTCATCCGCCCCGCTCGCCGCCGCTTCGGACGTGCCGGAGAGCAAGCGATTCAGAATGCACAGCGCGAACAACAGCGTCCCGCCATTCTTCGGCGCGAACAGCAGGATCGTCATCTCGATCACCATCAGCACCGAGGCGAAGACCATCAGCTTCTTCCGCCCCAGCGTGTCCGCCAGCGCGCCCGATGGCACCTCCAGCGTGAAAATCGCCAGCGCCCACATCAGGTTCAGGAAGACGAAGCGCTCCAGCGTCAGCCCCAGATCCACGAAAAACACCGCCAGCACGGGATAATACGCCCGCGCATTGTAGAGCACCGTGAAAAGCACATAAAGCCGCGCATTCCGGTGGGCAAACGGCCCGGTGCGGTGGAGAAGCGAGGACACGTGTTAGCTGTGAGGCATGCGGGCCTAGCGCGCCAAGGGGAAACTCCGCGCTCCGCTTCACGAATCGACAAGATCGTCACATTCCGCTCCAATTCAACAATCTACACCCACACACAGAGCCAACCCGTCATTAGCGGAAAAATCTTGCGGCCAGCCTCGCTTTACTCTCGTGCCCCGGGCGTTTACCGGGGTTCTTTCATGACCGAAGACGAGCGTTCGCAGGAAAGCGACGGCTCCCGCGAGCGGGGCATCGCCGCCCATATCTTCACCACTTCCTCGGTGATGGTGGGCCTGTGCCTGACCATCATCAGCGTGGTCCGCTCGTTTCCGAAGACCGGCCAGCTCAAGACCATCGTGGATGACCTGATCGCCGTCGGTGCCATGGTCTTCCTGGTCGCCTGCTTTCTCAGCTACGCCGTGTTACGGGCACGACACTCACGGCGGATGCACCGCATCGAGTCACTTGCGGATGGTGTTTTCTTGTTAGGCCTGACCATTCTTGCCGTTGCCTGCGGCTTGTTCGTGTGGACCATCCTTTGAACCATTTTTCATGAAGGGGAAACCAAAGTCGAAATGGCGTCGCGTGCTCTGGCTGCTGCTGGCAGTCGTGGTCGCGCTGCTGGTGAAGTTCATCCTGCACCTGCTGCTGCCGCGGAATGTCGCCGCTAGCGGTGAAATGCTGCACCTGAACCTCGCAGGCGGGCCCTTCGATGTCCCGTGCTTCACCAATGGCCAGCCCCCGATCGGCATCGTCATCGTCGGCACCGGCGACGGCGGCTGGTCGTATTGGGAGGAAAACACCGCCAAGCACCTGATGGAGAAGGGCTATGCGGTCGGCGGCTGGGATTGCCGGAAATTCGCCGATACCCGCAAATACGGCCAGAAGGAGCTCGAGGAAGGCTTCAATGCCGCCGTGGCAGCCGTGATCAAGCGCACCCACTCGGATGACGATATCCCGGTCTGGTATGGCGGCTGGTCCACCGGCGCGGAGCAATCCGTGGCCGCCGCCACCTCTCCCGACCGGCCGGAAAACCTCGTCGGCCTGCTCCTCGCCGCACCCGGCACCCACGCCCGCTACGGCATCACCACCGGGGACCTGCTAGGTGCCGACCCCAGCGGTCCCGATACCTTCGCCCTGGAAGACATGGCCAAGAAGCTCTCCGGCGTGGCCGTCGCCCAATTCGCCGCCGGACTGGATCCGATGGATGACACGGACTGGATTGAGAGGATCTCCGTTCCCCACCGTATCTTCAAGCTTCCAGGAAAGCCTCATGATATGGGTGGCGCTGGACCGGATTTTCAAGCCAAGCTGGACGAAGCCATCGCATGGACCCTCGAGACCCGTCGCTGACTCACGAGCTGGATCTGACTGAAGCCGCAACGCCTCCCGTCTGGAAGGCGCGGCTGACCCGTCTCGGCGCGGTCCTGTGGGTGGCCGTCTGCGCGTGGGCGCTCTACGGCCTGCACAAGGAGTGGTCCGGCTTTCACCTCACGGATCTGGATGATGCTCTGGCACGCATCGGCCCGCAGCATCTGGCGATGGCGCTCGGCTTCACTGCCCTGAGCTATGCGGCAAATGCGGGGCTGACACTCATCGCGGAGCGTTGGCTCGGTCATCCGCTGCGTCACCCGTGGCGGGATGCGTGGATCTCGTATCTCTCCAGCGCCTTCAGCATGAATGCCGGCGGCACCGTGCTCGGCGGCGGCAGCATCCGCATGCGCTTCGCGGCATCGCAGGAGCTGAGCGTCTCCCAGGTCGGGAAGATCATGATGTTCGGCGGCCTCGCCGGTTGGGCGGGTCATATTTTCCTGTGCGGCGTGCTGCTCACCTTCGCCTCCCCGCCGCTCGACTGGCTGCCGGCCAGCGCCGCAAAGGGCATCGGCGTGGTATTGATGGCCGTGCCGCTCATCGCGGTTCTCGGTGGCCTGTTTTGGGGCAGGCCTGCGCAGCCCCCCCCGCCCGCCGAGCCCACTGACGAAGACCATTCTCATCCTGTCGAAGACATCCGCGCCTCGCGGCTGCGCTGGCCATCGCCCCCGCTGGCGCTGCTCACCCTGGCGATCTCGGTCATCGATTGGCTGGGCGCGGGGCTCGCGATGTGGTCGCTGTTTCCCGGCAGCATGCCGATGGACGCGGCGTCCTTCGTCGCGATCGTGGTCATCGCCCAGGCCGTCGCCGCCTTCACCCACGTCCCGGGCGGTGTGGGCGTGCTGGAGCTGACCATCACGAAGGCGCTCGGGGCAGCCATCGCCGCACCGGTGCTGGCCGGTGCGCTGGTCACCTATCGCCTGCTCTACTACCTGCTGCCCTTCTTCATCGCGATCCTGATGCTCGGCATCCGCGAGATGCGGCTGCGGCAGACGGCCATTCAAAAGGGCGGCAAGCTGGTGATCCGCGGCTGGAGCCTCGTCGCACCACGGCTCGCTTCCCTGATGGCACTGGGCGGCGGCTTCATGCTGCTGCTTTCCGCGAATACCCCGATGGAGCCGGCACGTCGTGAAGGCATGGCCGATTGGGTGCCGCTGCCCTTCGTGGAAGGATCGCACCTGATGTCGAGTCTCGCGGGCGCCCTGCTGATTCTGTTAGCCCGTGGCCTGCAGCGCCGCGTGCAGGCCGCATGGTGGCTCACCGTCGTCCTGATGTCGGCGGCGATCCCGTTCTCTTTGGTGAAGGGCTTGGATTGGGAAGAGGCCGTGCTGCTCACGGTGATGCTTTCCTTCCTCGTTCCCTTCCGCAGCTACTTCCACCGCCAGGCCCCGCTGTGGACTCAGCGCTTCACCTTTGGCTGGTGGCTCATGCTGCTGTCGCTGGTCGGCGTCGCGGTATGGCTGGGCTTCTTTTCCGCACGCCATGTCCCCTACGACCGTCACCTGTGGTGGCAGTTCACCATGGATGGCGATGTCCCCCGCTTCATGCGTGCCGCCGTCGGAGCGGGCTGTGTCTTCATCCTCATCGCCATCGCGCAGGCCCTGCGTCCCGGACGCCCGCGCAATATCGAGCCCACCGATCCGGAAACGGTCGAGCGGCTGGTGCATGAAAGCAATCACACCTACGCCGCCCTCGCCTACCTCGACGACAAGGAGTTCACCGTCTCCCGTCATGGCCGCAGCGCCCTGATGCATGCCGACCAGGGCCGCAGCCGCATCGTCATGGGCGACCCGCTCGGCGATTCCGAAGCCGCGGATGACCTGCTGTGGCGGTTCGTCGAACAAGCGCAGAACGAAGGCCGGCGTCCCGTCTTCTATCAGATCTCCGTTTCCGAGATGCCGCGCCTGGTGGACATGGGCTTCAAGCTCTTCAAGCTCGGCGAGGAAGCACGCGTGCCACTCGGCGACTTCACCCTTGAGGGCGGCACTGGCAAGAAACTGCGCAAGGCCCGCGGCCGCTTCCAGCGCGACGGCCTCACCTTTGAAATGTGGCCTCAGGCCAAGGTCGCCGAAGAACTCTCCACCCTGCGCGCGATCTCGGATGCATGGCTCGGCGAGCACAAGGCCGGCGAGAAAGGCTTCTCGCTCGGACGCTTCGATGACGACTACGTGAAGCGCTTCTCCTGCGCCGTCGTCCGCGACGCATCGGGCAAGGTCATCGCCTTCACCAATATCTGGGAGACCACCGACAAGGCGGAACTTTCCGTCGACCTCATGCGCTCGCTGCCAGAGGGACAGGGTGTCATGGAAGCCGTCTTCATCGAGCTGATGCTGTGGGGCCGCGAGCAGGGCTACCAACACTTCAACCTCGGCATGGCTCCCCTGTCCGGCCTCTCCACCCACGCGCTCGCACCGCTGTGGCACCGGATGGCCGCGCGCATTTTCCACCGCGGCGAAAGCTTCTACAACTTCCAGGGCCTGCGCTCCTTCAAGGACAAGTTCGATCCCGAGTGGCTGCCGCGCTACATCGCCGTGCCCAGCGCCTGGTCCCTGCCCCCGGCCCTGCTTGATGCCACCGCTCTCATCGGTGGCGGCCTGCGCAAGACCCTGTCCAAGACCTGATTCTAACAGATTCATGACCGACTCCTCCGCCACACGCACCTGTGCCATATCCGGAAAGACGGTCCCAGCGAGCGACTGCATCCCCTGCGCCTCGCTCCGCCCCTCGCTGCTGGCATTCATCCGCAAGAAGCATCCCCACCTCGGCATGGGCGAGTGCATCGCCCGGGACATCCTTCCGGAACTGAAAGCCGCCTTCGTCGAGGAAGCACTTAGCGAGGAGATCGGCGAGATCACCGACCTCGAGCGCAACGTCATCGACAGTCTCCGCGAGCACGAGATCATCTCCGAGCGTCCGGACGATGCCGAGGAACTTGAGAAGCGCACCTTCGGCGATGTCCTGGCCGACCGCATCGCCAGCTTCGGTGGCAGCTGGAAGTTCATCATCATCTTCGGCACCTTCATCTTCGGCTGGATTCTGCTGAACGTGGCGATCATGATCGCCAAGCCGCCGGACCCCTATCCCTTCATCCTGCTGAACCTGCTGCTCTCCTGCCTCGCCGCCTTCCAGGCGCCGGTCATCATGATGAGCCAGAACCGCGGCGAAGCGCGCGACCGCCGCCGCGCCGAGCAGGACTATCAGATCAATCTCAAGGCCGAGCTCGAGATCCGTCACCTCCACGAAAAGCTCGATCACCTGCTCCACCACCACGGCGAGCGCCTTCTGGAAATCCAGAACATCCAGACCGAGCTGCTCCGGCAACTCCTGGAGCGCGGCGGCAATCCACCAAGCTCATCATGAGATTTCCACGGGATCTCTCCGGAATTGATTCCCCGGAGTTGTAGAGTCCGTGCGGATCACGACAATCGACCCCGTGTCCGCTCCTGCACGATGGCGCCATGCAGAGTTCCCGCTTCAGTCCGACGATCTGCGGAAAGCAATCGGTCAGGTCGGAGCCATGATCGAAGCCTTGGAGGAGAAAAAAGGGAGCGAATCCCTGCATGAACTCACGGAGTGTCTCGTGACGCTGGGAATCCTGCTCCGCGATCACGGCCAGCCATTCGAGGCTCTTCCCTATCTCGCGAGGGCCGTTGAAATCGCGAAGCCCTTCGACACCGGAAGCGTCGCCGCGAAGGAGACTCTGGCAGATGCCTTGATGAACCGCGGCATTTGCGATCTAACATTGGCCACACCCGCTCATGTCGCCAGTGCCCTTGAGGCTTTCGACGCCGCGATCGGCATTCGCTCCCGGCTTCCCTTGGAAGGTTACCCCGGCACGCGCTGGGGACTGGCCGCCGCCTACATGAATCGCGGCGATGCCCTGACCCGCTTGCATGGCCCCACCGGGGAAGCCCGGGAAGCTTACGACCTGGCCATTACCGAGCTTGATCACATCGGCCCCGGCGATGGCTTCGACCTCCTCCAGAGAAAGGCACTCGCCTGGACGAATCGCGGGCTCGCAACCGGATCCCCGGATGAAGCGATTGCCTGCTTTTCCCGCGGCATCGACCTCTTGGCAGACAGTAGCTCGGACCGACATCTGCTCACGCGCTGCCATGCGCTGCTCCACCGCGGACTACTACATCTCTCGAAGATCGGCGACACGGCCCTCGCGCAAACGGATGCCAGGGCGCTGATCGCGATCACCCGGGCAAACGAACGCCGCTATCCCGCGATGGCAGAGGTCGGACTTCATGCCCGCCACCTCTTGTGCCGCGCACTGGTCAAGTCACTCGAAGATGGCACCCCGGCGGAAAACGGCGATTGGATCGCCGAGGCGAGCGACACGGTCGAGGATGCGCTCTCGCTGGAGAGATACTGGGCAGCCCGTGACATCCGCGCTTTCCGGACCATCGCGTTCGAATTGTTTGTCCTCGGCCTGAGGATCTACCGCGTTTGCCAACCCCACTTCCTTTCGGAATTCATCCTGGAATCGCTTGATCCTGCGACAACACCCGGAGCACCCCGGGATGATCCGCGCTTTCTCGAAGCCGCAGCCGTGGCGATCAAGCAAGGACTCGATGACGCCCTCGTGCGCGGTGCGTCTTCCACCTTGCAGCCTGAGGATCATGCGAAGGAACTCGCCATCATCGACGCGTTGAAAGCCGCCGACCTGCGACTCTCCCGGCTACAGAAAAGCGGACAAGGATGAGTCTCCTTGTCCGCTTCGCAGCTACAGCCGGTTACCCTTAGAAAGAGAAGTTCGTGCTCAGCATGAAGGAGATTGGCTGACCCATGTTCACGCGTCCGCCGGTCGCCGTGGCCGGATTGCCAACGGCACCACCACCTTGGCCACCACCGCCACCGGAGCTGGCGACGTATTCGCGATCGAGGAGGTTATAGACGTTGAGGCGGACATTGATGTTCTCGTTCACGTCGTACTGCACCATGCCGTCGAGCACGGCATAGGCTGCCGTATCGATGAGGTTGCTGGTGCTGGTGTAGGTGCGCCCCTGATAGCGGATGCCACCGCCGACCGTAAAGCCCTTGGGCAGCTTGTAGGTGCTCCAGACAGTGCCGGAGAATTTCGGCGTGCGGGTAAGGCGATTGCCATCGATCGGGATCGCCGGAGTGCCAGTGGTTGCTCCGGGTTGATCAAGCGTCGCGTCCAGATAGGTGGCATTCGCGAAGACATTCCAGTTCTCCGTGATCGAGCCCGCCGCTCCGATCGTCGCACCATACACATCCTGCGCCCCGTCCTGCGAGTAGGAGGTCGGGTCGGTGGGATCGTTCTGATAGATAGTGTTCTCGTTCCGGGTGTAGAAGAGCGCACCGGTAAGGCTCAACTTTGCATCCAGGGCATCCCATTTCCCACCCAGCTCGATGTTGGTGGACTCCTGCGGATCGCTATTGATGTTCGCGTTGCTGGTGATCGCTCCGGAACCCGCGTTGGTGGTGTTGTTCAGCGAGAAGTTCGCCGTGCCCGGAGGCGTCACTGTGCGGCCATAGGCCAGATACACCGAGCTGTCCGCAGTTGGCTTGTAGCTGAGCGCCGCCTTGCCGCTGAAGACTTCGTCCGAGGCGCTGAAAGGCCCCGTGACCGCACCCAGTGCACCACCGCTGGTGACCGTGGCGCGGGAGATGTAGTCCGTATCGTAGCTGTCCATGCGGATGCCGCCGCTGAGCATCCAGCGATCGGTGATGTCCACGGTGTCGAACACATAGAGACCCACATTCTCGACCGTGCCCCGCGTGTGGAAGCTGGGGTCAAGCCGCGGCGCGTAGCCCGGCGGATTGATGTAGGGATTCGGAACGTAAGGCGCCGGGAGATCGATCACCGCACCCAGCGACGAAGGAAGATACTGGTAGCCATCCTGCTTCTCGCTCGTGAACTCCAGTCCGCCCACCAGCGCATGCTTGAAGGATCCGGTGTCGAACGCCGCATTCAGCGTCGTCATGTTCGAGAAGATCTCATTCTCGCGGATATCGCTCTGGCGCAGCACCCGGACGGTATTCGGGAAGCCGCTCGTCGGAGTCGTGTGAACGTAGGTCGACGGGAAATACTGGAGGCCGCTGTTGACGTCGTCCCGCTTGGTCGAGTTGATGCGCGTCTGGTTGCGCAACTTCAGGTTCTCGTTGAAATCGTGCTCGATGCGGAAGGTGAAGCTGTCCTGGGTGGTGTCCTCGAAGTCGCCATTGACGTAGCCGTAGAACCACTCGTGATCGATCCCCGGCAATGGCCGGCCGCGATACGCGGGAATCCCGTAGTCAGGGATATTGTTCTGCTCCACGTGCTGGTACTGGAAGATGACCCGCGTGGGGGTTCCGAGGCCGAAGGCAAGCGACGGAGCGATCGCCCAGGTATTCCGCTCCACCTCATCCCGGCCGGCGACACCGCCGAACTGATAGAGTCCATTCAGGCGGAAGGCGCTCCCACCGAGCCAATCGCCTTCCTTGCCGAGACCGAGGTTCTGATTGAGATCGATGGTATTCCGCATCCGGTCGCCGCTTGAGAATGCGGTGGATCCCGCATAGGCATTCCCGATCATCGGCACCTTGGTCTGCATGTTGACGTATCCAGCGGCCGTGCCGCGACCCACGTCCGAACCCGCAGGCCCCAAGAACGCTTCGACGGATTCCAGATTGAAGGTGTCGCGTGAAATCAGGCCGTCATCGCGGACGCCATCGGTGAAGATGCTGTTCGCCGCATCGAATCCACGCAGGGTGAACATGTCGCCCGCGGTGCTGTGGGCACCGCCGTTTTCGCCAGCTTGCATCGTGATGCCCGGCACGTTGCGAAGCACCTCGGAAAGCGTGGTCGCCCCCTGTTCTTGAATCACTTCCTTCGGCACCACCGTCACCGTCTGGGCGACGTCCACCAGCGGCTTGGTGTATTTGGGCGAAGCGATCTTCTCCGGCTTGTAGAGCGATTTATCCCGGTCGGCCTGCACCACAAGATCCGAAAACTCCTCAGGCTTTTTCTCATCCTTCACTGGAGCGCTTTCGACCGCATGGGCGGCAGGAATCTGAGTAAGCGCGAGAAGGGAAGTCATCGCAAACCCCTCGGGCAGGCGGAACGAACGGAGACTGTTTTGTTCTGACGGAAGGCTCATTTGGTGTGCCCGCCGATGTAGCCGCCCAATCATTAGAAAGTGATTAGAATTCGGAAATTAATGAGATTGAATCTCATCATCGAGAGTGGAGCGTTGATTTTCCGAGTCCTAACCAGCTCGATTATTCGGCACACGGCATCATTCGCCGTTCTTCAGCGCGCAGTTCGCTCCCAGCGAACAGCCGGCCTCGGTGGCAAACTACGGCGGCAACAAAAACACGAGTGCCTCGCCAATCGTCCCCCCAAAAAGCGTGAGGGAAAACAGGGGGGCGCCCTCCTCCCCACCCCTGGTTCGGAGGACGCCGCGTGCGCTATCCTGTTAAGCAGCGCACCTGTTCGTTCCTTTCGAATCGGAAGTATCACCGCGAGGATTAGAAAACGGTGAGATTCTCCAACTTTCTCCGTTTTTAAGTGAGCCCTGCGGAAGGGATCGAAGTTGCAATGAATCGCCGGTTCCTTACGATCTTCGCTCGTTAACAATGCGTTGCCTTCTCGTCGAAGACTACCTTCCGCTTCGTGAGAGCATCCGCGAATGCCTCAGGGAAGCGGGCTATGTGGTCGACGACTACGGCTCGGGCGACGAAGGACAGTGGAGCGCTGAGAACCACGAATACGAGGTCATCATTCTGGACATCATGCTCCCCGAGGTGGATGGACTCACCATCCTGCGAAGCCTTCGCAAGCAGCATGACAAGACCCCCGTCATCCTGATCAGCGCGCGTGATGCCGTGGAGCAGCGGGTCGATGGACTGGATGCCGGAGCGGACGACTACCTCGTGAAGCCGTTCGAACTGATCGAGCTGCTTGCCAGGGTCAGGGCCTTGACGCGGCGCCGCTACGATCGCGAGTCACCCACGATCCGCATCGGCGACCTGATCATCGATTCGTTGCGAAAGCGCGCCTTCAGGGCGGAACGTGAGATTTCACTCACGCGCCTCGAATACCGCATCCTCGCTTACCTCGCCCATCGCGAAGGCCAGGTGGTCTCCCGCGCGGAGATCGGCGAGCACGTCTATCAGGATCACGACAGTGGCAATAGCAACAAGGTAGACGTCTACATCAGCTACCTCCGCCGCAAGCTCAATGCCGGTGGCGAGCCGGACCTGATCCAAACCATCCGTGGACTCGGCTACGTGATCTCGGCGGAGACCGCATGAAAAACCCATCCATCCGGGTCAGGCTCATCTTCGGAAGCACCTTGGTGATCGCCGGAGTGCTCCTGTTCTCGAAGGTCACCATGTATCGCGAGATCGAGCGGTCCCTGCGCCAGGAACTCGATGAGCAGCTGCTCCATTCCGCGATCCTGCTCTCGAAATCCGCGGAGCTCGAAGCCGGAGGCGTCATCTACGAATGGGAGGAGGCGCTCCAGTCCACTGCGGGTCTCGGGATCGAAGGCCTGTTCCAATTCTGGAATCTCAAGACCGGCACCACCAGCCGGTCCCCCGATTTGGGAACCGCGGATCTCAAGTTCTTCCACGGTGAAATCAACCAGCCGGTCTATCAGGATCTCCATCTGGCGAATGGCAAGCCGCTGCGCGCGATCGGCTTCCTCCATCTGCCTTTCACCAATGAATACGGCCGCGATGAAATGCGGCGGCGTGGCAATATCCTCGATCCCCGTGACTATCCACAGGTGATCGTCTGTGCCCGGGAGACCACCGGCCTCGAATACCGGCTTGATGAAACGAAGCGGGATCTGCTCTGGAGCGGAGGGCTTACACTCCTTGCCGTGTGGCTGGCGATCCTGTTGATCACCCATTGGACGCTGCGCCCGCTGGACCGGCTGGCATCATCACTTTTGAAGCGATCCACCGAGGTGGCCACTCCCTTGCCCGAGATCCCTCCGGATTTGCCGCGCGAGCTGGTTCCCTTGGCCTCGGCATTCCGGGTCGCCCTGGAGAAGGTCGAAACGGCCCGCGCCCATGAAAAGGACTTCGCCTTCGGCGCGGCGCATCAGCTGCGTACGCCGATCGCGGGCATACACGCCGTTCTCGAGCAAGCGATCTCCCGGCCTCGTGACGCCGAAACCCTCAGCCAGCGGATCCGGCGCGCCTTGGAGGTGACCCGCGACATGCGGGGGACCGTGGAGAGCCTCATGAGCCTCGCGCGGTTGAGAGGCGGCATTGATGATATCGTCCGGCAGCCCTTTGATCCCATCGCCGTCCTCAGGAATCTCATCGGCGAGGAAGAGCGGCATCAAGGCAACCGGCACCTGGGCGTGACCCTGCCGGAGAAACCATTGCTCCTCATCGGGGACGAGCGGCTTTTCAAAGTCCTCGTCTCCATCTTGCTTGAGAATGCATTCCAGCACAGTCCGGATGGCGGACGAATCTGGATCGAGGCCTCACCGGGCCCGGATGGCCTCGTTCTAACGGTAGCGAATGACGCCCGCAGCTTCCATCCGGAGGATGCCGAGCGGATCTTCCGCCCCTTCCAACGGGGACGGAAGACTTCGGTCAATACAGGCGGAGCCGGTCTCGGACTCGCACTGGCACGGGAGATTGCACAACGGCTGGGAGGATCGATTGAGCTCGATTGGAGCGAGGAGAAGTCAGTTCTCACCTTCCGCTTCGAGCTCGCCAACCACCCCTCCGCGTAAGGCCTTGGCTGAGGTCGGTTCGGAGGTCCACCGGCAATCCGGCGGTCTCATGACGACTTTGTGAGAAACTCGGGAGTTGCAGGATGACGCCCGGGCCTGCTTCGCTGGGACCGGATGCGCTTGCTTGTCATTGAAGATCACACCGCCCTGCGCGAGGGACTCTGCCAATTCCTCCGCGAAGCCGGCTACCTCGTCGACAGCCAGGCCACCGGCGATGAAGGCCTCTGGGCCGCCGAAGGCAGCGAATATGATCTCGTGATCCTCGACCTCATGCTCCCCGGCGTCGATGGCATGACCATCCTCCGGCAACTTCGCGCCCAAGGGAACCCGATCCACATCCTGGTCATCAGCGCCCGGGACGGGCTGGAAGACCGGCTGGAAGCGCTCGATGCCGGCGCGGATGACTACCTCGTGAAGCCCTTCCCGCTCGCCGAGGCGCTGGCCCGGACCCGGGCCCTCTTGCGGCGCAGCTTTGGCAAGAAATCCCCCGTCATCGCGATCGGAGACTTGGAGATCGATCCCTCGCGCCGCGGTGTGAAACGGGGCAGCCGCGACATCGAGCTCACCGCCTTGGAATACCGCCTGTTGGAGTATCTGGCTTACCGGGCCGGCGAGGTGGTCTCGCGGACGGAGATCTGGGAGCACGTCTTCGAAGACGGCAGCGGCGGCAGCAGCAATGCCGTGGACGTCTACATCGGCTACCTCCGCAAGAAGCTGAATGCCGCGAAGGAGCCGGACTTGATCCAAACCCGGCGCGGCCAAGGCTACGTCCTCGAAGTATCGAAGCCATGAGCATTCCCTCGATCCGTCGTTCCCTGCGGATCCGCTGCGGCATCGGCATCGGACTCCTGCTGGCGCTGCTCTCGGAGGGCGTCTACCTGATGATCCGGCAGAGCCTCTATCAGGAGCTCGATGACTCGATCCGGGATACCGCTGCCATCCTCGCGAACCAGGTGGAATTGGAAAACGAGGCGATCAACTACGAGTGGCAGGAAGGCATCGGCACCAACCGCGGCTTGACCGAGGACACGCTGTTCCAATTCTGGGACAAGGTCCACGGCACCACCACGCGTTCACCGGCCTTGGGCCACCGTGACTTGCCGCGGTTCACTGGCGTCGATGGCGCGCCCTTGATGCGCAGCCTCCAACTTCCCGATGGTCACTACGCGCGGGCCGTGGGACTGAGGGTCTATCCCTTCGTGCTGCAGGACGAAGTGGATGCCATGACGAAGCGGGGCAATGTCATCGATCCGAAAACACTTCCCCAGGTCCTGGTGGTGGCGCGCGATGGCGAACCGATCCGCCGAACGCTGGAGCGCCTGCGATGGATGCTCGCCGGAGGTGGAGTTCTCACCCTGGGCATCGGCTTCGCGCTCATCGACCGGGCGATCCGCTCTTCGCTGCGCCCCATCCACCAGCTGTCCTTGCAAGTGAAGGATCGCGCCGAGCACCGGCTGGATGAACCGCTGGAGCTGCCCGAGGCATTGCCCTCCGAACTCACCAGCCTGGCCACGCACTTCAATGTCCTGTTAGAGCGGGTGGCGTTGATCCGCCAGCGCGAGAGGGACTTCATCCGCCACGCGGCCCACGAGCTGCGGACACCGATCGCCGGCCTGCGGGCGACCACGGACCTGGCCCTGTCCCAGACACGCGATGCCGCCTCCTATGCGACGCATCTGATGACCTGCCAGAAGACAGCGGACGAGCTGGGTGAGCTGGTGAAGCGCCTTTCCGCCTTGGCGAGGATCGGCCAGCCATCAGGTGCCACCTCCCACCAGCCGGTGGATCTCACGCACCTGCTTCGCGAGTGCTCGGAACCATTCGCCCACCGTGCCCGGGAACGTGGCTTGGAGATAAAGGACGAGCTCGGCAGCGAGCCGCTCCTGGCACCCGCCGATCCCGCACTCTTGCGGATCGTCTTCAACAATCTCCTCGATAATGCCGTCTCCTACGCGAGCGATGGCAGTGAGATCCGCCTCACCGGCCGTCACACGGAGCGCGATATCGAGATCTCCGTTTCCAATCCTGCCGAGGACTACAACGGTGACGTCGAACGTCTCTTCGAGCCGCTGTTCCGCCGCGAATCCTCGCGTCATGATGCCGCATCGCATCTGGGAATCGGCCTCACCCTCAGCCGTGATGCGGCCCACGCGATGGGCGGCACGCTCTCGGCGGAAAAGTCCGGCGATGGCCTCCGCTTCACGCTTGCGATGCCCGCCGCGGACTGAGCGTCACGAAGTGAACGATCACGCCGGTGATGGCGACGATCCCCAATGGCAGCACGCCCTCCAGCAGGCTGGCCCCCACCCACCAGTGTGCGGATTCCGGCAAGCCGACCACCGGCCACGTGGCCGCCTTGAAAAGACCGACACCCACGATCCAGCCGAAGTGAATGCCCAGCGGCAGCCACAGGGAGGCCGTGCGGTAGCGGGCGTAGGCAAGCGTCCCACCGACCATCGCCAGCAGCGTGAAGCGTGAGATGAGCGACAGCGGCTCGGCATATTGGCTGAGGATCATGCCTAACAACTCAAAGCCTGCACCAGCCGCCCCGGGATTCACGATCTTGACTCCGTCCGGTGGCTTCAGGAAATGGACGAACGCGAACAGAAGCGACAGCAGCACGATCGCCGGCACCGCTTTCAGAGCCCGCAGGAAGATCCCTAACAGCACCCCGCGGAACAAGGTCTCCTCGATCAATGCCACAATCATCGCCCCGGGCAACACGGTCTTGAACGCCTTGAGCAGCTCGACCCTGCCCACAAACTTGTTCGGCACCCCTTGCGTGGAAAACGCCGCGTCCTTCCACACGAAAAACCCCGCCTGCTCCATGCCCCAGCCGCCAAGCAGCAGTAGACCCGCACCGAGCAGGAATCCCATGCCAAGCTGCCGCCAGCCCCGCGGATTCCGCCGCAGCGGCTGCCCCTGGTCCAGCACCACGCTCTCGTCCGGGCGGCGCAGCGACCACGGCGTGTCGCGATAGCGGACCCCTGTCTGACCGGCACGCAGCCAGCGGGTCAGCGGGAAGATGAGGACCAGCGCTGAAAGCAGGGTGCCACGGTTGAAGAACGTCGGGAAATCCGCACGCCCGGCAGCGGACGCCAGGAACTTGAGCGGACCGGATGCCGGCTTGGCCTCAGCCAGGTTCTTGCCAGCCTGATAAAGCCACGGGGCCAGCAGCGCGCCACAGGCGAGCGCGGCAGCCACATAGGCGAAGATTTTCAGGACATCGGTTGGTCTCCTGGGCACGGGCCGGAGACTGCTTTCCCCGCCGGACATTCCAAGCCCCGTTTCGCGCCCGGGCTCCTTTTCCGGCGACCGGCTCAGGCTTGGGCGGCACGCTTCCGCGAGGCGCTCTTCTTGATCGAGTGGACCACCAGACTGAAGGCACCTGCACCGGCAAGCAGGATGGCGCCGATGATCAGGCGGCCGGAGCCGGTTCCACCGCCGTAGAGGTAGCCCTCATACATGAAGAGCAGCGTGGTGATCACCACCCACGTGCAGCAGGTGCTGTAGTCCTTCAGGATCACTTTCCCCCATTGGAAAGTCATCCCGTCGGTGGCTCCGCGGAGCCTGGAAAGTTTCAGCCGCCAGCGTGGAACCTCACGGCAGTATTGCTCGAATTCCTCGCCGAACTTGTTCCGCAGGAAGCGTTCCTCGGTGAGCACGATCGCCTGGTAGGAGACCAGCGTGAACAGGCCCGCGATCAGGTAAACCATCGGATGATTGTGGACCACCAGAATGCCGGCGGCGGCCAGCAGGTTGCCGACGTAGAGCGGATTGCGCGTCACCCCGAAGATCCCCTTGGTCACGAGGGTATCGGCGTAGACCTTCTTGTTCAGGCCACCGCGCTTGATGTAAGCGAAGCCGATCACCGCGCCGCGAATGATTTGGCCGAGGGCGCAAAGGCCGATGCCGACGAGGTCGAGCCGCAAATCGCTATCCAGCGTGCCCCCGTAAAGCACCGGCGGAAAGATCACGAACAGGATCGCCAGGAACACCGGAAAGACGGTGTTGCGATATTTGAAAAGGAAGCTGCCCCAGAGGTAGACGAGGTTCATGAGAGGGCCGCGATTATTTCAGGGCGATCACGCCGGTAAAGTTATACCAGCGGAAGAATTCTTCCACGCAGTGGAAGCCGCTCTGCTTCAAGAGCGCCGAATTCTCCTCAGGCCGATAAGGAATGAGAACGTTCTCCAAGGCCTCGCGCTTCTGGGAAATCTCGATGTCCGAGTAGCCCACGCGCCGCTTCATGTCGTAATAGTTTTTAATGAAGAGGCGGTTCAGGACGGTGTTCTCGGTGGTGATCTTTTCGACCAGGATCAGGCAGCCGTTCTTGTTCAGGCCGTCGTAGATGCGCTGGATCATGCGCTCGCGGTAAAGCGGGCGGATGAACTGGAGCGTCAGGACCAGCATCACCACCGACGCGTTCTCGATGACCGGGGTTTCGTGGAGGTCGCCATGGATGAGCTGGATCGGGCGAGTGGTGCCGGAGCGTTTGATCTTGGCGGTCGCTTCCGCGAGCATCGGCGCGGAGTTGTCAACGCCGATGAAATGGATGGACGGGTCGACCTTGCCATCAAGGGCGAGGAAGGTGGTGGCGGTGGAAACGCCGAGGTCGTAGAGATTCGAGCCCGGAGTGGCGAAGTCTGCCGCCAGCTCGCAGCACATGCGCTGGATTTCCGAGTAGTAAGGGACCGAGCGGTCGACCATGTCGTCGAAGACGGCGGCGGTCTCGGAATTGAAGGTGAAATCCGCGGAGCCGGAGCCTTCCTTGGCGAAGACATGATCGAGCTTTTCCCTGGCGGGAGCCGCGCTTTCAAGGCGGCGTGGAAAGTGAGCGATGTCGGCAGCAGAAGAAGATTCAGGAGTCATGTGTGGTAGCGCACAGAGCCGTGCGAACCTTACCGGACGGTTCATGAGAGATTGATGAGCCAGCTCCTTTGAACGACTCCAAAGCGAGCGCACGTGACTCACCGGTTTCTCATCTTCGGCCTGCTACCAAGTGCGGCAGATGTCCGCGATCCGGCGCGGCATCGCCACTCTTGTCATCCCATTTCGGTTGTGTGAAAGCGGCGGCGTCAGTCGCGCATCTTGACGGCGTCGCCGCTCTCACTCTCATCCATCAGGGAAACCGGTAGCCCGCCCCGCGCACGGTCTCGATCAAGAGCGGCTTCGACGGGTCGGCTTCGACCTTCTTCCGCAGGTTCAGCACATGCTGATCGACCGTGCGCGACTCCGGATAGTATTCGAGGCCCCAGCACTCATTGAGCAACTCGTCCCGCGTCACCACCTCGCCCCGGCGCCTGGCTAACAGGGCAATGAGCTTCACCTCGCGCACCGTCAGTTCGATCTCCCTCTCCCCCTGTCGCGCAACGAGGCGCTTCGGAAACACGCTCCAGCCTCCGAACGAAAGCTCATCCCCCTCACCCGGTTCCTCGTAACGGCGCAAGACCGCGCGAACCCGCGCCAATAGCTCGTGCTTTCCGAACGGCTTCCTCAAGAAATCATCCGCCCCGAGTTCGAGTCCCAACACCACGTCCACCTCCTCCGACTTCGCCGAAAGGAACACCACTGGCGTGCGGCGGTCCTCACTACGGATGCTACGACAAACCTCGTAGCCACTCGCATGCGGCATCATGATGTCCAGCAGCACGAGGCCGGGACGGTGGCTTTTCCAGAGCTTCAGCGCCTCGCGCCCATCGCGGGCGGCGAGCACCTCGTGACCATCATTCTGGAGCAGCTCCGTGAGCGCCTCGCGCGTTACGGCATCGTCTTCGGCAACGAGTATGGTCATGCGTGGCTCCTTTCCCCCATCGGAATCACAAGACGGAATTTCGCGCCGCGCTTGGCATCCATCAGATCCAGCCGTCCGCCCATCCGCTCGGCGAGTTCACGGCTGATGGCCAGGCCGAGCCCGGTGCCGCTGACGCCTTCATCGACGCGGCTGCCAGCTCGTTCGAAGGGCTGGAAGATGCGACGGCGTGCATCGGGTGGCACTCCGGGCCCATCGTCCTCAACTTCGATGAGCAGGGTGCTGGCCTCGACGGTGAAGCGCATGGTGGCGCGAGCTCCTTCACCGGCGTATTTCTCGACGTTCGAGAGGAGGTTGGAAAGGATCTGCGAGAGGGCATCGCGATCGAGGCGGAGTTCCTCGTCGGGCACCTCATCATAGTCGCATACGATGGACTTGCGCTGGAAGAGCGGAGCGAAGTTCTCGCGGACTTCACCAACCACTTGGCCGACATTGCAATAGGTGGCGTGAGACTCGGCGGTACCGCGTTCGATGCGGGCGAAGGCGAGGACGTTATCGACGATGCGCGAGAGCCTCGATGTCTCCTCGCGGATGAGGCCGAGGCGACGGCGGACCTTGGCATCCTCGACCGGCAAGCCATCGAGAGCGAGGTCGGTATTCAGCAGCAGATTTGTTAGAGGCGTGCGGAGTTCGTGAGAGACGCGGTTCACGAAGCTTACCCGCTCTTCCGCCAGGCGGATCGCCTTCCGCTGCCACGAGGCGACTGCGACCGCTCCGCCGATCAGCAGAGCGGAAATGGAGAACGCTCCGGCAAGGACGGGCATGCGATAGCTGACAACCGTTCGCACCGGATAGTGGCGCATCAATGCCCAATCGCCAAAGCGCGAGACGTGGCGTAGGATTTCATCCGGCTTGCCCGTGGGATTGGGTTCGCCGGAGGTGTGCCATGCCTTGCCAAACGGGCTGGTCCATGTGAGCGAGCCCGCTTCATCCTCAGGCAAGATGTTCCGCTTCGCCAGGTCTTCCAACACGAGCGGCACGGCTGCCACCGGATCCAATTGAAGGACGACGGCATTGCGGCCATTCGCCATGCGCCATGCCAGCGGACGCCCCGGAGTCTCGATCCAGCCGGAACCCGAGGCCATGTCCTTGTCGGAGAACTTCCACTCTCCCGGTTCGCCCTTGGCCTGGCGATCGAGCACCGGCCGCCACTCGATGGATCCGCCATCAAAACGTTTCTGGGATCGCTCCGGGTCATTGAAGTTCGGATTGAGCCACGAGCACTGGACGACCCCCGCGACACGGGAGTCCTCAGCATCCATGCCGCGACCCAACATACGCTCGGCCTCGCTCGCGATCGCCTGCTCCCAGAACTGCTCCATGGCATCAATCCGGCGGACGACCTCGCGGAAGGAATCGTCCACCCGGTTGCCCGGCGGCTTCTCGGCGAAGTGCTCCACCTTCCGCGCCATGACGATGCCCGCCCCTGCCACCATGGCAGCCAGCAGGGCCGAGACCGCGAGGGTCCAGGCCCAGGGTGGAGGAGCGTTTCGCATTCCAATCATCACATCATTCGATCAGGTGGATGTCACTCGACTTTGACGAAGGCCAGCACGACGCGGCTCGGGTCGAACTGGCTGTTTTCACCGAAGGCGGAGCCGCTGCCGACGAGCATCCACTCGCCCCGCTTCAGGCGCAGCGAGGTATTCCAATTGTTGCAGGAGAAGAGGGGCATGGTGATGTCTGGCACCCACTCTCCATCGCGCAGAATCCGGTGATGAACCGAGAAGCCGCCGTGCGCCACGCGGTCGAATGCCAAGTTCAACAGGGGACCGCCTTCATCGGACTCGATCTCGGTATCGAGAGATCCGCCCACATTTCGTGTTTCGAAGGCGGTGGCCAAAGCGAATTCCCACTGTGTGGATTTTCCGTCAGCTCCGGGTTCCCGTTTTCCGGGCTCGAACTCGGTGGGGTAGATCACTTCCTTGATGTCACTCAGCGACGTTCGCGTTCCATTCCGACCTCCTCCCGAGATGTTGCGGAGGATCTTGACCTTGCCGTCCTCGTTCCATGTCTCGAGGGCTTGGTCCAGTTCGCTGGAAGCGGTGGCGAGGTCGCGGCCTTGGAGCCAATCGGAGAAGGCGAGGTGGTCGACCGAAATGATTTTCCCGGAAACGTGGTAGTCGGTTGGCAAGGGGTCGCTGCTTCCGGGAGTGCTTCCGGTCATGTCGCTTCGGACGAAGATCAGACGCAGGAGACGATTTGCGGGCAGGGGCGTGGGAGCTTCGCTCGCGGATTTATCGTCTGGCGATTTTTTGACGATGGGCTCGGGGAGGTCTTCATCAGCGCGGAGGGCGAGGTAGATCTTTCCCGCCGGATAGCTCGGGGGGGCACTCTTTCTGTGGCGCTGGAACAACTCTGCATCGAAAGTGTCATCCGGGCTATCCTCCCTTGTCCACGGAGCGTGGCCGGCAAAGAAGACGCGGAAGTTTGGAACGAAGATGTCTCCAGGCTGACTGCTCTCTTCGCTTACCTTGTCGGGCACGCGATGAGGCAGCATGATCTTACAGAGCTCGGCCTTCTGGCGGATTGTCAATTCGCCCTTTCTCTGGACGGCGTCTCCATTGCTGCCATAGCCCATGTTCCGGGTTTCGAAGGAGGTGGGCCCTGCCCACTCCTCGGGCGATGACGGTGGGATGTACTCGGTGGCGTAGATTTGCTCAAGGGTCGACTCATTGCGGAACACTCGTCCCACGGTGCCAGCGCTGAGAGCCGAGTGATCCAAAGTTGCCTTTCCTTCATGGATCCAGCGCTGAACGGCGGCACGGAGCTCGCTGGCATCCTCCTTCGTGGGATTGCCGGCGAGCCATGAGTCGAGCAGGTCTGCGGGGACCAGCACGTGCTCGGTCAGGGTGAGGAAGCTATCGCCGCTGGGGCCGAGAGGGGCTTTTTCTTCCTGTTGGCCTAGGTAGGGATTCGCTTCCTGTGCTGGGCAGGGCGCGAGCAAAATCGCCAGGGACAGAAGCACCGATGAGAAAATGGTTTTCATGGGTAGTTGGGGTTCGGTGGTTTCGTGCTTCTGTTAGTCGACCTTGACGAAGGCGAGCACCGCGCGACTGGGATCGAGTTCGCCCTTTTCTCCAAAGCCGGAGCCGCTGCCGACGAACATCCACTCTCCTTTCTTCACACGCAGCGAAGTCAGCCAGTTATTTTCGGAGAAGCGGGGCATGGTCATATCCGCGATCCATTCCCCATCGCGGAGGACCCGATGATGGACGGTGTAGCAGCCGAGGAGAACGCGGCGTAAGGACAGGAGCATCACCGGGTCACCGGCACCTGGGGAAATTTCCGTTTCGAGGCTGATGCCGAGGTTCCGTGTTTCGAGATCTCCCGGGACGGCGAGGCCCAGCTGGGTGGACTTTCCATCGGCCGAGGGCTCGCGCTTGCCGGGCTTATAATAAGTGGGGTATTCCAGTTTTTTGATATCCTCGAGCAAGGTTCTGGTTCCGTTCCGGACGCCACCGGTCAGGGTGCTGATGAGGTTGACCTTTTCATCTTCGTTCCATGTCTCGATGACCTCGTTCATTTCCTTGGCCGCTGTTGCCAAGTCGCGGCCCTGAAGCCAAGCGGAGAGAGTAAGGTGATCCACGGAGACAAGCTTCACGGAAAGCTGGTAGTCCGCTGGAAGCGGCTCGGTACTCTCCGGTGGGCTGTCGATCTTGTCGCTGCGGACGAAGATCAGGCGTACCGGGCGATCCTCAGGGAGGGGATCGGCGGCTTCATCGTCACGCTTCTCCTCAAGTGGCCATTTGATGGCGGGCTCGGGGAGATCTTCATCGACGCGGAGGGCGAGATGGGTTTTTCCCGCTGGATAGCTGGGGCGGGTTTTGGTGCGGGGAGGCGGGCTCGCTGATGCGAAGGGGTCGTCGGAGTATGACTCGTCGAAACCGGCGAGAGCCTGGTGGGTCGCGATCGAGCGGAACCGGGGAATGAAGATATCGTCGGGCTGGCGAGTCTTTTCGCTCACCCGATCGTAGGCGCGATGGGGGAGCATGCGGACGAAGTAGTTTTCGGCGCGGACCACGAGTTCGCCTTGCTCGCGGACCGAGTTTCCATCGATCGAGTAGCCGCAGTTCCGGGTCTCAAAGGATGTAGCGAAGGTCCAATCCTCAGGGGATGGAGAGGGCATGTACTCGGTGGCGTAGATCTGCTCGACGATCGATTCGTTGGCAAGCGACGGCCCGACGGTGCCGGCGGTGAGCGCGGTGGAATCGATGGTGGCGGTGCCTTCCTCGATCCACTTCTGGGCAGCGGTGCGGAGTTCGCTGGCGTCCTTTGCCATCGAGTGGTTGGCGAGCCATGAGTCCAACAGGTCGGACGGAACGATGATGTGCTCGGTGAGGGTGAGGAAGCTATCGCCGCCGGGGCCGGCGGGGGCTTTCGGTGCGGATTGGGTGAGATAGGGATTTTCTTCCTGCGCAGGACAGAGCGCGAGGGGTATCGCCAGTAAAAGCAGGACCAATGAGCGGATGGTTTTCATGCGTTGGGGCGGAGCGGATTCATGCTCCGTGGCGATGGAAGCCATTCTTGGGAATGCGTGCGCCAAACGGCGATCAAACTTGTGCAAAATGTTCGCAAAATGCCCCTTGTGCCGGAGCGTTTCCGCGACCATTCCATGGTGCCAGCCGGACTGAGCCTCCCTTCCCATGAAACGCTACCACCCCGTCCACCTCGCGGAGCTGCCGCCAATCGCCTGCTGCTGCGGCACCACCCGGCGGGCCTTTGTCGATCTGCCGGACGCCCCGGCCTCCGCGCACTACCTGGAAGTGAAGGATGAGCCGACCAGCCACTACCACCTGAAGACCACCGAGATCTATGTGGTGTTAGAGGGCGAAGGCTTCCTGGAACTCGATGGCGAGCAGGTCCCGGTGAAGCCGCTCAGCGCGGTGATGATCCGGCCCGGTTGCCGCCATCGCGCGATCGGAAAAATGAAGATTCTCAACATCCCCGTGCCGAAGCACGACGACGCCGACTTCTACTACGACGAAGCCGCGGCGAAACCCGGTGAAACACCTGTCCATTGAACGAGTGAGCGCGAATTCGAATCCCTACGAAACCGAGCGCCTGCTCTCGGAATACCTGCTCTTCCACTACGGCACCGCTGAAGAGATCCTGCCCGGGTCCGCTCCCGCCGGCATGCGGGACGCACTCGACTTCGCGGTGCGGACTACCCGGCATTTCTCACCCGGCACGGTGGAACGCACGCTCGACCTCGGCTGTGCGGTGGGCCGCTCCACCTACGAGATGTCTCGTAGTTCGCAGGAAACGCTCGGCATCGATTTTTCCCAGAACTTCGTCCGCGCCGCCGCTGCGATGGCAGGCGCTCCCCTGCCCTACGCCCGCCTCGATGAAGCCCACAAGCGGACGCCCCTGCTCGCGCGTCTGCCGGAAGGCCTGCCGCCGAACCAGGTTCGCTTCGAGACTGGCGACGCGATGAACCTTCGCGCCGACCTCAAGAACTTCGACCGTGTGCACGCTGCCAATCTGCTGTGCCGCCTGACCGAGCCGGATCGCTTGTTAGAACGGTTGCCGTCATTGGTGCGCCCCGGTGGTGAACTCGTGATCGCCACGCCCTGCACCTGGCTCGGCGAATACACGCCACCGCAGAATTGGCCCCAGGGCAGCACGCTGGACTGGCTGAAGGAGAAGCTCGGCGGACATTTCGAACTGATCTCGGTGAACGACGAGCCCTTCCTGATCCGCGAGACCGCCCGGAAGTTCCAGTGGACCGCCTCGATGGTCACGGCTTGGAAGCGACTACTTTCGTAACAGCGGATGCCCGCCCTTCGCCTCCGTCACATGCGGCGGCCTCAGGTAAGCCGGCTGCACCGGCAGCGCTGCCAGCCTCGCCCGTTCCTCCGCTGAAAGCCCCAGCCACGCCTTCGCCAAAAGCGCCGCAGTCGGCTGCTCCAACAAAACCCGCTCCGCCAGATCCCCCGGCAGCCCGACCTTCCCCACCGTCTCCAACGAAAACACCGCGTGCCCCCCCGATAAAACCCCGCGGATTTCCTCCGCCAGCTCCTCCACGCCGCAAAGCTCCGGCTCCTCGCCAAATCCCGCACGCCACGCGCTCCCGCGCCGGGCATCCCCCACCGCCAGCGCCCCCGGTCTCGCCGACGGCACCGCCACCAGCGAGCTGAGCCCCACGGCCGGGCAGCCATGTACCAGCGCTACACCTTGGCCCGCCGCGATTCCCACCCGGGTGCCGCTGTAGCTCCCCGGACCGGTGCCGATCACCACCTCGGCCAGCGATTCGCCGGTCTCCAACACCGCCAGCGCCCGCTCCAGCGGGGCAAACAGCAGAGCATTGTGGCTGCGGTCGCCGGTGAAAGTCTCCTCGTGGACCACCGCGCTGCCACGCAGCAGGGCCAGCGAGGCACGGGGAGTGCTACTTTCTATGAACAATCGGGCGGCGTCCGGCACGCCCCCGAGCATCCGGAAATCCGCCCGCCCCGCAACCCGCAATCCAGCCCAGACCCTTTCCCCACCGGCCATTCTGCCCCACCGCGGATTCTCCCCTTGCCAGCCCCCCAGCGGACCCGCTTTCTTCCGTGCAAATTCAGCACCCGTACCCGACCCGTAACCCCTGCTTTCCATGACCGACTACGCCAAAGGCCTCGAAGGAGTCATCGCCAATGAATCCGCCCTCAGCAACGTGGAGGGTGCCGAAGGCCGCCTCAGCTACCTCGGTTACAGCATCGAAGATCTGGTCGAAAACTGCACCTACGAGGAAGTCGTCTACCTCCTCCACCGCGGCCGCCTGCCGAACCGCGCGGAACTCGCTGATGGCGAAGCCCGCCTGCGTGCCGAGCGAGGCCTGCCGGATGGCGTGATCGATTTCCTCAAGGCCGCGCCAAAGGACGCGAACCCGATGGATGTGACCCGCACCGCGGTCTCCATGCTCGGCCTCTACGACAAGCGCGCCACCATTGGCACGCCGGACCTCGAGAAGGACTCCGCCATCGCGCTCTCCATCTGTGCGAAGATCCCGACGATCGTCGCCGCCTTCCACCGTTTCCGCCAAGGCCTGGAGCTGCCGCCGATCCGCACCGACCTCAGCGAAGCCGGCCATTTCCTCTACCTGATCACCGGTGAAGCCCCGACCGACGTCGCCACCAAGACCCTCGACGTCGCGCTGATCCTCCACGCCGACCACGGCATGAACGCGTCCACCTTCTCGGCACGCGTCACCGTCGCCACCCTCTCTGACATGTATTCGGCCGTCACCTCGGCCATCGGCACCCTGAAAGGCCCCCTTCACGGCGGTGCCAATGAAGGCGTGATCCACATGCTCCAAGGCATCGGCGAGCTCGATAAGGTCGATGCCTGGGTGGAGGAGCGTCTCACCCGCAAGGAGAAGATCATGGGCATCGGCCACCGCGTCTACAAGGTGCTCGACCCCCGCGCCCCCCACCTCCGCAAGCTGGCGGTGCAGCTCACCGAGGAACTCGGCGAGCCGAAGTGGATCCAGATGTCCGAGCGCATCGCCGAAATCATGCGCGACCGCAAGGGCCTCAACGCCAACGTCGATTTCTACTCGGCCACCGTTTACTACTCGCTGGGCATCCCGACCGACCTCTTCACCCCCATCTTCGCCATCGCCCGCGCCTCCGGCTGGACTGCGCAGGTGCTGGAGCAGCTCCGCGACAACCGCCTGTATCGCCCGCTGACGCTCTACACCGGCCCTCAGGGACCGCTGCCGATCACCCCGATCGACGAGCGCTGAGAAGCGGCTGCACGAAACATCAGATCATAGCAGAACGGCGGACTTCACTGTCCGCCGTTTTCTTTACTGGGAACGCGGGATTCATCCCGCTCGGCCGGTAGGTTCGCCGGATACTTCGGCACCCCGCCGCAACTACTCCTTCAGCTTGATCCTCAGTTCACCTGGGGAAACCGTCATTTCCTCAATCCCGGCGATCCTGCCACCTTTCCCGCCGAGGATCTCGCGAAGGATATCCCTCCCCTTGAGCTGGCCGAGCCACTCGTTCGGCAGGGAAACGCCCCACAGGGTGAAATCATCCAGCACCAAGCTCGGATTGCCCTCCGCGGTCTTTACGATGAAGCGCGCCCGCGCCTTGAGCTTCTTGCCGCCGACGATCGGCACGTCGGGATCCAGATCCGTCTCATACCGCGCGTGCACCGCGTCGGTGGCGAGTTCCAGCTTCAGCTTTTGACCGAGGGTGGTGTGCTCATTGAGCAGGCCATTGAGCTCGCGCTCGGTAAGCACGATCTCCTTCTTGCCCTTCTCATAAGTCGGCTCACCCGGCTTTGGCGGAGTGGGAGCGCTCCCCTTCTCCACCTGCTGGATCGCCTCCACCTTCTGCTGCACCACCATCTTCTCCTCGGCGCTGAGCTGCACCGGCTTGATCGGACGATTGTTCCACCAGATCACGCCGATGACGGCAACCAGCACGGCGATGATGCCGATCAATACCGGCACGAGACAGGACTTCTTCTGTGGAACAGGAGGCGGCGACGAGGGCGACTCGGACATGGCAAGGGCCAATCTAGCGGGAGATCGCTTTCCCGGAAGGATAATTCCGGGCGGGAATTGGACTCACCTGAAGTTGCGGCCCAGCCACCGAACTCCACTATTCCCATATGCCTATATAGTGGAATTATTGGAGTGATTCTCTCCTCCCGGTCCGGCAGGCAGCGCCCCGCCGAAGCCCCACCAACCTGGCAAAGGACGGATCTGAAAGGCCTACATCCAGTCACAAAAAATCCCCCTTCGCCGGAACGAAGGGGGATCGAAAGAGTGGAGGCGACGGGAGTTGAACCCGTGTCCGAAACGTCTTTAGCACAGGCATCTACACGTTTATCCGACGGTCTGGTATTTCGGAGAGCTTCGGCCCGTCGGCGGCGTTTTCTTTCCTAGGATCCTGTTTGATCTCACCAAAAGGCCCGGTTCCCCGGCTTCCTGGCCAGCCTGCTAAGTGTTCGCCGTCCCCCTCAGTAGGCGTCGGGGTTCAGGCGTGGCTGTCAATTAAGCAGCCAGTGCGAGCTCGTTAGAGTCTGCATTTATTTGTTTTGAACGGCTTTTTAGGAGGCCAGCCGATCAACCTCCACGTGCAGCCAGCACTTTGAACATCCCGTCGAAACCGGTACGCCCCCTTTGCTGACGGCCGGACCATGCCTCCTGAGAGCCCGCCGCGCAAATGGAATTTCCATGGCCGGATTCCATCGTCAGAGTCGAGCCGTGAAGGTGTGCCACTACCCCGTCCAACCCGCACTCTTCGCCGGAGAGTATCCCGGACACGATCACGACGAAGACCTCACAAAAACCCGCCTGCTCGAACTCGCGGCCCGAGGCGTCCTCAACTACATCGACCTGACTTCCGAGGAGGATCGCTCGCTCGGCCTCCTCCCCTACGACCAACACTTCGCCGACATCCACGCTGCGACCGGCAGCCAACCAGTCCGGCATTCGTTCTCGATTCCCGACATGGGCATCCCAGCAGATCCCTCGGTCATGCG
The DNA here is from genome assembly GCF_038066715.1 of Luteolibacter sp. Y139. Taxonomy (NCBI): domain Bacteria; kingdom Pseudomonadati; phylum Verrucomicrobiota; class Verrucomicrobiia; order Verrucomicrobiales; family Verrucomicrobiaceae; genus Neoluteolibacter; species Neoluteolibacter soli. Next base: position 28,216 of record NZ_JBBUKT010000008.1, on the reverse strand, counting down.
AGGCATCCTCGATCTGCTGCATCAGGAAACGAACGCCGGCCGCACCTGCTACGTCCACTGCTGGGGCGGCATCGGCCGCACCGGCACCGTGGTCGCCTGCTGGCTGAAGGAACGCGGAATGGACAGCGACGCCGCACTGGCGGAAGTGCAGCGTCTCTATAGCGCCCACATGGATCCCGAGAAGCAGGCCCGCTACCCGCGCTCACCGCAGCAGGAGGTCCAATTGAGCTACGTGAGGGATTGGCATTAGATAGCCGCGGTGAAGCGAATGGCATTTCCATGGCCGGATTCCATGGCCAGAGTGAATGCCATGATCATCAGTAGCAGCGTGCAGCACTATCAGGTTCACGACCGCCTGTTCGCGGGAGAGTATCCGGGAAGTCTGGCGCCGGAGGTCACCGAGGATCGCCTGAGGTCCCTCCTCGAAAGAGGCGTCCAAACCTTCATCGATCTCACCACGCCAGATGATCATCTGGATCCCTACGAACCGGTCCTGCGCGAACTCGGCGAAGGCCTGAAGCGCCATTCCCATAAGATCCCCGACCTGAGCATTCCGGAAACCCCGCAGGTGATGCGCGGCATCCTCGACCTCCTTCGCGCCGAGCTCGATGCCGGGCGCACTTGCTACGTCCACTGCTGGGGAGGCATCGGCCGCACCGGCACCGTGATCGGCTGCTGGCTGAAGGAATCCGGCCTGGATGCCACCGCGGCGCTCGATGAAGTGCAGCGCCTCTATGCCTCCGGCATGGAAAAGGTGGTTCGCCATCCCCGCTCGCCCCAAACACCGGAGCAGGTCCGCTACGTAAAGGAGTGGCGCTAGCCGTGCGCATTCACCCTTCCATCCTGGGGCTCATCGTCTGCGTTCTGGCGGCTTGCGATCGCAAGCCGTCCGTTGCCTCCCCGGCCGCTCCCGACCACACGCCAGCCTTCTGGATTTGGCACCGGTCGTCGGCTTTGACCACGCAGGAAAAGGACTCCGTGCCGACAGGCGGACGACTCTACCGCCAAATCGCCGAGTTCGGCTGGCGCGATGGATCTTGGTCACCGCGACCAGTGACGGAGGCGAAGGCCCTGTTAGAGAATGAAATCCCGGTAGTCCGCCTCGACCCCGGCCCTGCCGTCCTCGAACGCCCCGACGCCGCCCCGATGCTCGCGAAGTGGCTGCGGCATCACTTCCAAGACAAAGTCCCGCCCTCGCTCCAGCTCGACCACGATTGCTCCGTGCGCCTGCTCCCGCGCTACGCCACCTTCCTCCGCGAGCTGCGCGGCGAACTTGGCCTGAAGGAGATCTCGATCACCGCGCTCGCCGGCTGGATCGATTCACCCGAATTCAAGCAACTCGGCGAAGCCGCGGACGAACTCGTGCCGATGTTCTATGACCTGACCGCCGATCCCCCGCAGGACATCGTCGCCGGAAAGGCGAAGCCCATGGCCGGCTCCGAGGCCGCATCGTGGATCACCCGCTGGAAATCCTGCCGCACTCCATGGCGCGCCGGACTGGCGAACTTCGAGCGACTCACGCTGTTCGAGGCCGACGGCAAGCTCGTCGGCCATCTCAAGCAGTGGCAGCCGGAGAGCATCGCTCGAGCGGACTTTCTCGAAACGCTTCCGCAATTCACCGGCGGCACCGGCTACCGGATCAAACGCGACACGATCCTCTACGGCACGCAGTTGAAGTCATCGCAGCTCCTCGTCTGGCGGGCACCGGACGAAGATAGCCTGCGCGCTTTGATCAAGACCGCATTCGACTCCGGAGCGAGCAGCATCGTCTGGTTTAGCCTGCCCGGACCCGGCCTGCGTGCCGCGCATTCGCCATCGCATCTCGCAGCCTTGGCGCGCGGCGAAGCTCCCGCTCACGGCGTGCATGCGAAGCTCGAAAGCGACGGCCGCATCGTCCTGCGAAACGATGGGCCGGGCGACCTTTCACTGGCTCCCGGCGCTCCACTTCACCGGCTTGAATTGACCACGGATGAAGCCGGCACCTTCACCGCGACAGGGCCCGGTGAGTTCACCGAAATCACCACTCCCCTTCCGCCGAAATTTTCTCACAATATTGTGTTATCTTTTCCGCGCTTGCTCGTAGGTGAAGAAATCGCGAGCGAATCCGGCCTGATCCCCGTGCGGGGTGGCCGTGAACTCCAGTGGTCTCTTGACGACTCCTCTCCCGCTCCACTCCCATGAAACGTCGCGTCCTTGTTTTGGCGCCCCTACTCCTCGCCTGCGGTCCATTCTTCTACCAGGCACCACCCCCGCTCGAAAGCTATCCCCAGCGCATCCCCGGCAAGGGCTGGCGCGATATTTTCGCCGAGACGAAACCCGCACCCGCCGACGCCGCGAGCTCGCTGCAGTTGATCGACGCCTGCGAGGCTCTCGTCGAAGAACTGCCCAAGCTCACCCCAGCGGAGCGGCTCTCCAAGATTGATGCCCTCCTCACGCGCAACCGCGAGGGAGACTTCCGCCTCCGCACCTCGAACCTGCTCCTCGAATTGCGCGAACTCGCCGCCGACGATGCCACCCTCGGCAGTGCCAGCAGCTACTTGAAGTGGCGTCTCGAACGACTCGGAGATCCCGCCGGACTCATCGTCCGCGCTCCGGTCAAGAACTGGGACATGAGCGACGCCGACTTCCAGGCCGCCACCCGCGACTACAACAAGAACCAAGCCGCAGCCTCCGAATGGCTGGACCACGAGATGGCGGCAGGTCCCGCGGTGCTGCACCCCAACCTGATGGTGCAGATCGGTGCCCTCGCCATGGACTACGGTGACTACACCAAGGCCCGGAATACGTTCACGGGAATGATCGGCCTCTTCCCCGATCATCCGCGGACCGAGCCCGCCCGTCTGATGCTCGGGCGCTGCTTGCTCGAGTTGGCGAAGGCGGAGTCGAAGAAACCGCAACTCACCCGTGAGGAACAGGACGGCATTGACGAGCTACTGAAGGAAGCAACCCAAGAATTCGAGTCCTGCGTCAACTCCGGTGGCCGCTTCGCCGCGGATGCGTCCGGTTGGCTCGCCGCCGTGGCTCTGCAGCATCACAATTTCAACGAAGCCCTGCGCCGGCAACTTGCCCGGCTGGATCTACAGCCGACCCGCGAGGTGACACGCTCCGTCCTCCGGGAATGCGACCGGATTTTCACGGAAGTCTTCCAAGGAGACCGGGGCTTCGAATACGCCTACGACGAAGACGGTCGCGTCAGCTATTGGCCCTTCGAGTTGATGGCGAAGCATCCCGCCGTGGCGCGCCTCTTTGTCGGACATGCCCTCGATCCTGAGGCATTGGAAGCCCTGCCTGCCGCCAATGAGAATTTCGAAAGCGACCGCGACACGCTCGATTTCCTTCACCGCCGGATCATTCGCCCCCAGCCGTTGGCCAGGCGGTCGCTGACCGAGCTGGGAGCTGCCATCGTGCAGAGCGGCGGAGTGTCAAAGCCTGACGCGCTCACCCTGCTCATCCTCGGCTGGGCATCCTACCGCGAGGGAGAGGTGGAGCAGGCTCTTGCCTTGTTCGACCAGGCACAGGCGCTCCAACCAGGCGAAGAGATCATCCAGGGCCGGGCGCTGGCGCTCACCGCTCTCGGCCGTCATCGAGAGGCGGCCGATGCCTATGCAGCGCTGGCGAGCAAGTTTCCCGAAAGTCCCATCACGAAGAACTCCGCCTTCGATCACGCCATCGCGCGCTTTCACGCCGGAGAGGCAGGCGAGGCGCTGCTCATGCTCTACGCCATGCAGCCCGAGGGCACCTACCTGCCCACCGCGCCGCTGCATCCGGAACACGAGCCGTCGCAATGGATCGATAGCATCGCGCAGTTCGCGCCGCTGGACCAGCTCGCCGCACCACTGGCGCGACTTCCAGAAGGCGATCCCCAGACGAGGCTCCTGCGGACGATCGTTCGCAGCCGTGCCTTGGCCGCCGAGAACTTCAACCTCGCCCGCCGCTACTTGGATCCAGCGGGCGATACCAATGACGAAAAGCGCTACGGTTTCGGCGAGTTGCCGCGCGGGATCGGCCTCACCGCGGCGATCTGGCAGCAGGAAGTCGAATCCCTCGCCGGTGCCACCGAGTTGTTAGACCAGGCGCCTGCCGATCAGAAGGCGCGCAAGCACCTCCAGATCGCACGCCGGTGGAAGGAGCTGCGCGGTCGCCTGACCTTGCCGCTTCACGATCTCTTCGACTACTCGCAGAGCGAAAACGAAAAGCTCGAGCAGCTCCGACGGAAGAATGCCTCCTTTCTCGGCTTCAAGCCCGAAGCCGTGACCGCGGAACTCGACTCTCGCGATGAGCTTCACCACGCGCTGCGCCATTTCCTCGCCGCGGCGGACAGCAGCGATCCCGATGTGGCAGCGCCCGCGCTGGAGGAGGCCAATGACGCGCTGTTCCGCTTGGCGGAGTTCTCCCTCTATCGTTGCTCACGGGCGGCGGAAACGGACGCCACCGGATTGTCGCGCAAGCTCGTGGAACGGCTGCGGAAGGATTTCCCTGACAGCCCCGAGGCTATTCGTGCGGTCAGGTGGACCTTCACCCCGCCAGCCTTGCTAGGCAGATGGATGCCGGGAGACTACTCGCCGAGCAACTCCGCCGAGGAGATCCGGTCCAACGCGCTGGATCCGAAGCTGGGGCGCTGGCGCGAGTGGAGACCGGACCCGGGAACCGACGAGGGCAAGCGACTGCAGAAGGACTTTGCCAATCTCATCGCTGCTCCGGATCGGGACATGACTGCCATCCGCAAGGGGCTCGCCGATTTCCGCGCTGACTTCAACCGCACCCGCCACCTGCTGGACGAGGGTGACGTGCTCGCTCTGGTCGATGACCTCGATGACCTGACCGCTGCAGCGCAAGTCCCCGCCATCACCCCGGATCTCTTCGGCCGCTACGCCACGCTCCGCCGGGGGAAGACCACGCCTCCTCCTGCTGCCGGCGAATGGGCACCCCTCGCCCCGTGGCTAGCCTTCCTCGACCGCGTCCGACCCGTCCAAGTGGAGGACAATGGCCATACGGAGTTAAGCGATGACACCGTGGAATCATGGGAACGATACCTGCGCGACTTCCCGAACGGGCCGAAATCCGAAGCCGCCTCACTGCGTCTGCTGCGCCTGAAAGTGCGCGCTGCGTACCCGGTTCCCCAAGTGGAAGCCTTCTTCTTTCCCGACTCGCCCATCCCGCGAGGCTACAAGCGACTCAAACCCGCTCCCGAGGCAGACCAAGCCACCATGCGGGCGCTGGCGAAGGAACTGGATGCCCACGAAAAACGCTTCCCCGGCGGTCGCTGCCATTCGGACATCCTCGTCCTGCAAGCTGCGGTCGCAGCGCAATCCCACAACTATCAGGTGGCTCTCAAATCCCTTGCGGAAGTAATAGCCGATCCCTTGCATCCCGAACTGCGGATGAATGCCGCGCTGTATTTCTCCGAGATCTCGCTGCGCTTGTTAGACAAGACCGAACGCCCCGCAGTGGCCGCAGCGTTCCGCTCCGAACACTCCGCGATGCCGCTCTTAAAGAACCTCGTTCACGGGGATACCTGCCTCTTCCGTTTGCGGCCTTTGATGGCGTGGCTGGAAGAATCGTAGCCGCCTGTGATCACAAGTGCCCTTCCTGCACGCCCGGCGCGATGATCTCGTTCGAGAGCTTGTTGTGGAACTCGAATAGATCCGTCCGCCGGTCGGTCACGGGCGTCACGCTGCCACTCAGGCGCGAGCGATAGAGATCCGTGATGTCGAGGTCGGTCACGAGCATCGTCTCCACGTTGGCATCGGCCTCGGCCTGGATGCCATCGCGAGCAAACTCGAAGTCGCTCGGTGTGAACACCGCAGCGCGGCCGTAGTGAATGTCCATCGCCGGCACATCCGGCAAATTGCCCACGACACCTGCGGTCGCGACGAAGATCTGGTTTTCGATCGCCCGTGCCGCCGCGCACAGGCTGACGCGCAGGTAGCCTTGGCGATTGTCCGTGCAATACGGGATAAAGAGGATCTCCACGCCGCGGTCAGCGAGATAGCGCGCGGCTTCCGGGAACTCGACATCGTAGCAAATCAGCACGCCGATCTTCGCCTTAGGCGTCTGGAGCACGATCAAGGAGTCACCACCGGAAATCCCCCACCACGTTTTCTCGGACGGCGTGATGTGCAGCTTCGGCTGGGAGGCGTAGGTGCCATCCGGCTTGAAAATCATCGCCGTGTTTTCCAGACGTCCATCCGGCTGCGGCACCGGATGCGATCCCGCGATGAGATAAAGCCCCTGCTGCCGGGCGAGGCCGCTCATCAGCTCGATGAACTGCTCCGTGTATTCGGAGAGCTTGCGAATCCCCTCGCGCGAGCCGAGCGGTTGCAGCGCGCTGAGCAGCTGGACCGTCAGGAACTCCGGGAACAGCACGAACTCCGCGCCGTAATCTTCTCCCGCGGTCTCGACGAAGTAGCGGACCTGGCTGGCAAAGTCATCGAAGTCCGCAACCTTCCGCATGTGATACTGGACACAGGCGACGCGGACCTTCGTCGATTGCTCGGCGGGCGCCTGATACTCCGGATTGATCCACTCGATCAGCGCCGCGTGGTCGCGCGAGCGATGATCGTGCAGGTAGTTCGGCATGATGCCGCGCACCGCGAAACCCTGCTTGATCTGAAAGCCGAGCACCGGGTCAGGGATTTTTCCGTCCTGCACCTGCCAGACGTATTCCTCCGGCGTTAGGCGGGCGGCATGCTCGTCATAATTCCACAAGCGTGCACCCGCCAGAATGCGGCGAAGATTCAGTCGGCGGCACAGATCGCGTCGGGCAGCATAAAGCGCGGCCCCGATCCCGAACTTCCGTGCATCCGGATCCACATACACATCCGCCCCGTAAAGCGTGTCGCCCTGCGGGTCGTGATTGTAGAAATAGCCGGCATCCGTGACGCCGTCGTAGGTGTGCTTCCGCAGCGGATTGCGCCCCAGCGAGACGATCAACGACGAAGCAGCCCCCAGGATCTTCCCATCCTTCTCCGCAATCAGCTGCCCTTCTGGAAAGACATGAAGGTGGGAGCGCAGATGCTTCTCATTCCACGGCCCACCCGCATCGCTCTCGCGAGGGAAGCAGCGACGATGAAGCGCCAGGATCGCCGGGATGTCGGCAACGGTCGGATTGCGGACAAGAACGGTTCCCAGCTTGGTCTCGTGATCTTTCGGCGGCACGAGATCAAGAGAACCCAGAAACCAGCTCCAGCAAAGAAAAAGCCCCGCCGGACGAACCAGCGGGGCTTTGAAGGGAACTAGCGGAGCGCTTTAGTAGCGGTAGTGGTCGGCCTTGTAAGGACCTTCCACCGGCACGCTGATGTAGTCTGCCTGCTCCTGGGTGAGCTTGGTCAGCTTGGCACCCACCTTCGCGAGGTGGAGGCGGGCGACTTCCTCGTCGAGCTTCTTGTCGAGCACCTTCACTTCGCCGGCCTTGTAGGTGTCCTTGTTCTTCCAGAGGTCGATCTGGGCGAGCGTCTGGTTGGTGAAGCTGTTGGACATCACGAAGCTCGGGTGGCCGGTGGCGCAGCCGAGGTTCACCAGGCGGCCTTCGGCCAGCATGTAAATGCTGTCGCCGGTAGGGAAGGTGTACTTGTCCACCTGCGGCTTGATGTTCGTGCGCGTCACGCCGGGGGCGTTGTTGAGCTTGTCGATCTCGATCTCGTTGTCGAAGTGACCGATGTTACACACGATGGCCTGATCCTTCATCTTCTCCATGTGCTCCAGGCGGATGATGCCGAAGTTACCCGTGGTGGTGACGTAGATGTCGCCCCAGCCGAGGGTGTCCTCGACGGTCAGCACGCGGAAGCCTTCCATCGCGGCCTGCAGGGCGCAGATCGGATCGACTTCGGTGACGACGACCTGGGCACCTTGGCCGCGGAGAGCCTGGGCGCAACCCTTGCCGACATCGCCGTAGCCGCAGACCACGCCGACCTTGCCGGAGATCATCACGTCGGTGGCACGCTTGATGCCATCGACCAGCGACTCGCGGCAGCCGTAAAGGTTGTCGAACTTCGACTTGGTAACGGAGTCGTTCACGTTGATGGCGGGCACCAGCAGGGTGCCGGCCTTCGCCATCTGATAGAGGCGGTGGACACCGGTGGTGGTCTCTTCGGAGACACCCTTCCAATCCTTCACGATCTTCGCGAAGATGCCGGGCTGCTTGGCGTGAACGTCCTTGAGGAGGTCCTTGATGACCTGCTCCTCGTGGTTGCCGGACGGGGTATTGACCCAGTCGGAACCGTTCTCGAGCTCGTAGCCCTTGTGAATGAGCAGCGTGGCGTCGCCACCGTCATCGACGATGAGTTCCGGGCCAAGGCCAGCCGGATTGACCAGCGCCTGCCAGGTACACCACCAATACTCTTCGAGGGTCTCACCCTTCCAAGCGAAGACCGGGACACCGGCAGCGGCGATCGCGGCGGCGGCGTGGTCTTGGGTGGAGAAGATGTTGCAGGAAACCCAGCGGACTTCGGCGCCGAGCGCGACGAGGGTCTCGATGAGCACCGCGGTCTGGATGGTCATGTGCAGTGAGCCCATGATGCGGACGCCCTGCAGCGGCTTCTCCGGGCCATACTTGGCGCGGGTCGCCATGAGGCCGGGCATTTCGTGCTCGGCGATCTCGATTTCTTTCCGGCCGAAATCCGCGAGGGAAATGTCGGCGACCTTATAGTCAGTGAAGGTAGTGGACATGGTGTTCGTGAGTTACTTGATGGCTTTCTTGAGGGCGGCGACCTTGTCGGTGCGCTCCCAAGTCAGGTCGGCGTCATCCTTGCCGAAGTGACCGTAGTTGGTGGACTTGCCGTAGATCGGGCGAAGCAGGTTAAGCTGCTTGATGATGTCGGCGGGCTTGAAGGAGAAGACCTTCAGGACCGCGGCGAGGATGTCGGCGTCGGGCTTGGTGCCGGTGCCGAAGGTGTCAACGTGAACGCTGACCGGGAGAGGGTGACCAATCGCGTAGGCGAACTGGATTTCAACCTTCTTCGCAAGGCCGGCGGCGACGACGTTCTTGGCAACCCAGCGGCCCATGTAGGCGGCGGAGCGGTCCACCTTCGACGGGTCCTTGCCGGAAAAGGCGCCACCACCGTGGCGGCCCATGCCACCGTAGGTGTCCACGATGATCTTGCGGCCGGTGAGGCCGGAATCGCCCTGAGGGCCGCCGATCACGAAGTTGCCGGTCGGGTTGATGAGATACTCGGTCTGCTTGGTGAGCATGTTCTTCGGCAGCACCTTCTTGATGACCTGCTCGATGCAGAACTTCTCGATCACCGCGTGTTCCACACCGGCGGCGTGCTGGGTGGAAATGACCACGTTCACGATGCGGGTCGGCTTGCCATCGACGTATTCGACGGAGACCTGCGACTTCGCGTCCGGGCGGAGCCACTTGACCTTGCCGCTCTTGCGGATGCGGGTCAGCTCGCGGCCGAGGCGGTGCGCATACATGATCGGGGCGGGCATCAGCTCCGGCGTTTCGTCGCTGGCGTAGCCGAACATGATGCCCTGGTCGCCGGCACCTTGCTCGGCGGTCTTCTTGCCCTTGGCCTTCTTGGCGTCGACGCCCTGAGCGATGTCGGGCGACTGGCCGGTGAGGTAGTTGTTAATGAACAGCGTGTCGGCATGGAAAATGTCGTCGCTGTTGGTGTAGCCGATGCCGCGGACGGCATTCCGGATCACTTGCTCGTAGTCGATTTTCGCCTTGGAGGTGATTTCGCCGCCGACGACGACGATGTTCGACTTCACGAAGGTTTCGCAGGCGACCCGGCTTTTCGGGTCTTGGGCAAGCAGCGCGTCGAGGATCGCGTCAGAGATGGTGTCAGCTACTTTGTCCGGATGGCCTTCGCCGACGGACTCGGAAGAGAAAATGTAGGTGCTCATTGGGGCGGTTAATTTTCGTATCGTCAAATCGCGATGGGTTGATGTATCCGGTTGGCCATGGCGTCAATGCTGAAATCCCTGAAGCTTCTAACCGACCCGACCCGGCTGCGGATCCTGCTCCTTTTGGATGCGGAGGCGCTGAGCGTGGCCGACCTGCAGGAGCTACTGGGAATGGGCCAGAGCCGGATTTCGACGCAGCTTTCCCAGCTCAAGGCTGGTGGCCTGGTGACCGACGAACGCAGCGGGAAGCACAATTTCTACCGCTCCGAGATGGGTCCCGACCTCCTCAAGCTCGCCAAGGAAGCCGCCAAGGAGGTCCCCGAGGTCGAGAAAGACACCTCCGCCCTGCGCCACCTCCAGCGGAAGCGCCGGGACAAGACCCGCGCCTATTTCGACGAACTCGCCGGACGATTCGGCAAGGACTACGTCCCGGGCCGCTCGTGGAAGGGTCTCGCAGAAGCCCTCCTCAAGGTGACCAACCAAGGCGTGGTCGCCGACCTCGGAGCTGGCGAAGGGACGCTGGCCCAGATGCTCGCCCGGCAGGCCGACCAAGTGATCGCCGTGGACCTCTCGCCAAAGATGGTTGAGTTCGGCCGCGAGCTCGCGGTGAAGCACGAGCTGCCGAATCTGGAATACCGCCTCGGGGACATCGAAGAGCCGCCACTCGACGACGCCTCAGTGGACCTCGCCTTCCTGAGCCAAGCCCTCCACCACGCCGGCAGCCCCGAGAAGGCGCTCCAACAGGCATTCCGGATCGTGAAGCCCGGCGGCCGTTTGGTGGTGCTGGATTTACTCCAACATACGTTTGAACAAGCCCGCGAACTCTACGCCGACGTCTGGCTCGGCTTCAGCGAAGGCGAGCTGGCCGCGATGCTAGAGAAGGCGGGCTTTGTGAATATCGAGACCGCCGTCGTGGATCGCGAGTCGGAGCCGCCGCACTTTCAAACGCTGCTGGCAGTAGCCAAAAAGCCAGCTTAACGATCGTTTGAATCGAGCTGTGTTGGCTTCGCGCCCGCTCACCCGCATCTCAGGCAAACGATAGCGACTCCACGGCAGGCCCTTCACCAAGCTGGCAGCCTGGAGAAAGCGCCCCGGGAGGCCGGGAGGATCACCTCGTAGCGCAGATTCATCCCAACAAACGAGGGCGAGCTGGATGCAATGCTGAGGACGGCGGGCGAACGTCGAGACCGCCGGGGCGGATCGCGAGTCGGAACCACCGCACTTTCAAACGCCGCCAGCCGTCGCCAAGAAGCCTCACCTCACAATTGCTTGAATCGCTTGTTGGTCGAACGGCGATCTAGAGCCATTTGTTGTCGCACTCCGCTCACAGTTATTTCGGATAAACGATAGAGATTCGATAACTCTATGAAAGTAATAGAGTTATTCACATCAATTCACAATGATGCGCTTGAAACAATTACAGCGAACAACACCACCCAATAGTCAATCGTTCGCTTGAATTAACTTCGCGCGAGTTATCCCCAATTTATTCACAATGCCACCACCCCGGGACACGAATGCTTTAAGCAATGGCTTGTTTGCCTCCCATCTGCTTCAAGCTGCGGATCTCCAAATGCTGGCGTGACCCGTTGGTCGAATCCGTATTCGTTCGGTTCGTGCTTCGCCACCTGCCGCTGCTTCTCGCTCTTAGTCTCGCCGCCTGCGGCACCCGGAAAACGGAGAGCGTCACGCTCCCGGGGATCCCTGTGGAACCTCCGGGCGCATCTCAGACCCCGGCGTCTCGAGACCAGACTGATACCTCTCACTCCACCCCTCCTCCGCAGCATCAGCAGCCAGCCGAAGCCACCCGGGTCGTCGAAGTCACTCGGTCGGGGATCACCATCACCGCGGTCACGTTCGACAGCCGCACCCACCACCTCTCCATCGCCGACCAAGCCGGCGGCCCCGGATCGCGGTGGCCAGATGCTGCCGCGGCCGGACGAGAGCTCGGCGGAATCGCCGCCGTGAACGCCGGCTTCTTCACCCCGGAGGGCAAGCCCCTCGGACTCGTGGTCACGGGCGGCAAGCGGGTCAGCCCTGTGAACAACTCGTCCTCGCTCGGCGCAGGTCTTTTCATTGGCGGCCCCTCCCTCACCCTCCAGCGGCGCGGCCACTCCACCAGCGCTCCGGAGATCCTCCAGAGCGGCCCCTTCCTCGTCGAAAATGGCCACGTGATCTCCGGCCTCAGCCAGGACAGCTCCACCGCCCGTAGCGTCCTCGGCTGGGATGGCGGCAGTCGCTGGTTCATCGCACGGACCGGCGCCTGCTCACTCGCCAGCCTCGGCCAGGGGCTCGCCGGAGCGGAAATCGGCGGGGTGAAAGTCCGTACCGTCCTCAATCTCGACGGCGGCCGCTCCTCCGACCTGTGGGTGGCCTCGTCCGTCCCGGGCGGACCGGTCTCCCAGCGCCCGTTTTGGAATAAGCCCGTGCGGAACTTCCTCGTGCTGGTCCCCCGGCGCTGAGGATTTTCGAAAATTGGTTCACCTATGTGAAATTTCACCGGAGGGTGAGATCATCGCCGCGAGCCGTTGAAATCAGGGCATTCCCGGGGCTGCCGGATTCACTTTTGGACAGCTCCGCGCGTCGATGCTAGACGTCTGCCGCAAACCAAGGTCGCCATCCCCCGATGCCTATGAAACCCCTCTGCTGCGCCATCGCTGCCCTGTCTCTCGCTTCCTGCGCCCAGGTCAGCCAATTGAAGACCGCCACCGTTGGCGGTTTTTCGAAGGTTTCCAGCGGCCTTGCCAGCGCGACCGATGCGACCATGGCGAAGATCATGCCGCCCAAGATCCCCGTCGTGGAAGTCCGCGAAAAGGACCTGAAGCCGGTGAAGACCGGGCAGGAGCAAGCGGTCGCGTTTGAAAAGACCCGCCGCAACAGCTTCTGGAATATGTTCCGCGGTCCCGTGGATTTCCATGAGCCAGCGCTCCCCGCAGATGCCGGCATCATGGACGGCGAGCTGCTGCCTCCGCCGCCCGCGGACGAGTGATTTGCGGCCTCGACGATTTTTCCGACCGTTTTTTCTAAACCCTGGAGAAAACGGCCACATTCGGAAAGCGTCGATGAAACCCCAAACCCTCCCTTTCCTCGCCCTCGCTGTGCTGGGCACTCTCCCGGTCGCTTCGGCCGCCTCAGGAATTTTCGGCACGGGCACCGTTCTTGGCGTCAATGGAACCAAGACGCTCTATGCGACGACGTTGCTGAACGACAACCGTCACGTTCCCATCAATGTCACGGCACCCACGCTTGATCTGGACGGCATCCCGTCGTCGGTCGGCACCTTCAATCCCACCGTGGGCGATACGTTGGTGCTTCGCGGCGGCGACGTGCTGACCTTCAAGAACGGCACCGATAATATCACCGGCGCGGTCCTGAACTACCGCATCGACGGAGGCTCGTTCCAGACCTTCAACCTGACCTTCAACGAAAACAACGTGAACGGAGCAGGCGGTGACCAGCGGTGGTATGGCGAAGGAGCGAACGTCAATTTGCTCACCGGCCTGAGCAATGGCGATCACACGCTCCAGGTCTTCTACACCGCGCCCTTCACCTTCACCGGCGGCTCGGGAACCCACACGATCAACAACAGCACGGCGAACTACGCGTTCAATTTCACGGTGGTTCCGGAACCGGCCGCTGCCCTTCTCGGCTCCTTCGGCCTGCTCGCCCTCCTGCGCCGCCGGAAGTAGCCTCACCTTCTCTCATACCCGTGGAAAAGCCCGGTCGGTTCCTCCGCCGGGCTTTTTCATTTTCAGCGGGAAGCAGTCATTCGGACGTTGGCAAGCCGCCGGGCATGCCCTACCCCTCGCCCCGCCATGCTCAAAGCCGGAATCGTCGGACTCCCGAACGTCGGAAAATCCACCCTCTTCAACGCCGTCACCCGCTCCCGCAAGGCGGAGGCGGCGAACTACCCGTTCTGCACCATCGATCCGAATGTAGGCATGGTGATCGTGCCCGATTCCCGGCTCGCCGTGCTTTCGAAGATCTCCGGCTCCCAGAAGCTGGTCCCCACCGCGATCGAGTTCGTCGATATCGCCGGCCTCGTGAAGGGTGCCTCGGAAGGTGCCGGCCTCGGCAACCAGTTCCTCGCCAATATCCGCGAGACCGACGCCATCGTCCAGGTCGTCCGCTGCTTCGAGAATGACGACATCATTCACGAGCTCGGCACCGTCGACCCGATCCGCGACATCGAGATCATCAATGCCGAGCTGATCCTCGCCGACATCGCCGCCATGGAGAAGCGCCGTGTCTCTCGCGAGAAGAAGGCCAAGAGCGGCGACAAGGAATCCAAGGCCGAGGTCGAACTGATCGACAAACTGCTGCCGCACCTCAACGCCGAAAAGCCCGCGCTCACGCTCCAGCTCAGCGACACCGAGCGCGAGCTGATGAAGGACTTCTTCCTGCTCTCCGACAAAAGGACCATCTTCGCCTGCAACGTGGCCGAGGACGAACTGGCCGCCGCCCAAGCCGACCCGGATTCGCACCCGATGGTGGCCAAGGTCCGCAAGTTCGCCGCTGAAGCGCACGGTGCCGAAGCCGTCGTCATTTCCGCTAAGATCGAGGAGGAACTCGTGGACCTCACCCCCGAGGAAGCCACTGAGCTTCTCGCCGACATGGGCATCTCCGATTCCGGCGTGTCCGCACTCATCCGCGCCGTCTATCACCTGCTCGGCCTGCGCACCTACCTCACCACCGGCGTGCAGGAAACCCGCGCCTGGACCATCCACGAAGGCGACAAGGCACCCGCCGCTGCTGGCGTCATCCACACCGACTTCGAGCGCGGCTTCATCGCGGCTGAAGTCGTCCACTACGACGACCTCGTCGCCGCCGGCACCAAGCACGGCGCCAAGGAAGCCGGCAAGCTCCGCATCGAAGGCAAGGAATACGTCGTGAAGGACGGCGACGTGATCGAGTTCCGCTTCAACGTGAGCAAGTGATCGAGCCGCGGCTATCCGCCGCGAGTCTCTGACTTTCCAAGCCCCTCTTCCCTCTCTAGGGTCGAGGGGCCTCTTCGTTTCAGCGATCCGGAAAGCAAAAGATCGACATGGACTTGCTTCAACAACCGCCGCCCGACGCCCCTGCTCCGCCACCGGGACCCGAGGCGATGCGGTCGCGACATGTCATGAAATGGATCATCATCGCCGGGACTCTGTCCATTCTCGGCCTTCTCATGTTCGGCGTCGTCTCGAGACTCCTTATCAGAAAATCCGATCCTTACTCTCTAAGAACCGAAGCCATCGACCACGCGAAGCAGATCAATCTCGCTTTCATCGATTTCGACAATGACTACGGAAGCTTTCCCGACGATTCCACCATCGCCGATGTCAATGACGCCACAGGCTCAAGCCTGCCTCCAAGCGCATCGTCTTCGAATGAGATTTTCCGCCAGCTGATTGCGGCCGGCAACAAGACCGAGAAAATCTTTTGGGCATGGTCCCCAGCAACACCGCGCAAGCCGGACGAGAACATCAGCGCCGGCCACGCCTTGGAAAAGGGTGAGTGCTCCTTCGCCTATGTGAACTCTGCTGGTCCTACGGCACCGTTATTGATGACTCCTGTGATTCCTAGCACGCATTGCTTCCAACGGTTCAAGGAATACGACAATCAAGCAGTGATTCTCTTCATCGATGGAAGCGTGAAACTCTTGCCTGTCGATAACCACGGCCAAGTCGAACTCAACGGTATGAACCTCTTCGACCCCAGCCAACCCTTCTGGAAGGGGAAGGCTCCAGACATCAAGTGGCCGGAGTAGCCGATCCCCGTGCAAAGCGAGGTGGCCAAGCGGCTCTTGTGAATTGGCCAGCTTGCCCCCGGATTCATTCGAGGTGAATGTTAGCCAATGGAACTGACACCCCAGCCGCCTCCCGATGTCCCCGCCCCGCCAGCGGGACCGGAGGCGGCTAGGTCCAAGACTATCTTTCGCCGCATCTTAGCCTTCGGAGGTCTTTCCATTGCACTGTCGATAGGACTTCTCTCGCCGCTTCTCTTCAAAGGACGTCTATTCCCCGAGCGGCAGGAGGCCATCAACAACGCAAAAAGCCTTCATCTCGCCCTTCTTGATTTCGACAACGACTACGGAAGCTTTCCCAACGCATCCACCATCGCAGACGTCAAGGATGCCACCAGCACGCCCCTCCCACTGGGTGCCTCGTCTTCGAACGAAATTTTCCGCCAACTGATCGCAGCTGGAACCAAGAGCGAGAGGATCTTTTGGGCACCGAGTTCGATTACCCCGCACAAGCCTGACAATAACATCAGCGGAAGCCATGCACTGGAAATGGGTGAGTGCGCTTTTGCTTACATCGCAGGCCTATCTTCATCCAGCAATCCGACTTCGCCGGTCCTGATGGCACCCGTAAATTCAATGAAGCGGTGCTTTGAGCGGCGGGCCAACTACGATGACAAAGCAGTGGTTCTCTTCGTCGATGGGACTAGGAAAAATCTTCCCGTCGACAAGCACGGCCACGTCCAGCTCAACGGCATGGACATCTTCGACCCGCGCCAACCCTTCTGGAAAGGCACAGCACCGGACATCAAGTGGCCGGAGTAGCAGGCAGTCCGGAATTCCCCCTTCAAATTCATGACAAAACACCCTGCAACTTCTCTCCGGGTGCGCCTGTTTCATCTCATTGGACCTTTCCTCCAACCAGCCATGAAACCAAAAGCCTTTCGATTCGCCCCGCTGACCTTCGTCCTCCTCGCGACCGCCGTCGCCCCGGCTCAGGAAACCCCTCCGGCAACCCCGGCCGAAACGCCCGCCGCGCCGGAGCAGCCCGCCGCCAATCCCGCGGCTGACCTCACCGCCGCCGCCGAGAAACTCGCCGCGGCCACCAGCTACGCCTGGAGCAACACGACCTCCTTCGGCGGCAATTTCGGCGACCGCACCACCAGTGGCAAGAAGGGAAGCGGCGGTTACATCCTCGTCACCATGCCAGGCCGCGATCAGGAGTTTCAGGTCCTCGCCCGCAAGGGCAAGGCCGCCATGCAGCGCGATGGCGCCTGGGTCGTGCCGAATCCCGATACCGAAGAGCAAGGCCCCGGCCGCTGGGTCGCGCGCATGGTGCAAAACCTCCACGAACCCACCACCGACGCCAAAGACCTGGTCTCCAAGGCCAAGGACGTGAAGCTCGAAAACGGCAGCATCCGAGGAACGCTCGATGAAGCCACCGCGAAAGAGCTGATCTCGTTCCGCGGATTCGGCGGCCGTCGCGGAGGTGGTGGCGGCGGTGGCCAAGGTGGCGGAAATGGCGGGCCGCCGGAAGTCTCCGGAGCCGGTGGCTCGGTGAGCTTCACCGTCACCGATGGCGTGCTGACCGGCTACGAACTCACGCTCACCGGGAAAATGAATTTCAATGGCGAGGACCGCGATGTGAATCGCACCACCAAGGTATCTTTCACCGGCGTCGGCTCCACCACCTTCGATATCCCCGAAGCGGCAGCAGGCTTGCTGTCGGAATGAGTGAATCTCCCCCGAAAAAGCAACGCGGCCGTCCCCCGGGCCGCGTTCTTTTCGGTGGCGTATCACTTTGTCGGAATGCGGCCCGGAGAATTGCCTCTTCTCACGGATGATTTCTCTCTTTCCGGAATTTTCCCGTACGCCCGGGTTTTCCGTGCCGTGCGCATGCCGAGTGCTACCCTTCGGGCTATGACGTGGGAATCAGGCTTTCAGCGCAGCTTGAGAGTCGCACTGGCGATGACGGCGATGCATGCCGCGGCCATCGCTCAGGATCCCGCAACCCTCGATGCCGGGCGAAGCGCGTTTCTGAAGGGTGACTACGCAGCCAGTCTCGAAGCGGCGAAGAAAGGCACCCCGGTGAATGACAACTATCCGGAATTCGCCGCGCTGGAAATCCGCACGCTGCTGGAGACCGGCAAGTATCATGAAGCGGCCGAGCGCGCGAATGAACTCGGCCGGGGAGCCGCCTTCGATCCCGAGCTCGCATTGCAAGCTGCTCGCGCCTACCGGGCGACCGGTGCCGTGGAGGAAGCGACCACGCTGACCGAGCGCGCGGCGAGATTCCAGCCGGACCACCCGACCAAGGGTAACTCGCGCAAGACGGCGGCCTACGCGGAGCTTCTGTTAGATCACCGTGTCGATGCGAAGATGGTGCTCGAGCGTTTGCTGGAGCCGGCGAAAAAGGCCGACCCCGAAGGTCGTGAACCTTACCTCGCCCTCGGCAAGCTCGCCCTGGCGAATCATGACCGCCAACTCGCTGCGGAATACTTTCGCGAGGGTCTGAAACGCTTCCCCGGCGATCCGGATTTCAACCTCGGACTCGACCAGTCGGGCCTCGAACTCCCCGCGGCTAACCGTGAGCCCGGTATCGCAAGCTA
This sequence comes from Luteolibacter sp. Y139, assembly GCF_038066715.1. Taxonomy (NCBI): domain Bacteria; kingdom Pseudomonadati; phylum Verrucomicrobiota; class Verrucomicrobiia; order Verrucomicrobiales; family Verrucomicrobiaceae; genus Neoluteolibacter; species Neoluteolibacter soli. Next base: position 10,033 of record NZ_JBBUKT010000008.1, on the reverse strand, counting down.
TCTCGACCTCGCGCTAAAGGCGAATCCGAAGCACACCGCCGCACTGCTTCACAAGGCGACCCTCCTCACTGGCCGCAAAGCCTTCAAGGAAGCGAAGGACGTCCTTCAACAGGTGCTGGCCATCAATCCGGATCACCCCGAGGCATGGGCCGATCTCGCTGCCATCGCTCTCGTGCAGGATGATGAGAAGGAGGCGAAAGCCTCCATCGAACGGGCTCACAAGTTCTACGAAGAGAACCCACGCGTCCCCGAGATCATCGGCACGACCTTGGCAGGACAGTATCGCTTTGAGGAAGGCATCAAGTATCTGGAGGAAGCACGGCAGCTCGATCCGGTGTCACCCTCCATCCTCTTCGAGCTTGGTTCGAATCAACTTCGCTTCGGCCAGCTTGAACCCGGCTGGGAGAATGTCGCCCAAGCACACGAGCTGGACCCCTACAACGTCGCCGCCTTCAATCTCATCACCCTGCGCGACAAGCTGCGCGACTACCCGGTGCGAAACAAAGAAGGCGTCCGCCTTCGCATGTCGCCCGAGGACATGGCCGTCTTCGGCACTCGCGCGCTGAATCTCGCAGCCCGCGCGAAAAACACTCTCGCCGACAAATACGGCATCAAGCTCTCCGCGCCGATGATGGTGGAGATCCTGCCGAAGCAGGAAGACTTCGCGATCCGCACCTTCGGGCTGCCCGGCGGTGAGTCATTCCTCGGCGTCTGCTTCGGCCCGCTGATCACCATGACCAGCCCCCGCGGTCGCTTGGGCCGCTCGAATTGGGAATCGGTGCTGTGGCACGAGATGACGCACACCATCACCCTCGATGCCAGCCGCCATCGCATCCCGCGCTGGCTCTCGGAAGGCATCAGCGTCTTCGAGGAGCGGGAGGTCCATGCCGGGTGGGGCCAGGGCATGACTTCGGAATTCCGGCAGCGCTTCCTTGATGGAAATGTGCCGTCGATCACCCGGCTCGATGAGTCCTTCGCCGGCGAGGACATCATGCTCGGCTACTATCACGCCTCGCTCGTTGCGGAATACATTGTCCGCACCTTTGGCATGGGAGCGATGCGTTCCATTCTCGCCGACCTCTCCGATGGCAAGCCGGTGGCCGATGCCATCGCCAACCACACCAAGCTGATCGAGGAGCTGGACAAGTCCTTCCTCGACTACGCCAAGAAGATCGCCTCCACCTACGGACCGGATCTCGATTGGAAGCCACTAGATGACGAGGAATACGTCGCCTATCGCAAGGATCCCGCCGCATGGGTGGCAGCGAACCCCAAGCGCTACGCCGCCACCATGATGCTCGTCTCTTCGCTCACCGAAGAGCGGAAATGGAAGGAGTCGAAGGCATTGTTAGAAAAGATTATCGGCGCCGAACCGAACAACCGCGAGTCATTCAATCCCTACTGGTCTCTCGCCCTCGCCTGCCGCGGCCTCAACGATGAAGAGGGCGAACGCGCCGCTCTGACGAAGCTGCTCTCCATCGATTCGAACGTTTCCGACGCCGCGGCACGCCTGCTCGAACTCGGCGGCACACTTCCCGCCGCCGAACGCGCGGCCCAAGGCGACCAAATGCTCCAGACCAATCCCTTCCAGGAAAAGGCCTACCGCACACTGGCCGCAGCAGCGAAGGAATCCGGCGATACAAGGCGCACCCGCGAGTCACTGGAGTCCTTGCTCGCGCTCGAACCACGCGACGCGGGCCGCCTTCATTTCGATCTCGCGACCCTGTTGCGAAAGTCCGATCCCAAGGAGTCCCGTAGGCAGGTGTTGAAAGCTCTGGAAGAAAACCCGCGCTTTCAGGCCGCCTTGGAACTTCTCACCACTTTCCCTCCTGCCGAATGAAGCCCGCGCTCGCCATCGCCAGCTTGTTGCTCTTCGCCTTCATTGCGGACTCCTCCGGTCAAGGCCGCTGGGGTCGTGGCCGTCGGAGCGAACCCACCCTTGGCGACCGCAATGGCGTGGAGCGCTGGCACAATGACCCGCGTTTTCCGGACGACACCTTCCGCTTCGTCCGCTTGCGCCCCGAGAATCACTACAAGTGGGCGACGGACTACCCGGACAGCGACCTGAACTTTTCGTTCCGCCTCCAGCAGATGACCGCGATTCGCGTAAATCCGGAGCCGATCATCCTCCCGATCCTCGATCCCGAACTGAAGAAGTATCCCTTCCTCTACACCCTCGAGACCGGCTCACTCGACCTGACGGAAGAAGAGACCAAGATCCTGCGCGAGCATTTGCTCAATGGCGGATTCCTGATGATCGATGACTTCTGGGGCGATGACGAGTGGGAGAACACCCGCGACCAGATGAAAAAGGTCTTCCCCGACCTGCCGATCAAGGAGCTGGAACTCGACCACCCGATCTTCAGCACGGTCTTCCCGATGAAGGTGAAGCCGCAGATCCCGGCGATTGAGGTCGCCCTCCGCGGACGCTACACCGGCGTCTTCTGGGAAAAGGGTGCGAAGGGTGCCCACTTCCACGGCATCTTCGATACCAAGGGCCGCCTGATGGTCATCATCTGCCAGAATACCGACCTCGGCGATGGCTGGGAGCGCGAAGGCGAGGACCCCTTCTACTTCGCCGAATTCAGCGAGAAGCTCGCCTTTCCGATGGGCATCAACATCGTCGTCTATTCGATGACCCACTGACTTTATCTCATGATCACCGCCAACGATTCACTAGCCACGGAAGAACAGCTCGTCCGCCGCATCTCGGAAGGGCGGGACCGCATCCGCAAGGAACTCGCCAAGGTCATCCGCGGCCAGGACGACGTCATTGAGCTGCTGCTCATCGCGCTGCTCTCCGGTGGCCATGCGCTCATCACCGGCGCACCGGGACTTGCGAAGACGCTGCTCATCCAATCAACCGCCAGGCTCTTTCACCTCTCCTTCAACCGAATCCAATTCACCCCGGACCTGATGCCCGCGGACATCACCGGCACCGAGATCCTCGGCGATTCTCCGGATGGTGGCCGCCGACTCGAATTCGTGAAGGGACCGCTTTTCGCCAATCTCATCCTCGCGGACGAAATCAACCGCACGCCGCCGAAGACGCAGTCCGCGCTGTTAGAAGCGATGCAGGAGCACCAGGTCACCGCCGCCGGTGTGCGCTATCCATTGGAAGAACCGTTCTTCGTCCTGGCCACCAAGAACCCGGTGGAAATGGAAGGCACCTATCCCCTGCCGGAGGCCCAGCTCGACCGCTTCATGTTCGACATCCGCATCGACTACCTCAGTGAGGACGATGAGGTGGCGGTGGTCACCAGCACCACCTCGAAGCGCCCGGAGCCCATCGAAGCGCTCTTCACCGGCGAGGACCTGCTGGCATTCCATGAAATCGTGAGGCGGGTGCCGATCGCCGAGGAAACCGCCCGCTACGCCGTGCGCCTCGTCGGTGCCTCTCGCCCGAACCGCCCGGGCACCCCCGACTTCATCAACGAATGGGTAAACTGGGGCGCCGGCCTCCGTGCCGCGCAATGCCTCGTCATCGGCGGCAAGGCCCGAGCACTCCTCGCCGGTCGCACCCACGTCACACCGGATGACATCCGCGCGCTCGCCCATCCCGTGCTCCGCCATCGCATCCTACCGAATTTCCGCGCCGAGGCTGAGGGCGTCACGCCCGAGGGTATCGTCGATCGCCTGCTCAAGCATGTGCCACTTCCGTAATCCAAGGAATCAAGATGCCAGACATTGGAGCATACCTGAACGTCTACAACACCGCCCTCGTAATCCTTGAGCGCAAAGGATGGTCTCTTGAATTCGAGCAGGAAAGGGAATGGTGGCATGCTCGGAATGCAGAATGGCACTTTCTAGCAGACGACCCAATTCAACTTCTCGGTTTGGTTTCCATCCACGAATTCCACCAACCCAGAACGAAGAATGAGTATTGGTGGAAAATTGACGATCCAGACTTGCTTGGACACCTCGATCCGAGAGTGAAATAATGAACCCTAATCCATCATCCCCGCGCTCATCAAACTTCGCCGATCCGGTGGCGTTGATGCGCGTCCGCAGCCTCGAACTGCGCGCACGCACGGTAGTGGAGGGATTCTGGAAAGGCCTCCACCGCAGTCCGCGGCACGGCTTCTCCGCCGAATTCGCTGAATACCGCCAATACGTCCCGGGCGATGACATCCGCTATCTCGACTGGAAAGTGCTCGCCCGCCGCGACAAGTCCTTCATCCGGAAATTCCGCGAGGAAACCAATGTCCGCTGCCACGTCCTATTAGACCTGAGCCGCTCGATGGGCTACGGCTCGAAGTCCTACACCAAGCTCGAATACGCCCGCACCCTCGCCGCGACGCTGGCGATGTTCCTTCATCAGCAAGGCGACGAGATCGGCTTGCTCACCTTCGACGAAGTCGCACGCGATTATCTCCCGCCGCGTCATCGCAGCGGACACCTGCATGCCATCCTCGCCGCGCTGGATCGTCCTGCCCTCGGCCTGGGCGCGGCGCTGCATTCCCCGGTCGATGCCATCCTCTCCCGCGGCCGCATGCGTGGGTTGGTCTTCGTCATTTCCGATTTCCTCACGCCTCTCACAGAACTGAAAGCCCCTCTATCGGCACTCGCCGCCTGTGGACACGACGTCAGCCTGATGCAGACGCTCGATCCGGCCGAGATCCACTTCACCTTCGATTCCACCGTGAACTTCGAGGACATGGAATCCGGCCGCGTCCTGCCCGCCGATCCCGACCGTCTGCGCGCGGGCTACTTAAAGAAGTTCAGCGAGCACCAGCAGGGCCTCAAGTCACTCTGCGACACACTCGGCATCCTTCATCACCTGCTGCCGACCGGCCAGCCGCTGGAGACCGCCCTCCACACCTACCTTTCCGATCGCCAATCGCTCGGCCAACGCATCGTCCGCAAGAGCAGCTCATGAATTGAACCGTGGCCTTCCTCGCTCCATTCTTCCTCGCCGGACTGGCAGCCCTCGCGCTGCCGGTCCTGCTGCATCTGCGGAAGAACCGCCCGAAGGAAACGGTCGCCTTCTCCTCGCTGATGTTCTTTGAGGATCATCCGCCCATCACCAAGCGCCGCGCGCGTCTGCAGGATATCCTCTTGCTCATCCTGCGCTGCGCCGCACTCGCACTGATGGTCCTCGCCTTTGCCCGGCCATTCTTCCCCGCAAAGGAAAACTCCCCCGCCCCGCCCACCGGTGCCACCACGCACTTCATCCTCATCGACACCAGCGCCAGCATGCGCGGCGAACCGGAGGAGAAAGCCATTGCCGCCGCGCGCGAGGAAATCGAGAAGTTGCCAAAGGATGATGCGATCGCGGTCGCAACCTTCTCGGATCGTCTCCACATCTTGTTAGATCCTGAACGCGCCCGCGGCCTCGTGCCCGGCGAACGCAAGTCCACCGCGCTGGCCTTGCTCGGCGAGGTGCAGGCCGATTGGCAGGCCACCCATCTCGACGATGCCATCCTCTCCGCCGTCGCCGCGGCCGGCGGGGACACACCGCTTCACCTCCACCTCTTCGGTGACTTTCAGAAAGGCTCCACACTGGATCGCCTGCGCAATGAATCATGGCCGGACGCCCTGCGCATCGTCCTTCATCCCACCGCTCCTGCCGACAGCAGGACCAATGCCGGCGTGCAAATGCTACCACCGGAAAAGCAAGTCCGGCGCGCCCGCGTGACCAATGCCGCGGGCTCCGCAAAGTCCGCGTTCACGCTGGAGTGGAGCGGCACCGCGGTGAAGACCACAATCTCGGTTCCGGCCGGCGAAAGCGCCATCTTCGACGCGCCCGAGGGAGTTCCTACCGAAGGCAAGGTCACCCTCACCGGAGACGACTACGCGTTCGACAACGAAGCTTCGTGGACCACCTCGGCTCTGCCCGTCGTGAAGATCTGGCATCCGAGTCCCAGCGAAGTCACTGATACAACGGAGACCACCTACTTCCTCCACCGTGCCATGCAGCCGACCGCGGATTATTCGGTCGAGATCATCGACACGCCTACCACCGAAGCCCCCGCGCTCACCATCACGGATGGGAAACCGGGAGATGTCTCCGCCTTGCGCAAGGTGATTGAGGATGGCGGAACCGCCTTGCTCACCCTGCGTGATGTCTCAGCCGCCAAGGTTCTCGAAGATCTCGTCCAAGTCACCGATGCCACACCGACCGAAGCAAAAGTGAAGGACCACGCCCGCTTCGGAGAGATCGATTTCAAGTCACCGGTCTTCGCGCCGTTTGCCGATCCCCGCTACTCGGACTTCAGCGGCATCCGTATCTGGAAATATCGCGTGCTTCCCGAGAAGCTCGTCTCGCCAGGCAAGGTGCTCGCCCGCTTCGACAATGGCGATCCGGCATGGCTGAGCTATCCGCTCGGCAAGGGAACCCTCCACGTCCTCACCACCACCTGGCGCCCCGCCGATAGCCAGCTCGCCCTAACAACCAAGTTCGCGCCGCTGCTTCACTCGCTGATCGCAAACGCTGGCCAAGGTCGCGGCGTCTACTTCGTCGGTTACGACGGGATTGACGCCCCCGGCATCCACGCCTCGGGCAACCGGCGGATCGCCATCCAGATCGATCCCGCTGAATCCGAGCTCACACCCTTGCCCGAGGCCGATCTCCGCGCACTCGGCCTGCCTCTCGATGAACCGGTGATCGCAAAGGCCAACGCGATGACCGCCACCCTTTCCAGTGCCGAGCAGGAAAGCCGCCAACGCACTGGCTGGTGGCTGCTCGTCGCCGCCGCATTATTCTATCTCGCTGAAACCGCGTGGGCTGCCTTGGCGGGCAACCGCGCCAACCCCGCCACGTCATGATCCGCCGATTGCACGCCATCCTTGCCGAGCTCGCGCGGCGACGGCAGCAGCAACGCCTCCACGGCGGACTCGCCGTGACCTGGTGGCTGGGCCTCTTCGCCGCCATCCTCCTGTGGCGCTCTGGAGTTCCAGCGCGCACCTTGGCCACGGATTTGTTGCCGCTCTTGGCTGTCGCTTCTGCCGCAGTCTGGTGGTGGAGCCGCAGCGGCTTGGGCAATCCCCGTGAGGTTGCGAAGCTGGTGGAAACGAAATACCCCGAACTGAGAACCGCGCTGCTCGCCGCACTCGACCAACATCCCGAAGGAGGCTCGTTCAACTACCTCCAACTTCGATTGCTCGTCGAGTCGGTCGCCGCCGCCGAGCGCGACGAGTGGCTCGAGCTCGTTCCCCAGCCGCGGCTGAAAGGATTGCGCACGCTGAATCTCATCGGCATCGCGTTGTTCGGGCTGGGGCTCGTGTCGACCTTGATTCCCACCGGGACACATGTCGCCAACACCACCCCGGCAGAGGAAAAGATCGCCGCCGCCACGCCGCTGGATATTTCGGTGGAACCCGGCGACATCGAGATCGAGCGCGGCACCTCTCTGACGATCCAAGCACGCTTTGGCATCAACATCCCGGCCGAGGCATCGCTCGAGACCACCGATGAGTCGGGGCAAGTCCGCTCTCTTCCGATGACCCGGCCGTTTACGGATCCCGTCTTTCAAGCCCGGCTCTCCGCGGTCCCCGGGCCGATGGATTACCGTATCGTGACCGCCGGCGGGAGCAGCCGTTCCTTCAAGGTTCGCGTCTTCGATCTTCCCGCGCTGGTCAGTTCGCAAGCCGTGCTGACTTTTCCCGAGCACCTCGCCAAGCAGCCGGAGACGATCAAGGATCCGCGCTCCATCCAAGTCCCTGAGCGCACATCGATCGCACTCTCCTTCACGGCGAATCTCCCCGGCCTGACTGCCACGCTGAATGCAAAGGACAAGCAACCGGTGAAGCTCACCGCGGACCCCGCCAATCCCGCGCGCTATCTTGCGAACCTCACGCCGAAGGAGAGCGCCCGCTACGAACTCGTCCTCACTGATAGCGCTGGACGCCGCAACTCGCGCAAGGACCTGCTCGATATCAAGGTGCTCCCTAACAAGGCACCCGTCGTGAAGGTCCTGCTGCCTCGCAAGAACGACAAGGCCACGCCGATCCAGGAGGTCCGCCTCGAAGCCAAGATCACCGACGACACCGGCCTGCTCACACAGGGACTCCGCTACACGCTCGATGGCGAGAAGTGGCACGAGCTTGAAACTCCGGTCGCCGCAGGAGGAAAGCTGGCACCTCTTTCCGAGCTGATCGATCTTGAAGCAGCCGGAGCGAAGCCAAAGGACATCCTCATGTGGAATGCTTGGGCCGAAGACCTCGGGCCCGACGGCAAAAAGCGCCGGGTCAACGGCGACATCCACATCGTCCGCGTCCGCGACTTCGACGAGACCTTCCGTCAGCAAGCCGCTCCACCCGGTGGGGAGCAGGAACAACAAGCAGGAGCCGAAGGCGAGCCTGCTGGCGGTGCCGCAGATCTCATCAAGACGGAGACGCAGATCCTCAACGCCACTTGGGCGATTCGCCGTGATCACGCAGAAATCAACGACACGCCACCCGAATCGGATGAGCTTGAAACTCTCCGCCGCTCGCAGGAAATCGCCATTGAAACCGCAACCGCGTTGGAAGCGGAGCAGACCAACCCATCCGTCCGCCAGCATCTGACCGATGCGCGGCTCGCGATGAAGGACGCGCTCGGCGAGCTCACCAGCGCGAAGGAGAAGACTTCCGCAGCTCCTCTTGAGGAGGCAATCAGCGATGAGCAAGTCGCGCTACGCCATCTCTATCAGCTCATGAGTTCGGAGACGATGATCATGACCGGCCAGAACGCCGGGCAACAATCGTCATCATCCTCCGAGGAAATGCAGCGGGACGAACTCGAGCTGGAGCAGAAAGAAACGCCCTATCAGGCCGAAAAGCAGGCCCGTCCCGAAACCCCGGCCGGTGAAGCAGCCCAAGCGATGGACACGCTCCGCAAGCTTGAAGAACTCGCCAAACGCCAGCGCGATCTCAATGAGGAAATACAAGCCCTCCAAAACGCGCTTGCCGAAGCCAACACACCCGAGAAGCGCGCCGAGGTGGAGCGCCAGCTCAAGCAACTCCGCGAGCAGCAGCGCGAATTGCTTGCCGATGTGGACCAGCTTCGTGAGCAAACAAATGACCCCTCCCGCGACGGATCCCAACAGCCCAAGAGCGAGGCCCTCGACGAAGCTCGCGAACGCGCACAGCAGGCAAGCGAGCAGCTTTCCGAAAACAAGCTTGGCGAGGCGCTCGCGGCAGGACGCAGGACGCAAGAAACCTTGGAGCAAGAGCATGAAGATTTCCGCAAGAACAGCGCCGCGCAACTGGCGGAACAACTTCGCGACCTGCGACAAGACGCCCGCGCTCTAAAGGAGCGACAGCAGCAGCTCGCCGAATCGAGTGCTCAGGAGGAAGCGCCCCGTAGTCCTCGTCTGCGCGAATCGGAGGCCGCCACACCTGAGATCGCCCGACAACGTGACGACCTCCAGAAGCTGATGGATAACGTCCGCGAGACCGCCCAATCCGCGGAACGTGCGGAGCCCCTAGTATCCAAAGATCTCTCCGAGGCACTCCGCGGAGCAGAGCAAAACCAGATCGCCCGTTCTCTCGAGCAAATGGAGCAAGCCGGTGCCAAGAGTCCCGCCGCCGAACGCGCAGCCGAGGGCATCGCCGATCTAACACAAGGAATTGAAGGCGCCGCCGAGCGCGTGCTCGGCGACGAGGCCCAAGCGCTCCGCTATGCGCGCGATCAACTGCAACAGCTTTCGGAACAAGCCACAGGTCAGGGTCAGCCCGGCAAGCAAGCTGACAACCAGCCACGGCAAGGCGATCCACCGGGACAGCAGCCCGGTGAAGGCGAACCCGGCGAACAAGCAGACAGCCAACCCGGACAGGGGCAGCGTGGCGAACAAGCGGGCAATCAACCCGGCCAAGGAAACCAGCCGGGACAGCAGCCCGGACAAGGCCAGCCTGGTGAACAAGCGGGCAATCAACCCGGCCAAGGCAACCAACCGGGACAACAGCCCGGACAAGGTCAGCGTGGTGAACAAGCAGACAATCAACCCGGTCAAGGCAACCAACCGGGACAACAGCCCGGACAAGGTCAGCGTGGTGAACAAGCAGGCAATCAACCCGGCCAGGGAAACCAACCGGGACAACAGCCCGGACA